>NZ_JBYTBK010000015.1:0-116430 GCF_058789115.1 Pseudomonas sp. FW300-N1A1 | reverse complement strand
CTGCTACGCAGCCCAGCGGGAGCAAGCTCCCTCGCCACGGGTACTATGTTCGGCTGGTCTTTGGCTTAACTGATCGGCATTAGGCCTAAGCCGGTTTTTTGTAATGTTGATTGGGCTCAGGAAAACGCCGCGCGTTGCTCAGCCGCGTAATGCCGAGTCTGAAAGGGCATGAGTGTCTGGGCCTTAAGTCCAAGACCTTCACTCAGCCCCCAAATAGCAGCGAGTTCATCACGGCGCTTGCGTAGCGAAACAGCTGCCTGCGGCTTCACTTCTTGCTTGGGAGTCGAGCTTGAAAAAAGCTCCAGGGCGCTAAAGGTTTCCGACACGCGGCTATCAGACACACAGGCAAAACGGGTTAGCCGCTCAAGCAAGTAACCCGCACGACGAACTTCGACTTCGCTAGTGTGCCGCCGTAGAAAAGCCCTGACTTCACTTTCAAGGTTCGAGTTCGAGTACCAAACAGTTTTGGCGAGGCTCACAAGCGCTGCGTCATCTGCTTGATTCAAAGGGCATTTGACCAGGGTATCCAAAGTGGATGAGAGGACGTGGCCGTTAAGGGGCTTCGTCATCTGATTTCTCCAGGTAGTCTTGCAGAATATTTGCAAGAACAGAGGTTGGTGACTCTTTGTTGCCAACATATACATCAATTGCCTCCAATGCCAGCCGACGGAGTTCGGTTGTCACTATGAAGCCAGCCCTGAGAAGCGCCATGATGTCGCCAATGTCCTGATCCGTGGCTCTGCCCAGCTTGGAGATGGCGATGTCGACAGGCGCTGCAATGTGGACATGCAGCGGTGACTCGATCGGGAACTCTGCAAGGGGAAGACTCCGCTCCCAATAGTCCTCGTGAATCGGACCAAAGCTTGTATGGTATTGAAGGTCGTAGTTCAACTCCATCAATCGGCCGGATCGGTCATCGACAAATTGCTCAGGAACCTCTGCGAGCAAGGTTTGAAGATGAAGGCCTTCAGGGACCTTAGCGGAGTAAATCTCGGCATCGACGTCCGTGGAAACACGATGATTTGTGTAGAGATGAACTGCACACCCGCCGAACACGATGACTTTGACCACGCCTGGCTCAGCGTCATCAAGCACCAGTTCCGTTTCGACGGATTTGAACAACGAAATCAACGCCTGCCCCAACGCCGTACTCGTATTGACACGGGGAGTTACTGCGCCCGGCAAATCCATTCTTGAACCTCAAATACTGATGCAGGGCGATGATGTTTGTGAGGGTTCAACCAAGTGATAAACACCATGCAAACTATCGAAGGGCTTGCAGTGCCAATCGCATGATTGGCTGCAATGCTCAAAGGCTAGATAGCGCACTTCCGAGCGGCAACCTGAAAGATATGTGGGAGATTTCTACGACGTCTGACACGCCTCCCTTGTTGGCAAGCCAGCGTCCACAGGGAAGTTGCGTGTACCGATAAATCAGGTCGACATAAAGGCCGCCCCGTAACGGATCTAGCCTCGCGCCATCAACAAATCCCGGGCAATAAAAAACCCGCTGACGAATCAGCGGGTTTCTCATTTCAGCGGACCAGAAGATCAGAAATCCTCCAACCGCCACACCTCATACGCCGGTGTCTCGTAGGGATGGCTCTGTTTCAAAGCCATCACCACCGAGCGAATCAACTCATCGGCCACGACAAGCTCGACCTTCCATTCCTCGACCTGCTCGACCTGCCCGGCTTCGCCAATGAACGGCTGACTGCCATCCAACGGACGAAACTGACCCAGGCCGAGCACCTGCCACGCACAGTGGTCATAGTCACCGATTCGGCCGCCACCGGCGGCGAATACGGCACTTTTGACCTGTTCCACATGACTGGCCGGAACAAAAAAGGAAAGCTTGTACACAGCGCTTAGTTAACCCACACGCGAGCATTACGGAACATGCGCATCCACGGTGCATCTTCGTTCCACTCTTCCGAGCGCCACGAGTTCTGCACGGCGCGGAACACCCGCTCCGGGTGCGGCATCATGATGGTCACGCGACCGTCACGGCTGGTGAGGCCGGTGATCCCGCGCGGCGAGCCGTTCGGGTTGGCCGGGTAGCTTTCGGTGACCTTGCCGTGGTTGTCGACGAAACGCATCGCCACGCAACCCGACAGATCGGCTTGCAGCAGTGCTTCTTCGCTTTCGAACTCGGCATGGCCTTCACCGTGGGCGATGGCGATTGGCATGCGCGAACCGGCCATGCCTTGCAGGAAGATCGAGTTCGACTCCTGCACCTGGACCATGGCCACACGGGCTTCGAACTGCTCGGAACGGTTACGCACGAAGTGCGGCCAGGACTCGCTGCCCGGGATCAGTTCGTGCAGGTTGGACATCATCTGGCAACCGTTGCACACACCGAGGGTGAAGCTGTCGTTACGCTCGAAGAAACCCTGGAACGCGTCACGGGCACGGCTGTTGAACAGCGCCGACTTGGCCCAGCCCTCACCGGCACCCAGTACGTCGCCGTAGGAGAAACCACCACACGCCACCAGGCCCTTGAACTCATTCAGGTCGACACGGCCGGCCAGAATGTCGCTCATGTGCACATCGATCGCGTTGAAACCAGCGCGGTCGAACGCGGCCGCCATTTCCACCTGACCGTTGACGCCCTGCTCACGCAGCACGGCAACCTGTGGACGAATGCCTTTCTTGATGTAAGGCGCGGCGATGTCCTGATTGACGTCGTAGCTCAGCTTGACGCTCAAGCCCGGGTTGTCTTCTTCCAGCAGGACGTCGAACTCTTGATCGGCGCAGTCGGCGTTATCACGCAGGCGCTGGATCTGGTAGCTGGTCTCAGCCCATTGACGCTGCAGCAGGCGACGCTGGCCTTCGAACACGGTGTCACCGTTGAAGGTGATGCTGATCTCGCCGTTGTTCATCGGCTGACCGATCACCGACACGCAGTCGCCCAGGCCCGCAGCGCTGAATTGCGCGAGGATGTCCGGGGTAGAGTCCTGGCGAACCTGGATCACTGCACCCAGTTCTTCGTTGAACAGGATCGCAGCGATGTCGGCCGATGTTTCCGCCAGACCGTCGAGGTTCAGGCTCAGGCCGCAGTGGCCAGCGAAAGCCATTTCCACGGCGCTGGTCAACAGACCGCCGTCGGAACGGTCGTGGTAGGCCAGCAGGTGGCCGTCGGCGTTGAGGCCCTGGATCACGGCGAAGAAGGCTTTCAGGTCTTCGGCGTCATCAACGTCCGGAGCCTGGCTACCGAGCTTGCCGTGGACCTGGGCGAGGATCGAAGCGCCCATGCGGTTCTGGCCACGACCCAGGTCGATCAGGATCAGGTCGGTGGTGCCCTTGTCCATGCGCAGTTGCGGGGTCAGGGTCTGGCGGATGTCAGTCACTGGCGCGAAACCGGTCACGATCAGCGACATCGGCGAAGTGACGGACTTGTCCACGCCTTCATCGTTCCAGCGAGTGGCCATGGACATCGAGTCCTTGCCCACCGGAATGGTGATGCCCAGCTCAGGGCACAGTTCCATGCCGACCGCTTTCACGGTGTCGTACAGACGCGCGTCTTCGCCCGGGTGACCGGCAGCCGACATCCAGTTCGCCGACAGCTTGATGTCGGAGAGCTTGCCGATGCGCGAGGCTGCAATGTTGGTCAGGGTTTCACCAATGGCCATGCGACCCGACGCCGGAGCGTCCAGCAGCGCCAGCGGAGTACGCTCGCCCATGGCCATGGCTTCACCGGTGTAGACGTCGAAGCTGGTGGCGGTGACGGCAACGTCGGCCACCGGAACCTGCCACGGGCCGACCATCTGGTCACGGGCCACGAGGCCGGTGATGGTGCGGTCGCCGATGGTGATCAGGAAGCTCTTGCTGGCCACGGCCGGATGATGCAGAACACGCTCGACACAGTCGGCGATGTTCAGGGTCGACGGATCGAAGTCGTCGCCCAGTTCGTTTTCACGAACCACCGAACGGTGCATGCGCGGGGCTTTACCCAGCAGTACTTCGAGCGGCATGTCCACCGGGCTGTTGCCGAAGTGGCTATCCGTGACTGTAAGCTGCGGTTCGGCCGTGGCTTCGCCGACCACGGCGAACGGGCAACGCTCGCGTTCGCAGATCGCCTTGAAGCGTTCGAAGTCGGCAGGTCCCACCGCCAGAACGTAGCGTTCCTGGGATTCGTTACTCCAGATCTCGTGCGGGGCCATGCCCGGCTCGTCGTTTGGAATGTTGCGCAGTTCGAAACGGCCACCACGGTCGCCGTCGTTGACCAGTTCCGGGAAGGCGTTGGACAGGCCGCCCGCGCCCACGTCGTGAATGAAGCTGATCGGGTTGTGTTCACCCAACTGCCAGCAACGGTCGATGACTTCCTGGCAACGGCGTTCCATTTCCGGGTTTTCACGCTGTACCGAAGCGAAGTCCAGGTCAGCCGAGCTGGTGCCGGTGGCCATGGAGGAAGCTGCGCCGCCGCCCAGGCCGATGAGCATCGCCGGGCCGCCCAGCACGATCAGCTTGGAACCAACGAGGATTTCGCCTTTCTGGACGTGCCCTTCACGGATGTTACCCATACCGCCGGCCAGCATGATCGGCTTGTGGTAACCGCGAACTTCATCACCGTGCGGAGTGGTGATGGATTGTTCGAAGGTACGGAAGTAGCCGGTCAGCGCCGGACGGCCGAATTCGTTGTTGAATGCAGCGCCGCCCAATGGGCCTTCGATCATGATGTCCAGCGCGGTGACGATGCGCTCGGGCTTGCCATACGGCACTTCCCATGGCTGTTCGAAGCCCGGGATCTGCAGGTTGGACACGGTGAAACCGGTCAGGCCAGCCTTCGGCTTGGCGCCACGACCGGTAGCGCCTTCGTCGCGGATCTCGCCGCCGGAACCGGTGGACGCGCCTGGGAACGGAGCAATCGCGGTCGGGTGGTTGTGGGTCTCGACCTTCATCAGGATGTGCACCGGCTCCTGCACCGCACCGTACTGGCGGGTTTCAGGGTCCGGGAAGAAACGCCCGGCAACGCTGCCGACGATGACCGAAGCGTTGTCCTTGTAAGCCGACAGAACACCTTCGCTATGCATCACGTAGGTGTTCTTGATCATGCCGAACAGGCTTTTTTCCTGGCTCTCGCCGTCGATATCCCAACTGGCGTTGAAGATCTTGTGACGGCAATGCTCGGAGTTCGCCTGGGCAAACATCATCAGTTCGATGTCGTGCGGGTTGCGCTTCAAGCCGACGAAGGCGTTGACCAGATAGTCGATCTCGTCTTCGGCCAAGGCCAGGCCCAGTTCGACGTTGGCGGTTTCCAGCGCAGCGCGACCGCCACCCAGTACGTCGATCGCCGTCAACGGCTTGGGTTCGGCGTGACTGAACAGGCCGGCAGCCTGCTCCAGGTTTTCCAGGACGATCTGGGTCATGCGGTCGTGCAGTGCACCAGCAACAAGCTGGGCCTGTACGTCGGTGAACTCACCGGTGACGTAGAAAGCGATGCCGCGCTCCAGGCGCTGGATTTTCCCCAGGCCACAGTTGCGGGCAATGTCGCTGGCCTTGCTCGACCATGGCGAGATGGTGCCGAAACGTGGCAACACCAGGAACAGGCGACCGGTCGGCTCTTGTACTGGAACGCTGGGGCCATACTTCAGAAGGCGCGCAAGCACCTGCTGTTCGTCGCCGGTCAGGACGCCGGTAACCTCGGCGAAGTGAGCGAATTCAGCATACAGGCCACTGACAGCCGGGACCTTCTGGCTCAGTTGCTCAAGGAGTTTGCTGTGGCGAAAGGCAGAAAGGGCAGGAGCGCCGCGCAGGATCAACATCTTCGGGACAGCCTCGGGAAGGGGTGTGCTTTGAGGCCGTGCATTCTAGCCTAAACCGTCCGCGACAGCACCCGAAACGCTACGCCCGATATCGTCCGAACGTCGGCCAGGGGCTTGAGGCCTGTAACCAATGCTCATCGGCCCACGTTCAAAGGGTTATTTCAGCCCCCCTGATAGGCCCTGAACGCCCGTTCTTGAGGGCTTTTCACGAGTTTTCTGGCCTCTAGCAGACAAGCCCTGTGCTGTCGAGATATGGCGGCCGTGGTCCTTTGCGTATACTGCGCAGATGTTTTCCCCAATGGTCTTACGTCCGCGATACGCCAAATGGCTCATCGCAACCGGACTCTTCCTGGTGCTCGGCGGCTGTGTTGATAAACCCAACACCCTGGAGCGCGTAAAGGAGGATGGCGTGCTGCGCGTGGTGACGCGTAACAGCCCGGCCACCTACTTCCAGGATCGCAACGGTGAAACCGGCTTCGAATACGAGCTGGTGAAGCGCTTCGCCGACGATCTGGGGGTCGAGCTGAAGATCGAAACCGCCGACAACCTTGACGATCTGTTTGATCAGGTGGGCAAGCCCAACGGCCCGGTGCTCGCTGCTGCCGGTCTGGTCAGCAGC
Source organism: Pseudomonas sp. FW300-N1A1 (assembly GCF_058789115.1). Classification (NCBI taxonomy): domain Bacteria; kingdom Pseudomonadati; phylum Pseudomonadota; class Gammaproteobacteria; order Pseudomonadales; family Pseudomonadaceae; genus Pseudomonas; species Pseudomonas sp. FW300-N1A1. The sequence goes on along the minus strand of NZ_JBYTBK010000015.1, from coordinate 110,046 downwards.
GAGAAACGCAAGGCACAGGTCAGGTTTTCCCACTCGTATCTGGAAGTCACCCCACAGATCATCTATCGCAACGGCCAGTCACGCCCCACCAATCCGGCGGATCTGGTGGGCAAGAAGATCATGGTGCTCAAGGGCAGCACCCACGCCGAGCAATTGGCAGCGCTGAAACAGAAAAATCCCAGAATTGAATACGAAGAGTCTGACGCCGTTGAGGTCGTTGACCTACTGCGCATGGTGGACGAAGGTCAGATCGATCTGACACTGGTCGACTCCAACGAAGTGGCCATGAACCAGGTTTACTTCCCTAACGTCCGGGTAGCCTTCGACCTGGGCGACGCCAGCAACCAGAGCTGGGCCGTGGCCGCCGGCGACGACAACAGCCTGCTCAACGAGATCAACACCTACCTCGACAAGGTGCAGAAGAACGGCACCCTGCAACGCCTCAAGGATCGCTATTACGGGCATGTCGACGTACTCGGCTACATGGGCGCCACCACCTTCGCCCAGCACCTGCAACAACGGCTGCCCAAGTACGAACAGCACTTCAAGATGTACGCCAAGAAAGAGAAAGTCGACTGGCGCCTGCTGGCGGCGATCGGTTATCAGGAATCGCTGTGGCAACCGACCGTCACCTCCAAGACCGGGGTGCGCGGCCTGATGATGCTGACCCAGAACACTGCGCAGGCCATGGGCGTGTCCAATCGACTGGACGCCAGGCAAAGCATCATGGGCGGCGCCAAGTACCTGGCCTATATGAAGGATCAGCTGAGCGACTCGATCAAGGAGCCGGACCGCACCTGGTTTGCCCTGGCCGCGTACAACGTGGGCAGCGGCCACCTGGATGACGCGCGCAAGCTGGCGGCCAAGGAAGGGTTGAACCCCAACAAGTGGCTGGACGTTAAAAAGATCCTGCCGCGCCTGTCGCAGAAACAGTGGTATAGCAAGACGCGGTATGGCTACGCCCGTGGCGGCGAACCGGTGCATTTCGTGGCGAACATCCGCCGCTACTACGACATCCTGACGTGGGTCACGCAGCCGCAGCTCGAAGGCGACCAGATTGCCGAAGGCAACCTGCATGTGCCGGGCATCGACAAGACCAAGCCGCCGCAAGACAACTCGCCGCTTTGACACTGATCATTCCCACGCTCCCGCGTGGGAATGCCTCAATGGACGCTCAGCGTCCGCCTCTGGATGTGACGCAGAGCGTCACGGGCGGCATTCCCACGCAGAGCGTGGGTACGATCTACCTCAGGCTTTTGCCGCGGCTGCCAGAATCAACGCTTTCATTTCCGATACCGCCGACTTGAACCCGACGAACAGGGCATGCGCCACCAGCGCGTGGCCGATGTTCAGCTCATTGATGCCCTTGATGGCGGCGACCGCTTCAACGTTGTGATAATGCAAACCGTGGCCAGCATTGACGATCAGGCCCTGAGCCAGGCCGCAGGCCACACCGTCGGCGACGCGCTGCAACTCTTCAGCGACTTCGGTGGGCGTCTGCGCATCGGCATAGCGACCGGTGTGCAACTCGATGGCCGGGGCGCCAATGCGTTTCGATGCCTCGATCTGACGCTCATCGGCGTCAATGAACAGCGACACTTCACAGCCGATTTTCGCCAGGCGCTCCACCGCCGCCTTGATCCGGGCTTCCTGCCCTGCGACATCCAGGCCGCCTTCGGTGGTCAGTTCCTGGCGGGTTTCCGGGACCAGGCAAATGTGCGCCGGACGAATGTGCTCGGCGAACGCCATCATTTCCTCGGTGACGCCCATTTCGAAGTTCATGCGGGTTTGCAGCACGTCCTTGAGCAGCAGCACGTCGCGCTCCTGGATGTGCCGGCGATCTTCGCGCAAATGCACGGTGATACCGTCAGCCCCCGCCTCTTCCGCATCCAGCGCCGCCTTCACGGGATCAGGGTAGCGAGTACCCCGGGCCTGACGCAGGGTGGCAACGTGGTCGATGTTCACGCCAAGAAGAATGCGGGTGCTGGTGGTCACGGAAGCGCTCCAGAAGAAGAGAAAGTTCGGTGCACAGCATACACGGGGATACCGGGTCTGTTGACGCCAGGTGAAGGCCTCTGGGCAACAACCACCCCTACGGCTTGCGAAACAGCTCGCGACTGACCAGCGGCCGACCGCCCAGATGGACCGCCAGTGCCTGGCGCATCAGACGCTTGGCGGCAGGCAATGCGCCCGGCGCACTCCAGTCAGCCTCGGCCATGGCCAGCAACTCGGCGCCATTGAACAGACCGGGCTGCAGCAAATAGACCCGCTCAAGCCCGGCGTCGACCTGCAGACGGTACATGCCATCGGCTTCGATGGGAGCCTGGTGGATATCCCGGTTCAGCGCAAAGCCGTATCCCAGGTCATCCAGCAGCCGCCATTCGAAGGACCGCAGCAAGGGTTCCAGCGGACGCCCTTCGGCGAGGGCCAGCACGGTCGCCGCGTAGTGATCGAATACCGCGGGATGGGGATCTTCGGAGGGCAGCAGGCGAATCAATAGTTCGTTGAGGTACAGGCCACTGAACAGCGCCTCGCCATTGAGCCAGGTGGAAACGCCTGCGCTTTCCATACGGCCAACGTTCTTCAGCTCGCCCCGTCCCCGGAACTCGACCTCCAGCGGCACGAACGGTCGCGCCAGGGTCCCCGCCTTGCCCCGCGCACTGCGCAACACCGCCCGCAGCCGGCCTTGCGGCGTGAGGAAGTCCACCAGCGCGCTGCTTTCGCGATAGGCGCGAGAGTGCAGGACGTAGGCGGGTTGGCTGGGGGGTGGGTTGGTTGACATCAGTGCTCGAATCTCTGGAGAGATCAATTGTGGCGAGGGAGCTTGCTCCCGCTGGGCTGCGAAGCAGCCCCTACATCAGCAGCCGCAGAGAATCAGGCACATTGTGGCGAATGGTTTTGGGGTCGCTATGCGACCCAGCGGGAGCAAGCTCCCTCGCCACAAAGGTCGGCGCAAGATCCAAAGCCTTGCGCCATGCCTGATTACAGGTCGCCATAACCCAGCGAACGCAGGGCGCGCTCGTCGTCGGACCAGCCGCCCTTCACCTTGACCCACAGGTTGAGCATGATCTTGGAGTCAAACAGCAGCTCCATGTCCTTGCGCGCTTCGGTGCCGATGCGCTTGATGCGCTCGCCCTTGTCGCCAATGATGATTTTCTTCTGCCCGTCACGCTCAACGAGGATCAAGGCATGGATATGCAGGGTTTTGCCCTGCTGCTTGAACTCTTCGATTTCCACGGTGATCTGGTACGGCAGCTCGGCGCCCATCTGGCGCATGATTTTCTCGCGCACCAGTTCGGCGGCAAGGAAACGACTGCTGCGGTCGGTGATCTGGTCTTCCGGGAAGAAGTGGTCGTTTTCCGGCAAGTGCCCGGAAATGACCCGCTCCAGCGCATCGAGGTTATGCCCGTGCTGGGCCGAAATCGGGATGATCTGCGCATTCGGCAGTTGCTCCTGCAACCAACTCAGGTGCGGCATCAACTCGGCCTTGTCTTCGATGCGGTCGGTCTTGTTCAGTGCCACGATCAAGGGACCGGTCACATACTGGACACGCTCGAGAACCATCTGGTCTTCTTCAGTCCACTTGGTGCGATCCACCACGAAGATCACCACGTCGACGTCTTTCAACGCCGCCGAAGCGGTCTTGTTCATGTAGCGGTTCAGGGCTTTCTCGCCGCCTTTGTGCATGCCGGGTGTGTCGACGTAGATCGCCTGGACGGCGCCTTCGGTCTTGATCCCGAGCATGTTGTGGCGAGTGGTTTGCGGCTTGCGCGAGGTGATGGCCAGCTTCTGGCCCAGAATGTGGTTCAGCAGCGTGGACTTGCCCACGTTCGGGCGGCCGACGATGGCGACATAGCCACAGCGAGTTGCAGTTGAATCAGTCATGGCCATTCTCCACGCCCAGGGCTATCAGTGCTGCGGCGGCCGCTACCTGTTCGGCAATACGACGACTCACACCCTGACCTCGGCTTTTTTCATTCAGTAAGGTGATTTCACATTCGACGAAGAACGTCCGGCAATGCGGCTCACCCTGGATATCCACCACTTCGTAACGCGGCAGCTCACAGGCACGCGACTGCAAGAACTCTTGCAGGCGGGTCTTTGGATCTTTGTTGGTGTCGACCAGTGTCAGGCTCTCGAACTCGGACGTCAGCCAGGCCAGCACGCGTTCTCGCGCCATATCCATGCCGGCGTCCAGGTAGATCGCACCGATCAGCGCCTCAAGGGCATCGGCGAGGATCGATTCGCGGCGGAAACCACCGCTCTTCAACTCGCCGGAACCCAGGCGCAGGTACTCGCCCAGGTCGAAACCGCGCGCCAGCACCGCCAGCGTCTCACCCTTCACCAGGCGCGCGCGCAAACGCGACAACTGGCCTTCACGGGCCAACGGGAAGCGGTCGAACAGCGCTTCACCGGCGACGAAGTTGAGGATGGCGTCGCCGAGAAATTCCAGGCGTTCGTTGTTACGCCCGGCAAAGCTGCGGTGAGTGAGGGCCAGGATCATCAGCTCCTGATCCTTGAAGGTATAACCGAGCTGACGCTCGAGACGACTTAAAGAGACGCTCACGGTTTACCCACGCTGAGTTCGTGGTCGACTTCCTTCAAAGCGTAGCTGCGAAGGCCTGGGACAATTAACGCTGTGTTCAAAAATTACATCCTGAGTATCGTTGTCAGCACGCTGGCGGCGACGTTCTGTCGGTGCCAGAAATGCATTCGGCGCTGTGTTCAACAGCGCCGTGTGTGATTACTTGATCAGGCCAACCCGCGAAAAATTCGGCAGATGACCGAGTTTGGGTTCCGGCCAGCTCATCCAGACCGCGAAAGCCTTGCCGACGATGTTCTGGTCGGGAACCATGCCGAGCAGGTTCTTGGGAATGCTCGGGTCATCCCAGTAGCGACTGTCGTTGGAGTTGTCGCGGTTGTCGCCCATCATGAAGTAGTGCCCGGCAGGCACGGTCCAGGAACGATCAGGCGTTGCGCGGTAGCGGCTCATTTCCTTGCGGATCATGTGCTCGGCGACGCCCAGTTTTTCCTTGTAGAGCTCGGCACTGCCCAGCGTACCCGGCTCGGAGCCGACCAGTTGCTCGGCGATCGACTGGCCATTGACGAACAGGCGCTTGTCGGCGGTGTAGCGAATCTGGTCGCCCGGAAGGCCCACTACACGCTTGATGTAGTTGACGTTAGGGTCGCTTGGATAGCGAAACACCATCACATCCCCACGCTGTGGCTCGCCGACTTCGATGACTTTCTTGTCGAGTACCGGCAAGCGGATCCCGTAAGAGAACTTGTTCACCAGAATGAAGTCACCCACATCCAGGGTCGGTTTCATCGAACCGGACGGAATCTGGAACGGCTCGACCAGAAACGAACGCAGCACCAGCACGATGAACAGCACCGGGAAGAACGATTTGCCGTATTCAACCAGCAAAGGTTCTTTGTTCAGCTTCTCGACCACCACCATATCGGGTTGGCTGACACTGCCCTGATAAGAGGCAATGGCAGAACGCCGACGCGGTGCCAGAAACACCAGATCGAGCAACGCCAACAGACCGCAGACGAAGACAGCGATGACCAGCAACAGCGGGAAATTTAGTGACATAGGACCTAACTATCCAACCTGAGCACAGCAAGGAAGGCTTCTTGTGGAATTTCCACGTTACCGACCTGCTTCATGCGTTTTTTACCGGCCTTTTGCTTTTCCAACAGCTTGCGCTTACGGCTGACGTCGCCGCCGTAGCATTTGGCCAATACGTTCTTTCTGAGTGCCTTGACGGAGGTCCGCGCAATAATCTGCCCGCCAATGGCGGCCTGGATTGCGACGTCGAACATCTGGCGCGGAATCAGTTCTTTCATCTTCTCGGTCAACTGGCGACCTTTGTAGTGCGCATTATCCTTGTGCACGATCAGCGCCAGGGCGTCGACCTTGTCACCATTGATCAGCACATCCAGCTTGACCAGATTAGCTGATTGATAACGGTCGAAGTGGTAATCCAGCGAAGCATAGCCGCGACTGGTGGATTTCAGACGGTCGAAGAAGTCCAGGACCACTTCGTTCATCGGCAAATCGTAGGTCACCTGAACCTGCGTGCCGAGGAACAGCATGTCGTGCTGGACGCCACGCTTCTCGATGCACAGGGTAATGACGTTGCCCAGGTGCTCTTGCGGCACAAGGATGTTGGCCCGAACGATCGGTTCGCGCATGTCTTCGATGGCCGACAGGTCCGGCAGCTTGGACGGGTTGTCGACGTAGATCGTCTCACCGCTCTTGAGCAGCAGCTCGAAGATTACCGTCGGCGCGGTGGTGATCAGGTCCAGGTCGTACTCGCGCTCCAGGCGCTCCTGGATGATCTCCATGTGCAGCATGCCGAGGAACCCGCAACGGAAGCCGAAGCCCAGCGCGTCGGAGCTTTCCGGGGTGTATTGCAGCGACGAGTCGTTCAGGGTGAGCTTTTGCAGCGCTTCACGGAAGTCTTCGAAGTCGTCGGAGCTGACCGGGAACAGACCGGCGTACACCTGCGGCTGAATGCGCTTGAAACCTGGCAGCACATCGACGTCCGGCGTCGAACTCAAGGTCAGGGTGTCGCCCACTGGCGCACCGTGAATGTCCTTGATACCGGCAATGATGAAGCCTACTTCACCGGCTTTCAGGTCAACGGTGGCGGTGTGTTTCGGGTTGAAGACACCGACGCTGTCCACCAGGTGGATCTTGCCGGTGGATTTCACCAGGATCTTGTCGCCCTTTTTCACGCGGCCGTGGCGCACGCGAACCAGGGAGACAACGCCCAGGTAGTTGTCGAACCAGGAGTCGATGATTAACGCTTGCAGCGGATCTTCGATATTCCCGGTCGGCGCTGGAATGGTGTGTACCAGGCGCTCGAGCACTTCATCGACGCCCAGGCCGGTCTTGGCACTGCAGGTCACTGCGTCAGTGGCATCGATGCCGATGATTTTTTCGATTTCTTCTTTGACGCGGTCCGGATCAGCCTGTGGCAGGTCGATCTTGTTCAGCACCGGCATCACTTCCAGGCCCTGCTCGATCGCTGTGTAGCAGTTGGCAACCGATTGAGCCTCGACGCCTTGACCGGCATCGACCACCAGCAGCGCACCTTCACAGGCCGCCAGCGAACGACTGACCTCATAGGTGAAGTCGACGTGGCCCGGGGTGTCAATGAAGTTCAGCTGATACTTGATGCCGTCTCTAGCGGTGTAATACAGGGTAACGCTATGCGCCTTGATGGTGATCCCGCGTTCACGCTCAAGGTCCATGGAGTCCAGTACCTGGGCTTCCATTTCGCGCTCGGCCAAGCCGCCGCACATCTGGATGAAGCGATCGGCCAGCGTCGACTTGCCATGGTCAATGTGGGCGATGATGGAGAAATTGCGGATATGACTCAAATCACTCACGGATCAACACTCAAAAAGGCTGCAGGCATAGCCCGCCGAAAAATAGCCGGGAATTGTACCTGATACACGACGCAAGCGTCACGCTTGCAGGTCAATGGCGTCGAATGCAAAAACGCCCCGCTCTTGCGAACGGGGCGTCCAATAGGCTCAGCAAAGACTGAAAATACTGCGCTCAACCCGCTCGGCGCAGCAGCCAGTAGCCTGCCAGCGCGCAGACTCCGGCCGGCAGCAGCACCGCTAAAAGCGGTGGAAAACCGAACACCAGGCTCGAGGGCCCCAGCAAATCCTGGACGATACGGAAGGTAAAGCCCACCAGTACCCCAGTGAACACCCGCTGACCCAGGGTCACCGAACGCAACGGGCCGAAGATGAAGGAAATCGCCATCAGCACCAGTGCCGCGGTGACCAATGGCTGCAACACCTTGACCCAAAATGCCAGCCAGTAACGACCGTTGTTCAGCCCCTGTTCCGCCAGATAGTGGATATAACCCCACAAACCGGTGATCGACAGAGAATCCGGCGCCATGACCACAGTGCTGAGCAATTGCGGGTTCAAGGTGACATTCCAGCGCTCCGACGGCGTATTCACCACTTCACTGCGCTTGTCGTGGAACAGCGTGGTGGTGACGTCGCTCAGCGTCCAGTGATCCGTGTCGAACTCGGCACGCCTGGCGAAGCTCGACGACAGCAAATGCCGCTCGTTGTCGAAACGATAGCGGGTCACCCCATACAACAGGCCGTTAGGTTGCACGGCGTTGACATGAATGAACTCGTCGCCCTGACGGTGCCACAGGCCGTGCTTGGCACTTTGCGAATCGCCACTGCCCTGAGCCAGCGAACGATTGGCCTGAGCGATGGTTTCCGTCGCCGGCGCCACGTACTCACCAATCAGCAGGCCGGCCACCATCAGCACCAGCATCGGCTTCATCACGGCCCAGACGATCCGCCCGATCGACACGCCCGCCGCACGCATGATGGTCAGCTCGCTGTTGCTGGCCAGGCCGCCTAGCCCGATCAGGCAACCGATCAGCGCCGCCATCGGCAACATGTCGTACAGGCGACGTGGCGCCGTCAGCAGCACGTAGCTCAGGACATCCATGACGGTGTAGGTGTCGCTGGCATCACCCATTTCATCAATGAACGCGAACAGCGTCGCCAGACCGAGGATGATCCCCAGTACCGCCAGGATCGCCAGGAACACACTGCTACCAATGTAGCGATCGAGCTTAACCACGAGCCACCTCCAGCGCGCTGCGGCGACTCGCCATCTTCAAGCGCAATGGCTCCCAGTACAGCAAGCCCAGGCCAATGGCCAGGAAGATCCCGTGAACCCACCACAGGCCCAACGCAGGCGGCAGCTTGCCTTTTTCCAGGGCGCCGCGCGCGGCAATCAGGATCGTCAGGTAGGCCATGTAGAGAAGAATCGCCGGCAGCAGCTTGAGGAAACGGCCCTGGCGCGGATTGACCCGCGACAACGGCACCGCCATCAGGGTCACGATGAAGACCAGCAACGGCAACGACAGGCGCCATTGCAACTCGGCATGGGAGCGCACGTCATCGTTGCCCATCAGCGTGCGGGTGCTGATTGCATCACGATCGGTCACTTCGTCACTGACGTCCGGCTTTGGCAGCAGCATGCCATGGGTGTCGTACTTGATGACCCGGTAATCGGCCTGCCCCGGGCTGCCGTCGTAGCGATAGCCGTTTTCCAGGATCAGGTAGCGATTGCCGTCCGGCATGATTTCCTGACGACCGCTTTCAGCCACCAGGACCGAGATGCCACGATCCTTTTTATCGGATGAGAGGTTCTTTTGCGACATGAACACGCCCGACAGGTTGACCCGGTCATCCGACAGTTTCTCGGTGTAGGTCACCCGGGTGCCGTCGCGCAGTGCCTGGAAACGACCTGGCTCCAACGTATCGAATTCGGTCAGCGCGTCCTGAGAGTTCAGCAGCAGTTGAAACTGGTTGGCACCTTGCGGGGCCAGGCTCAGGCTCAACCACGCCACCAGCAAGGCAACCAGCGTGGCCGGAAACAAGGTATAGGCAAACAGGCGCTGCTGGCTCATGCCAGTGGCCGAGAGCACGGTCATCTCGCTTTCCAGATAGAGACGGCCGTAGGCCAGCAGAATCCCCAGGAACAACCCCAGTGGCAGGATCAGTTGCAGGAAACCCGGCAGGCGGAAGCCCATGATCAGGAACAGCGAACCCGGATCCAGAAGCCCCGCGGCAGCCTGGGCAAGGTATTTGATGAAGCGTCCGCTCATGATGATGACCAACAGCACGGCGCTGACAGCGCTCAGGGTCACCAGGACTTCGCGGGACAGATAACGGAAGACGATCAAACCAGACACTCCAGGATTGTCAGGCTAAGGCGGCCAAACAAGCAAACAGCGGCCAGCAAGGCTGGGCCACTCGAAAAGATGCCGCATTATCCTGTGATTGGTCGCGCCTGTCACTTCGCACGCTCAAGCAGGCATGCAATGCATTAAAGATCAGCTTGGCGAGGGTTGTCTGGCTCGGGCGCGAGGTTCAAACTGCGGCCTTTGTCGCAAGCTGTACCAGCGTCTTTCCAAATAGAAAGGCAAACGTGTGCGCACACCGTGCGACACGCTGCCATTTGACCATTTATTCAGGGACCCGGACATGGAACTGGTTGTAAAAAGCGTTAGCCCAGAAACGTTGAAAACCGCCACGCTGGTGGTCGCCGTCGGCGAAGACCGCAAACTCGACAACGTTGCCAAGCAGATCGATGACCTCACTGGCGGCGCCATCAGCGCCATTCTCAAGCGCGGCGACCTGGCCGGAAAAGTAGGCCAGAGCCTGTTGCTGCACAGCCTGCCGAACCTCAAGGCCGAACGCGTACTGCTGGTGGGCATGGGCAAGGATGCCGAGCTGGGTGACCGCCCGTTCCGCAAAATCATCGCCGGCGTACTGAACACCCTCAAGGCCCTGGGCGGCAGCGAAGCCGCACTGGCACTGGACGAAGTGGTCGTCAAAGGTCGTGACAGCTACGGCAAGACCCGGTTGCTGGCCGAAACCCTGGTAGACGGCGAGTACAGCTTCGAGCAGTTCAAGAGCCAGAAGACCGACCCCCGCCCCCTGAAAAAAATCACCCTGCTGACTATCAAGGCCGCCCAAGCCGAAGTGGAACGCGCCGTGACCCACGCCACCGCGATTGCCCATGGCATGTCCTTCACCCGGGACCTGGGTAACCTGCCACCGAACATCTGCCACCCGAGCTTCCTCGCCGAACAGGCCAAAGGCCTGGGCAAGACGTTCAAAGGCCTGAAGGTCGAGATCCTTGACGAGAAGAAAATCAAGGAACTGGGCATGGGCTCGTTCTACGCCGTTGGCCAGGGCAGCGCCCAACCGCCGCGCCTGATCGTCATGCAATACAACGGCGGCAAGAAATCCGAGAAGCCGTACGCGCTGGTCGGCAAGGGCATCACCTTCGACACCGGCGGCATCAGCCTCAAGCCTGGCGCCGGCATGGACGAAATGAAATACGACATGGGCGGTGCGGCCAGCGTGTTCGGCACCCTGCGCGCCGTGCTCGAATTGAAACTGCCGATCAACCTGGTGTGCATCCTGGCCTGCGCCGAGAACATGCCGAGCGGCAACGCCTCGCGTCCAGGCGATATCGTCACGACCATGAGCGGCCAGACCGTGGAAATCCTCAACACCGACGCCGAAGGCCGCCTGGTGCTGTGCGACGCCCTAACCTACGCCGAGCGCTTCAAGCCACAGGCCGTGATCGACATCGCCACCCTGACGGGCGCGTGCGTCGTTGCCCTGGGCTCCCACACCTCGGGCCTGCTGGGCAACAATGACGAACTGATCGGCCAGTTGCTGAGCGCCGGCCAGGCCGCCGACGACCGCGCCTGGCAATTGCCGCTGTTCGACGAGTACCAGGAACAGCTGGACAGCCCGTTCGCCGACATCGCCAACATTGGCGGCCCGAAAGCCGGCACCATCACGGCCGCGTGCTTCCTCTCGCGCTTCACCAAGAACCTGAACTGGGCGCACCTGGATATCGCGGGCACTGCATGGACCAGCGGCGGCAAGGACAAGGGCGCCACCGGCCGCCCGGTTCCGTTGCTGACCCAATACCTGCTGGACCGCGCCAAAGCCTGAAACCGATGACCTTGCGCGGCGTCGCTCATGGGTGACGCCGCTCAAGGCTCAGGAACCGCAATGACCAAAGTCGACTTCTATATTCTGCCCAGTGCCGATCCATCTGCACGACTGGATTTTGCCTGCAAACTCACCGACAAAGCCTGGCGAATGGGCCACCGCATCTACCTGCATTGCAGCGATGCCGCTCAGCGCGACGATCTCGATGCGCGACTGTGGGCCTTCAAAGGCGAAAGCTTCGTACCCCACGGCCATGCCGAAAGCGAACCAGACGGTTTGATTGTGTTGGGTGTAGGAGACGATCCAGCGCAGCATCAGGACCTGCTGGTCAACCTTGACCTCAAGGTCCCCTCCTTTGCCCAGCGCTTTGCCCGTGTGGCTGAAGTAGTGGTAGAAGACCCGACTATTCGTCTGGCCGCGCGGGAGAGTTTCCGCTTCTACCGCGAACAGGGCTATCCTCTGCAAGATCACCGTCTACAGCGACTCTGAGTACACGATGGACACGCCAAATCCGCTGCAAAAGTCTGCGCACCTGCTGGATGACCTCGAGTCGATCCGCCAACTGCTCGGCGATGACAACCTGCAACCGCCCCTGCTGACCGAAACCGTCACGCCGGAAGGTGATGAAGGCCAGATTCCCTTGCTGTTCGATCAGATCAGCGGCAAACCGCCTGCTGCCACCATCGAGCAACCCGCCCCGCCACCTGCCCCTGCGCCAATGGCCGAACCCGCTCCTGCGACGACAGCCCGACAAGCCGCCGACATCATGCTGCACCTGGACAGCGAACTGCGCGCCGCCGCGCAATTGATCATGCAAGACGTCATTGATGACTTTGCCCCGCACATCGAGACAGAAATCAAACGTCGCCTCGATGCGCGAATGGAACGGCTGTTGAGTCAATACGACAACTGACCCCCCATGGGAGCGAGCACCCTCGCTCCCACCCTTGAGCCTTAATGCCCGCTGACTCACCTGGCACCCGCAAAGGGTGAGAGAGGCGGATCAGTGAAGTGAGTCACTACACACTTTTATCGCAATGTATAAATATTGATCTCAACATATTCGGCAGCGACCGTTCTTTTGAGTAGCCGCCACCTGTACAACTAGCCTTTACTCGGACGCTTCAACTCCTTGAAGATGCAGGCGCCTTCCGTTTTATCCTCACAATAGTACTGGCTATACCACTGTTCCCACACGCCGCCGCTCTGAATGCTGACAACCGTCCCTTCCTGCTTGAATCGCAGATCCAGCTTTCCGCCGTCGCGCAAGGCGTAACCACAATGCAGGAGCTCACCTACAACGGCTCCCTCGACGGCATCCCCATGCGCCTTGAATATCGCCTCTTCGAACCCCCCGACCAGCCCACGACCGCTTTGCGAGGTGCCGTACCACTGCCCCTTGCCGCTCACCGTTGGAGCGATATAGCTGGCCGTCGCCACCTCCTTGATATCCGCTATTTTCGGACAGTGCTCCATTGTTCCGGCCCAGGCATTGGCCGATATAAGGAAAGGAATCAACAGTGCTACTTTCTTAATAGCCATAAACACTCCCTGTAATATTCGAAACTTCATATGTGATGTTCAGACACGGCGAACAACAAATAACTACGCTCTAGCGCCCCTTGAATACTACTCACACATACCCCTTGCTAAAACCTGCAAACCTGTAGGGAAAGTCCTTACATATAAATGAAAAAGCATCAGCAGCCCCCCCTTCCACGACTCACTTCGGACGCAAGAGCGCCATCGCGCAAAAACGCCCACCTCGACACGGTCATGCGGCACAAAGGCCGACGCGCAGGCAAAACGCCGATTTTTATCCCTCCTGCCATCAGCTCGCTCTACGCCCCAGGCAACATCCCCGCTATACTTGCCGGCTTTTCCTGAATAAATGCCAATAGGGTCCCGCCGCGCATGGATAAGACCTACCAGCCGCACGCCATTGAAACTTCCTGGTACAACACCTGGGAGTCCGAGAACTACTTCGCCCCGCAAGGCGCGGGCGATTCCTACACCATCATGATCCCGCCGCCGAACGTCACCGGCAGCTTGCACATGGGCCATGGGTTCAACAACGCGATCATGGACGCCCTGATCCGTTTCCGCCGCATGCAGGGTCGCAACACCCTGTGGCAGCCGGGCACCGACCATGCCGGTATCGCCACGCAAATGCTGGTGGAACGCCAGCTCGAAGCCAAGGGCCAGAACCGCCACGACCTGGGCCGTGAGAAGTTCCTCGATAAAGTCTGGGAATGGAAAGACGAGTCCGGCGGCAACATCAGCCGTCAGATCCGCCGCCTCGGCTCGTCCGTGGACTGGAGCCGCGAGCGCTTCACCATGGACGACGGTCTGTCGGAAGCAGTTAAAGAGGCGTTCGTGCGCCTGCACGAAGACGGCCTGATCTACCGCGGCAAGCGCCTGGTCAACTGGGACACCAAGCTGCACACGGCGATTTCCGACCTCGAAGTGGAAAACCACGACGAGAAAGGTTTCCTGTGGAACCTGAAGTACCCGCTGGCTGACGGCGCCAAGACCGCCGAAGGCAACGACTTCCTGATCGTCGCGACCACCCGTCCGGAAACCATGCTCGGCGACTCCGCCGTGGCCGTGAACCCGAATGATGAGCGCTACAAAGCCCTGATCGGCAAGTTTGTCGAGCTGCCGCTGGTTGGCCGCCGCATCCCGATCATCGCTGATGATTACTGTGATCCTGAATTCGGCACCGGCTGCGTGAAAATCACCCCGGCCCACGATTTCAACGACTACGAAGTCGGCAAGCGCCACAACCTGCCGCTGCTGAACATCTTCGACAAAAACGCCGAAGTGCTGGCGGCCGCCCAGGTGTTCAACCTCGATGGCAGCGTCAACGAAGAGATCGACGGCACACTGCCCGCCGAATACGCCGGCCTCAACCGCTTCCAGGCGCGCAAGGAAATTGTTGCCGCCTTCGACGCTGCCGGCCTGCTGGTCAGTGTCGACGATCACGCCCTGAAGGTACCGAAAGGCGACCGTTCCGGCACCATCATCGAACCGTGGTTGACCGACCAATGGTACGTGTCCACCAAGCCATTGGCCGAGCCTGCCATTGCTGCCGTTGAAGACGGTCGCATCCAGTTCGTGCCAAAGCAGTACGAAAACATGTACTTCTCGTGGATGCGTGACATCCAGGACTGGTGCATCAGCCGTCAGCTGTGGTGGGGCCACCGGATTCCGGCCTGGTACGACGAGTCGGGCAAGGTCTATGTCGGCCGCGACGAAGCCGAAGTGCGTGCCAAGCACAACCTGGGCGCCGACGTTGCGCTGCAGCAGGACAACGACGTACTCGACACCTGGTTCAGCTCGGGCCTGTGGACCTTCTCCACCCTCGGCTGGCCGCAGCAGACTGAGTTCCTGAAAAAGTTCCACTCCACCGACGTCCTGGTGACCGGCTTCGACATCATTTTCTTCTGGGTTGCCCGGATGATCATGCTCACCATGCACCTGGTGAAGAACGAAGACGGCACACCGCAGGTTCCGTTCAAGACCGTGTATGTGCATGGTCTGGTGCGGGATGGCCTGGGCCAGAAGATGTCCAAGTCCAAGGGCAACGTCCTTGACCCGCTGGACATCATCGACGGTATTGAGCTCGAAGCCCTGGTGCAGAAACGCACCTCCGGCATGATGCAGCCGAAACTGGCGAAGAAGATCGAGAAGCAGACCCGCGACGAGTTCGCCGACGGCATCGCCAGCTACGGCACCGATGCCCTGCGCTTCACGTTCTGCTCGCTGGCATCCACCGGTCGCGACATCAAGTTCGACATGGGCCGCGTCGAAGGCTATCGCAACTTCTGCAACAAGATCTGGAACGCCGCGCGCTACGTTTTGGACAAGGGCGAAGACTGCGGCCAGAACGGCGAAGCCTATGAACTGTCCCTGGCCGACCGCTGGATCATTTCGCAGCTGCAACGCACCGAAGCCGAAGTGACCCGCCAGCTCGACCAGTTCCGTTTCGACCTGGCCGCACAAGCCTTGTACGAGTTCATCTGGAACCAGTATTGCGACTGGTACCTGGAGCTGTCCAAGCCTGTGCTGTGGGACGAAAACGCACCGGTCGAACGTCAGCGTGGCACCCGTCGCACCCTGGTTCGCGTACTGGAAGTGGCCCTGCGCCTGGCTCACCCATTCATGCCGTTCATCACCGAAGAAATCTGGCAGCGCCTGGCGCCGCTGGCCGGCATCGAAGGCAAGACCATCATGCTGCAGCCTTGGCCGGTGGCCGTTGAAACACGCATCGATCAAGCCGCCGAAGACGACATCGAATGGCTCAAGGGCCTGATGCTCGGCACGCGTAACATCCGTGGCGAGATGAACATTGGCCCGGGCAAGCCGCTGCCCTTGTTCCTGAAGAACGTATCCGCCGAAGACCAGCGTCGCCTCACCGAGAACGAAGCCTTGCTCAAGAAGCTGGCCCGCCTCGAGTCGATCACCGTCCTGGCGGCTGGCGAAGAAGCGCCGCTGTCCGCCACCGCCCTGGTTGGCGAGATGGAAGTGCTGGTGCCGATGGCCGGCCTGATCGACAAGGGTGCGGAGCTTGCGCGCCTGGACAAGGAAATCCAGCGCCTGCAAGGCGAAGTGCAACGCGTTGGCGGCAAGCTGTCCAATGCCGGCTTCGTGGACAAGGCCCCGGCCGAAGTCATCGAGAAGGAACGCGCCAAACTGGCCGAAGCCGAACAGGCTCTGGGCAAGCTGGCCGAGCAACATGCGCGGATTGCCAGTCTGTAACTGACTGCTTGCCGCTCAAGTATAAAAATGCCCCGATCATCGGGGCATTTTTATTGATGGCGACGAAATATATAAATATAACCTCCCCCACTAAACAACTCGATAACATCAGCCCTCCAAAGTAGATAGACCAACAACACACTTCAAACAAACAACACTGAGAAAGGAATTTCAGTATGAGTAGCAATCGACAAAAATCATTCCTCGCCACACTGAGCTTTTACGGCAAGCCAGTAGGCATCAGTTTGCATCGCGGCAATACCGCTCCCGTCTGGGGGCAAAAAAATACGGGGACAGCAGACATGCTGTACTTTCGATGTACAGATGACTGGTACACACTTTACATTCGGTCCGAGGGAGACCACTACGGCAAGACCATAGACAGGATCGGCAGCTTTTTCACTTGCAGTACAACACCTGACACCACCACATTCAAGATCGTAAGCAAGGAACGGAAAACACTGACACTGGACGACCTTAAAACCGACAATGAAAACATATACCTGTTAACTCGAAGTGGCCTGCGAATCAATGCCGAGTATGTGTTCGGCGACGAACCACAAAGAATAATAGCCGACGGACAGGTGAATATAACTTTCGACCTGAACATTCTTGAGCGCAACGCACCTTACTTGAGTAACCCAGACGAAGTTTGAAGTCCCGTCCTACCCGCTTAATCCCAATACTTCGGTTAGCCCCTGACACACAGGGGTTAACGCCTGCAAACGCAGAGTTAATCCGCACATCGAAACAAGCACATCACTGACGGGACAGAGATGCTGGTAACAAAAAGCAAGTCCGTCAAAGACAGGTGCTTCAGAATCCATTCAGACACGCGACTATCTCATCTGTGGGACAATACCCAGCACATTGAACCTCTCCCTGAATCGACTTCCCATGACAGCCCCCAGCAAACCCAAAGCCCCGCGCAAGAAGCCCCACGCGTCAACTCCCGCCAAAGCCGCGCCCCCACGCGAGAAGGCCAGCCTGCACCCGCGCAATCGCCACCAGGGTCGCTACGACTTCCCGGCGTTGATCAAAACCACGCCAGAACTGGCGAAGTTCGTGATCATCAACCCCTATGGCAAAGAGAGTATCGACTTCGCCAGCCCCGAGGCGGTGCGGGTGTTCAACCGGGCGTTGCTCAAGTCGTTCTATGGCATCGCCCATTGGGACATTCCCGCCGATTACCTGTGCCCACCGGTTCCGGGGCGCGCCGATTACGTGCACTTCCTCGCCGACCTGCTGGCCAACGGCAACGACGGCGTGATCCCGCGCGGTGCGGCGGTACGGGTACTGGACATCGGCATGGGCGCCAACTGCGTCTATCCACTGATCGGCCACAGCGATTACCGCTGGCAGTTTCTCGGTTCGGAAATCGATTCGACCGCCATCGCCGCCGCCAAGGCCATTGTGCAGTCCAACGGCCTGAACAAATCGATCCAGTTGCGCCAGCAGGCCAACCCCAAGCAGATCCTCCTGGGCCTGCTTGAGAGCGCCGAGCGCTTTGACCTGACCATGTGCAACCCTCCGTTCCATGCCTCCCTGGACGAAGCGACACGGGGCAGCACCCGGAAATGGCGAGCATTGGGCAAGGCTGACCCAAAACGCAAACTGCCAGTATTGAACTTCGGTGGCCAGGCAGCAGAGCTGTGGTGTGAGGGTGGTGAAGCACGCTTCGTGACACAACTGATCAGCGAAAGCGCTCAAGTTGCCCAGCAGGTGCTGTGGTTCAGCACACTGGTGTCCAAAGCCTCGAACCTGCCAGCCATTCAAACCGCACTGAAAAAAGCCGGTGTGCTGGAAAGCCAGGTCGTGGAAATGTCCCAGGGGCAGAAGCAAAGCCGCTTCGTTGCCTGGACATTCCAGAGCAAGGTGCAGCAACAGGCCTGGCGTCAGGCGCGGTGGGTCAAGGCCTCAGCGGAGTAAATAGACGTGTTGCGGCGATTTACCTTGCGTAAATCGTTGTAACGGACACAAAAAAGCCGTGCCCGGATCGCTCCGCGGCACGGCTTTCTTTTATGCGTCTTACTTGTTAACAGCGTCGGTCAGGCCTTTAGCCACAACCAGCTTGATAACTTTCTTGGCAGCGATTTCGATGGCTGCGCCGGTCGAAGGGTTGCGGCCGGTACGGGCAGGACGCTCGGTCACTTTCAGCTTACCGATACCTGGCAGGGTGATTTCGCCGCCGTTTTCCAGTTGATCAGCAACGATTTGGCCCAGTTGGTCCAGTGCGTTACGCGCGGTGGTTTTTGGCGCGTCGATAGCTTCAGCGATATCGGCGATCAGTTGGTCTTTAGTAAGAGCCATGTAGTGTTCCTTCCCTATCAAATTCATATGGATTGCAGAGTGCAGTGTCAGCCATCGAGCCCGATCTTCTGGATCTGGCACCCTCGGCTACAACACCGACGGGTCGGGGTTATAGATGCCGAAATCAGGGTTTGGTTCGACCTGACAAATGCTGAATGCACGCTTAACGCAGTGACTTCGCGTAAGACGGGGCAAAACTAGCACAGAGACGGGGAAATATCCGCCTCTACCTACCCATTTGGTCAGCTTTATTGCTCTAAATCGGGAAAAAACCGCATAAGCCCGGCCCGACTGGCCTCAACGGCCGTTCAAGCACCGCCAAAACCGGCAGGTGCGGTACACTGGGCACTTTTTCGGGGGAGCACGCCCTCCTCCATTCATTGAGCCGAGAAGCCCATGCCGATCCGTCATTGCATCGTCCACCTGATCGACAAAAAACCCGACGGCACCCCTGCAGTTCTCCACGCCCGCGACTCGGAACTGGCAGAGTCCACCGCCATCGAGAACATGCTCGCCGACCTCAACGAGAGCTACAACGCCAAACAGGGCAAGGCCTGGGGATTTTTCCACGCCGAATCCGGTGCGCACCCGTTCAGCGGCTGGCTGAAGGAATACCTCGAGGGCGGCAAGGACTTCACCGCATTCAGCCGCATTGCGGTGGAACACCTGCAGAAGCTGATGGAAGAGTCCAACCTGTCGACCGGTGGCCACGTGCTGTTCGCCCACTATCAACAGGGCATGACCGA
Organism: Pseudomonas sp. FW300-N1A1; assembly: GCF_058789115.1. NCBI lineage: Bacteria > Pseudomonadati > Pseudomonadota > Gammaproteobacteria > Pseudomonadales > Pseudomonadaceae > Pseudomonas > Pseudomonas sp. FW300-N1A1. The sequence goes on along the minus strand of NZ_JBYTBK010000015.1, from coordinate 90,688 downwards.
CTACCTGGCCATTGCCCTGCTGCACCACAGCGAAGGCGTGGCCGTGACCGACCAGCTCGACGTGACCCCGTCCCGCCATCTCGACCTGGGCCAGTTGCACCTGGCGGCGCGGATCAATGTCTCCGAGTGGCAGAACAACAAGCAGTCCAGGCAGTACATCTCGTTCATCAAGGGCAAGAACGGGAAAAAGGTGTCGGAGTATTTCCGCGACTTCATCGGCTGCCAGGAAGGCGTCGACGGCCCGGGCGAGACCCGTACCCTGCTCAAGGCCTTCAGTGACTTCGTCGAAAGCGAAGACCTGCCCGAAGACGACGCCCGCGAGAAGACCAAGACCCTGGTCGACTACGCCAGCAGCCAGGCCAAGCTCGGCGAGCCGATGGGCCTGGAGGAACTGTCCGAACTGATCGACGAAGAACGTCCGAAAGCCTTCTACGACCACATCCGCAACAAGGACTACGGCCTGTCGCCGGAGATTCCGGCAGACAAGCGCACCCTGAACCAGTTCCGCCGCTTCACCGGCCGCGCCGAAGGCCTGTCCATCAGTTTCGAAGCGCACCTGCTGGGCTCGAAAATTGAATACGACGAAGAGGCCGGCACTCTGATCATCAAAGGCCTGCCGACCTCCCTGACCGACCAGCTCAAGCGTCGCAACTGATGCTCGCAGGCGTCCTGAAGAAGTTCCTGCTGATCCTGCTGGTGGTAGTGGCCTACCAGAACTGGGGCAAGATCGAGCGGGTATTCAATCCCTCGCAAGGGGTGTCCGCGCAGATCCAGGCCAATGCCAGGGTCACGCTCTATGCCACCGAGTGGTGTGGCTACTGCAAGCTGATCCGGCGCTTTCTCGACCAGAAAGGTATTCCGTACCAGGAATTCGATATCGAGAAAGACGTTGATGCGCGCAAGGCCTATGAAGCATTGGGCGGCCGGGGCATTCCAATGCTGGATGTGAACGGCACCTTGATTCGCGGGTATGAACCCGAGGCGATCCTGGCGGCGCTGAAATAAACCATCAGGCTTGCACAACCCTGTTTGGACCGGGGACATGGGTACCCCTGTGGCGAGGGAGCTTGCTCCCGCTCGAGTGCGCAGCGCTCGCAAACAGGTAAACCGGTTACCTCAGGCAAAACGCGAACACCGTTTCTACGATGGCTTCGCCCGAGCGCGGGCCGGCCGGCGGGAGCAAGCTCCCTCGCTACAAAGGCCCGCGCCCGACTCAACGACTGTCAGCAGGCTTCGATACGGAACCCAAAACGCGGGAAGTGCACATGCACCAAGCCAGCCCGCTCGTCTTCGCGACGCACAATCAATTCTTCGCTGCCGGCAAACAGCAGCTGACCTTCAACCGGATCAACCCCATAGTCAGTGGCGGCAATCACCACCTGCTGACCCGCCCTGAAGCCGTTTGGCTCATTGAAAGGTTCATCCGGCAAGGCCGCCGGTTGTGAGTCCCGAGCTACCTGCAGCGCCTCTTCGGCCGTCATCTCGCTGAACGCGCCGTGCCCGAAACCCAGCACCCGCCCCAGCCAGGCCGACACCGCCGGATAGGCATCGACCAAGGGCGAGGTCACCGGCGTGCCCTTGAGGAACCACAGCGGGTGAGCCATGGCGAAGTCGGCAATCGAAGGCTCGCCGAACAGGTAGTCACCCTCCTCGCGCTGCAATTGCTGCTCAAGGCGCGCCATGATCGTCGGCCACTGATGCTTGGCCTGCTCGGCCGACAAGCGAGTGGCACTGCCACCGCTGAACAACCCGGCACGGTCGGCGACAAACGCCTTGACCGCGTGCGGTGGCAACTTGCCGAAGCGCACCGCGATCGATTCCGGCTGGAACACCAGGCTCACCGCATGCTGGAACACCACCGAGTCAGCCCAGGCCGCGAAGCTGGCGGTGATCATTTCCCGGCCTTCCGGGAAGAACGCCGGCAGGGCCTTTTCCTGCTCAAGACGCCGCGCAATCAGCGCCGTATCGCAATAGATATCCGCGCCGACCTGCAATACCGGGGTCCTGCGATAACCGCCGGTCAGCGCGGTGAGGTCAGGCTTGGGCATCACCGGCGAAATATTGACCGAGCGCCAGGACAGGCCCTTGAAGCCCAGCAACAGGCGGGCCTTTTCCGCGAATGGGGAAGCCGGGTAATGATGAAGAATCAGATCCAACATTGAGCAATCCTCGGTCGACATTTCATTAAAGCCCTTATAGAACAAGGGAAATCTATACTTCTTGAGTTGTTTCCTGTCTTTCAGAATTTCTCGCAATGCCCACAAAGTGTCCACATCGATCAGCAATGGGGTTCAATTTAACGACCTCGGCCAAATGCCCCGGACTAAAATGCGCATAGCGTATGGTCATATCCAACGACGAATGGCCCAAAACTCGCTGTAACGTGAGGATGTCGCCACCGCTCATCATGTAGTGACTGGCGAACGTGTGTCGCAGAACGTGAGTCATCTGTCCCTTGGGAAGATGCAATTCAAGCTCAACCGCAGCCACCGAATCGATGTGCGATCTAGGAAATAAAGGAACGGAGCGCGGCGGACTGTAAGCCTTACGTTTCGGTGCCCACAGCCTATTTTGGTTGGCGTTGTTATTTTTCAAAAAACTAAACAGGAAATCTCCCTGATAAGTCGACCGATCAAACCGGATTGACCTCGAATACAAAGGAGATTTTTTGGATACTCGCATCCCAAACGTAGCGGAGATGCTTCCCTTGATTGGGGATCGAGATGGCCGGTGGGCGGAAGGCAGCGATGCATTCATGGCCGTTTAATCGAACACTGTTGTAAAGCAGCCCCCATGAAAGCCGTTCCCGTAACTGCATCGCGAAAGCTTGTGCAGGGCTATAACAAGCAGGGTCCACATCGTGAAGATGTGGAAAGTTAACGCGAATATCGTGCATCGGCTTCACAACTTGGTTGACGTAAGTACGCATGGTCAACTCAATGTCTGGCTCATTGGTCGCGGCCAGAAATCTTTCTTGGTGATAACTCGTTTCCGCAATAGCAGCAGCTTGGCTATTGGCCGCGTAATAAACACCATAGGTGCCATTGGTGAACCGGCTGACTTTTCCAATGTGGGTGAATGCAGCCATGACCGGTGTCGCCCCGGGCCCTGAGACTCGATCCTCAGGGCGTACTCTGGACAGCACTCCGGCTTCCTCTACAAGCCGGTCATTAGTCAGGCCCTCCAGCATATAGGCTATATCCAGATCTGCTGGGGCCAGGACGTCTTCGAACAGCGTTATCGGGGGAAACGAGCTGTTGATCATGCGGTACGCCCGATCCCATTGAGGTGTTGCCAGCTGTGGCTCCATTAACCTCGAACTCCATCCAGGTACCGGCGAACATCCGCAATATCGATGACGCGACCCACCAGCATGTAACTGAGAGCGGTTTTTCCATTGAAGGGCGCAGCCGTGTTTGGGCTATTTACCCAGCCGTAGGCCCGTTCTCGATGGTTACTGAAAATGATGCTGAGCGCCTTATGGATGCCCATCAAGTACGAAATACGCTCCAGCATGTCATGGGGCAAGCGTACGTTTGGAAGCGTTTTGTACTTATAAAATGTCGTGTTACTGATTGCCCCCAAAAGCGCACGTTGTTCTTCCGGTGTACAGCCCCAGTGCTCCATGAGATTGAAGAAAAACGTCAGCGCCACACGACCAGCCTCGGGAGTGTCAGGGCGGTGGATGACGCGTTGGGTGGTCGATGGCGTAGGCATGTGGATTGGTCTCCGACTCATTGAGTGCTGGACTCAGGTTAGTACAGATGCGGAAAAAATTAAATATTTTATTCGCATTCGAATTGATTCGCTCATGTCAAAGCCTGTGCTTGGGGGCGGTCTGACGGAGCGGACTGTGTCCACGTTTTGTCCACGTTGCGCGGTAAAGCTTTCTGAAAATTGTAGAAAACATCCCGTAAAGGCCGGTTAATACGGAGTTTGATCAGGGGGTGATGGGGTTGCTAGTTGATGAAGAATCAACTCGGACATGCTGGTTCCGCCGCTTGTGTGAGGAATTGGCAGCTTAACGCGCAATCGGATAGCAGCCTACCCATCCGCCCGATGGGCACTTATCAGTCAGGTTGATAAGCCGGCAGCGGCGCTCGCCACCAGGCATTCCTTGGCGCTTTTCCTGAGTTTCTTGATCAGGCGCTCCTGACGCAGCGCTTCGCTTTTGTCGCGGCAGATTTCGGTATAGACCAACTCCACCGCCGGGCTTGAGAGAAAAAACCGCGCCCCCTTGCCGCTCTGGTGCTTGGCGAAACGCTTGACCGGATCATCGCTGATGCCGCAGTACAACGAACCGTTGGCCGCGCGAACAAGGTAGACGAACCAGGGTTTGCCGAGCGCAATTGCAGGCTTTTCAGAAAGGGGGGAGGTATCGCTCAGGGTGCTCACGTGACGCTCAAGACTAAAAAGAAGACAAGGCTGCGATCTTATCAGCGACCAGCCTGGAACGCCTTCAAACCCTTCAAGGCCTGGGCCCGAACGGCGTTGCGCACCAGCGGCGTCCAGCCCAGCAACAGCCCTTTGAAGCCCAGGGCCTGACGCGACCAGCGCCACAGGTCGAAATGATCGTGGTGCTCGCAGATCTTGCCGTCACGGAACACAAAACGCGCCTGGATATCGTTGACCACCGTGTTACCGGTCTGGCTGAACAGGTACGTAGCCACCCAGTGAGCATTGCCCGTGCGTTCGTCGGCACGCACGCTGTCGAAGGTCAGGGAGAAGTCCTTGGCCCGGGTGGTGAGCATCCGCCACATGTCGCCGGCATCGCGCCCGCGCAACTCGCCAAAGGCCGGATCACTGAACACCACGTCCTCGGTGTAGCAGGCGCTCATGGCCTCGGCATCCAGCCGCTGGAAGGCTTGATAGAACTCAGTGATCAAGGCGCGGTTGGCGTCATTCATGGGCAGGCTCCGGGCAATCGAAAGGTACCTGGACGATAGTCTGCAAACGTCGGGAAAACTACCGGTATTCGCCAGGCAAATACCGGCAGTGTGTCGATCTCACAGCCTTTCGCTTTCAACCTGCACATACCGCGACCGACCGGCACCTAGCCCGGCGATGATCGCACCGAGGCCTATGACCCCGAAAATCCAGCCCACCGCGGTCCAGCCACCCGTCCAGTCATGCACGATACCGACCGCAAACGGCCCCATGGAGGCCAGGGTGTAACCGAAACCCTGGGCCATGCTCGACAGGTTGGCCGCTACATGGGCATCACGCGAACGCAGCACAATCAAGGTCAGGGCCAGGGCGAACGTAGCGCCCTGCCCCAGTCCCAACAGAATCGCCCAGCCCCACAAGCCTTCGATCGGTGCATACAGACAACCAAACAGCCCGCCGAGGGTCATCAACATCACCAGCACAATCGCCAGGCGCTGATCCTTGCCACGCGTGGCCAGCCAGGGAGCTGCCAGTGAACTGGCCAACTGCACGATCACCGAGCCGGACAGCACCAGCCCGGCCTGGGTCGGCGTCAGGCCACGGCCAATCAGGATCGACGGCAGCCAGCCGAACACGATGTAGGCCAGCGACGATTGCAGGCCCATGTACAGGGTCACTTGCCAGGCCAGTGGATCGCGCAGCAAGCCGCGCACCCGATACGCCACGTTGTGCGCGCCCTGTCGGCTGCCGACTTGCGGCAGCCAGAAGATCACGGCGACCAGCGCCGGGATCATCCAGAAGCCAAGCCCCAGCGCCCAGCGGTCGCCGAAATGCTCGCTCAAGGGCACCGTCGCACCGGCGGCCATGGCGGCGCCCAGGCACAAGGCCATGGTGTACACGCCGGTCATGGTGCCAGCGTGCCTGGCGAAATCGCGCTTGACGATGCCCGGCAACAACACGCCGATCACGCCAATGCTGGCGCCCGCCAGAATGCTGCCGGCAAACAGGCCGATCTCACCGAAAGAACTGCGCAGGACTATCCCCCCCGCCAGGGTCAGCAGAATCCCCAGGACCACCCGTTCGGCACCAAAACGCCGTGCCAGCACCGGCGCCAGCGGGGCAAACAGGCCCAGGCACAACACTGGCAACGTGGTGAGCAAACCGGCCTGGGCCGCCGACAACCCGAGGTTCTTCGACACATCGCTGAGCAATGGCGCCATGCTCGACAGCGCCGGGCGCAGGTTCAGTGCCACCAGCACCAGCCCCAGCAACAACAGCCACGGGCGACGCAACACCGGATGGCTTTGCTGGACCTGTTCGTCATCGGCCTCGGCATCGATCAGCAGCTCTTCGAGCTCCGTCGAACGTTTGGCCTGGGCCGTGCTGTTGGGGGTCGCCTGCTGGCTGGACATGGGGTTCTGTGTCTCACGGTTCATTGATCAACTGCCGGCAAATGGCTTTGGCCCGCTGCGGGTCGCGCTGCTCGACGGCATCAAGCAGATCGATATGCAGATCGAACACGGCTTGACGCCTGGGGGTGATGTTCAGGGTCTCGCGCAGTTGCGCGCCGACGATGCTGGAGAAATAGCGATACAACTCGCTGAGGGTCGGGTTGTGTGCGGCGTCCACCAGGAGGCGGTGGAACACCATGTCGCACGCGATGTAGCTGTCCAGATCACCATGGTAGTGACTGCCGCTGACACCCAGCGCTGCACGCAGTGCAACCAGGTCTTCATCGGTGCGGCGCAACGCCGCCAGGCCTATGGCCTCGACTTCCAGAATGTGCCGGGTCTCCCGCGCCTGCTCGTGGGAGCAGCGGGACAAGGCTTTCATCGTATCAAGCGGGTCAATCACCGCCCGCAGGTAACTGCCGTCGCCCTGACGGATTTCGATCAGCCCGGAAAACGCCAACACGCGCATGGCTTCGCGCACCGTGTTACGGCTGATGCCCAACTCACTCGCCAGCTCCGGCTCCGTGGGCAGGCGCTGGCCGACGGTCCAGGTGCCGGTGTTGATACGCAGGCGCAGCTGTTCAAGGGCCTGATCGACCAGGGAACGCTTAACCAGCGGGGAGGTGTCTGTCATGAAATTCGCCCTTTCATCCAATCATAGGATGAATTTTCTGGCATGTTAGTCAGGTTAATCCGACAGAGCAACGGGTTACCGGGGGATGATCAAAAATCGAGGGCAAAAATAAACCCGGAACACTGTCCGGGTTTATTTCATTACCAAGCCTGGATCAATGCAGGATCTGGCTCAGGAACAGCTTGGTGCGCTCGTTCTGCGGGTTGTCGAAGAAGTCGTTCGGCGCGGCCTGTTCGACGATTTCGCCCTTGTCCATGAAGATCACGCGGTTGGCCACGGTGCGGGCAAAGCCCATCTCGTGGGTCACGCAGAGCATGGTCATGCCGTCTTCAGCCAGGCCGATCATGGTATCGAGTACTTCCTTCACCATCTCGGGGTCGAGTGCCGAAGTCGGTTCGTCGAACAGCATGATTTTCGGCTTCATGCACAGGGCACGGGCAATCGCCACACGCTGTTGCTGACCGCCGGACAGTTGCCCCGGGTACTTGAGCGCCTGCTCTGGAATGCGTACGCGCTCCAGGTAATGCATGGCAATTTCCTCGGCCTTGCGCTTGGGCATCTTGCGCACCCACATCGGCGCCAGGGTGCAGTTCTGCAAAATGGTCAGGTGCGGGAACAGGTTGAAGTGCTGGAACACCATGCCGACTTCACGGCGAATCGCTTCGATCTGCTTGAGGTCGTTGGTCAGTTCCACGCCATCCACCACGATGCGGCCCTGCTGGTGTTCTTCCAGGCGATTGAGGCAACGGATGGTGGTGGACTTGCCGGAACCCGACGGGCCGCACAGGACGATACGCTCGCCCTGCTTGACGTTGAGGTTGATGTCTTTCAACACGTGGAACTGGCCGTACCACTTGTTGACGCCCTGCATCTGAATAATGCCTTCAGGGCTCACAGGCTGTTTGATCGCTTCACTCATAAACTACGCTCCTAACGCTTGTGGCCTGTGTCCAGCTTGCGTTCCAAATGCATGGAATAGCGGGACATACCAAAACAGAAAATCCAGAACACCAGGGCCGCGAACACGTAGCCTTCAGTGGCCATGCCCAGCCATTTCGGGTCGGCGGCGGCTTGCTTGACGCTGTTGAGCAAGTCGAACAGGCCGATGATGATCACCAGGCTCGTGTCCTTGAACAGCGCAATGAAGGTATTGACGATGCCGGGAATCACCAGCTTCAGGGCTTGCGGCAGAATCACCAGGCCCATGCTGCGCCAGTAACCAAGGCCCATCGCCGCGGCCGCTTCGTACTGACCCTTGGGGATCGCTTGCAGGCCGCCCCGCACCACCTCGGCAACGTAGGCCGACTGGAACAGGATGACCCCGATCAAGGCCCGCAGCAGCTTGTCGAAGTTCATGCCTTCGGGCAGGAACAACGGCAGCATCACCGACGACATGAATAGCACCGTGATCAATGGCACACCGCGCCAGAACTCGATGAAGGTCACGCAGACCACGCGAATCGCCGGCATGTTCGAACGCCGCCCCAACGCCAGCATGATCCCCAGCGGCAAGGCTCCGGCGATCCCGACCGTGGCGATCACCAGGGTCAGCATCAGGCCGCCCCATTGGCTGGTTGCCACGGTGGTCAGGCCGAAGATGCCGCCATTCAGCAGGAAGTAGGCAAAGATCGGGTACAGCACCAGGAAGCCCAGGCCGTACACCGCCTTGTGGTGGAAGCGCGAGATGAACAGCGGCGCCACGCCGAGTACCGCCAGCCACACGGTCAGGTCAACGCGCCAGCGCAGATCCGTCGGGTAGTAGCCGTACATGAACTGGCCAAAGCGCTGCTGGATGAACACCCAGCAGGCGCCCTCCTTTGTGCAGTCGGCCTGGCTGGTGCCGACCCAGTTGGCGTCAAGGACCGCCCACTGCAGGATCGGCGGTACCACCAGGTAAATCAGGTAGAACGCCAGCAGGGTCAGCAGGGTGTTGAGCCAACTGGAGAACATGTGCTCCCGCATCCACGCCACCACACCGATACTGCGGTTAGGGGCTGGCATGTCAGGTTTGAAAATATGAATGCTCATGCGCGTTTCCTCACCGCTCGATCAGCGCAATGCGCTTGTTGTACCAGTTCATCAGCAGGGAAATGCTGATACTGATCGCCAGGTACACGCTCATGGTGATGGCAATGACTTCGATTGCCTGCCCGGTCTGGTTGAGCACCGTGCCGGCAAACAACGAGACCATTTCCGGATATCCGATACCGGCGGCCAGCGAGGAGTTCTTCGCCAGGTTCAGGTATTGGCTGGTCAGCGGTGGAATGATCACTCGCAGGGCTTGCGGGATGATCACCTTGCGCAGGGTCGGACCGTTGCGCAGCCCCAGCGAGCGGGCCGCTTCGGTCTGCCCGTGACTGACCGACTTGATCCCGGAGCGCACGATCTCGGCGATGAACGCCGCGGTGTACACCGTCAGGGCCAACGTCAGCGCCAGCAGTTCAGGAATCAGTACCCAGCCGCCGACGAAGTTGAAACCCTTGAGCTCAGGCATTTCCCAATGCAGCGGTGCACCGAAGATCAGCGCGCACAGTGCAGGGATCACCAGGAACATCGCCAGCCCCACCCAGAATTTGTGGAACGGGACGCCGGTGGCTTCGAAACGCTTGTTGGCCCAGCGGCACATCAGCACGATGGCGACAATGGCCACGACGATGCTCGACATAAATGCCCAGAAGCCGTCCGCTGCCAGCGCTGCCGGCATGTTCAGGCCGCGGCTGCTGACATAGAAGGTGTCACCGAAGTTGTGGCTGTTGCGTGGCCCTGGCATGGTCAGGAACACCGCAAAGTACCAGAACAGGATCTGCAGCAGTGGCGGGATGTTACGGAAGACTTCCACGTAAACCGTGGCCAGCTTGGCGATGATCCAGTTCGACGACAACCGTGCCACACCGACGATGAATCCGAGGATCGTCGCCAGAATCACGCCGATGAAGGTCACCAGCAAAGTGTTGAGCAGGCCGATGACAAACACCCGGGCATAGCTGTCCGATTCGGTGTAGTCGATCAGGTGTTGAGCGATGCCGAATCCGGCACTGCGCTCCAGAAAGCTGAAACCGGAGGTAATACCCCGGTGCTCCAGGTTGGTTTGAGTGTTATCGAACAGAAACCAGCCCAGCGAGACCACCGCGACAATCGTGATGATCTGAAATACCCAGGCACGCACTCGTGGATCGCTGAGGCTGAGCCTCTGCTTTGGTGCGCCGATTGAATTTTGCATGAAGTGCCCCGCAAATAATGGAACAGAACATCACCCGGCGGTTGGCCCACCGGGTGATAGATCCATCAGCGCACTGGTGGTGCGTATTGAATGCCGCCGTTGTTCCACAGAGCGTTCAGCCCGCGGTCGATTTCCAGCGGAGTGCTCTTGCCGAGGTTCTTCTCGAACACTTCGCCATAGTTGCCGACTTGCTTGACGATCTGCACGACCCAGTCTTTTTTCACTTTCAGGTCTTTACCGTATTCACCGTCGGTACCCAGCAGACGGGCAACGTCCGGGTTCTTGGTGGCCTTGGCTTCGGCTTCGACGTTCTTCGACGTGATGCCTGCTTCTTCGGCGTTGAGCATGGCGTAGCCAGTCCAGCGCACGATGGCCAGCCACTCGTCGTCGCCGTTACGCACGACCGGGCCCAGCGGCTCCTTGGAAATGGTTTCCGGCAGAACCACGTAGTCCGCAGGCTTTGCCAGCTTGCTGCGCTGGGCGAACAGCTGGGATTTGTCGGAGGTCAGTACGTCGCAACGGCCGGACTCCAGCGACTTGGCGCTTTCATCGGAGGTGTCGAAAGTGATCGGGGTGTATTTCAGACCGTTGCCGCGGAAGTAGTCGGAAACGTTCAGCTCGGTGGTGGTACCGGCCTGGATACAGATGGTCGCGCCATCCAGCTCTTTGGCGCTCTTGACGCCCAGCTTGTTGTTTACCAGGAAGCCGATACCGTCGTAGTAAGTGATGAAGCCAGGAAACTTGAGGCCCATGCCCGAGTCACGGGAGCTGGTCATGGTGGTGTTGCGCGACAGGATGTCGATTTCGCCCGACTGCAGCGCGGTGAAGCGCTCCTTGGCGTTCAACTGACTGAACTTGACCTTGGTCGCATCGCCGAATACGGCAGCGGCCACGGCACGGCAGTAGTCGGCGTCGATACCGACGATCTTGCCGGTGGAGTCCGGAACCGAGAAGCCCGGCAGACCGTCACTCACACCGCACTGTACGAAACCTTTTTTCTGGACCGCATCCAGGGTTGCACCCGCCTGGGCAAACCCACTGACGCCGAGTACTGCGGCCGCAGTCACGACTGCCAGGGTGGATTTCAACATCTTCATTCAAACCTCCAGTTTTGCTCTTGTTGTGTCGGAGCTTGAGTCCTGCCGCACCCTTTTGAGGCGCTGTTGACCCGTGTTGGCTTTTTATAGGGTCAAGCGGCGTCAGACCTTAGCTATGAGTCTAGTAGGAGAAAATCCACATAATGGAAAACTCACTTCTCACCAATCGGCCGAACGGGCTGTAGCCCTTTCTAGTCTGCCAAGCCCGTAGCGGCCTATGGCGAACGTCCATCACCGGATTTTTTGCTCTCCCACAGCCAGTCGTACACTGATAGTGTTACCGCCAGGCGCAGGATTGCTTGCACAGGTTTTTCCATAGCAAGCGCCGTACCACACCGGCCGCTTAAGCGGTTCAGTGACAGGTCAAGAGCAAAACTTGCAACCTTGCGACATCTTCTTAACTGATCGACATGCCGTGCACTTTGAGCTCGCACTCAAAGGGAGCGAGCGCACAACAATGGAGCAACCATGACCGAGCCCTTGATTCTTCACCCCGCCAAGCCCGAAGACGCTTGTGTCATCTGGCTTCACGGCCTGGGCGCCGACCGCTATGACTTCCTGCCAGTGGCCGAAGCGTTACAGGAAATACTGCAGACAACCCGCTTCGTGCTGCCCCAGGCGCCGACCCGCGCCGTGACCATCAACGGTGGTTACGAGATGCCGAGCTGGTACGACATATTGGCCATGAGCCCCGCGCGGGCAATCAACCGTGAACAACTGGATGAATCGGCACAGCGGGTCATCGATTTGATCGAAGAGCAGCGCACCAGCGGAATAGACGCCTCGCGTATTTTCCTGGCCGGCTTTTCCCAAGGTGGCGCGGTGGTCTTGCACAGCACGTTCCTCAAATGGCAGGGACCGCTTGGTGGCGTACTTGCCCTCTCCACCTATGCGCCAACCTTCAGCGACGAGCTGGAACTTTCCGCCAGCCAACAGCGGATTCCGGTGCTGTGCCTGCATGGCCAGTACGACGATGTCGTGCAGAACGCCATGGGCCGCACGGCCTACGAGCACCTGAAGGCCCATGGTGTCACCGTGGCATGGCAGGAATACCCAATGGGTCACGAAGTGTTACCTGAAGAAATTCGCGATATTGGCGCCTGGCTCAGCGAACGTTTGCGCTAGCACACAAACTTCGTGTAGCAGTATGACCAACACACTACGCCGCGCCCGATTCTTGCATTACACTGGCCGGCGTACATTCCTTAACCAATTGATGAGATGACCGTGCTCAAAGCACTCAAGAAAATGTTCGGTAAAAGCGAGGCTGAGCAGCTCGCGCCCAGCTCCAGCGCACCTTCCCCGACTACCAGCAGCCGTACCGACGGTCATCAGCCTGGCCGTGCCGCTGCCGTTACGGCTCCCCAACACGAGCAGGTGAACCCGCCTGCCAGCGAAGCGGTCGCGCAAAAACCGCACGACGAGCCGGTAAAACCTGCCAAGCCACGTCGCGAACGTGCCGCCAAGCCGCCGGTCGTCGCCTGGAAACTCGAGGATTTCGTCGTCGAGCCCCAGGAAGGCAAAACCCGCTTCCACGATTTCAAACTGGCCCCGGAACTGATGCACGCCATCCAGGACCTGGGTTTCCCGTACTGCACGCCGATCCAGGCGCAAGTACTGGGTTTCACCCTGGCCGGCAAAGACGCCATCGGTCGCGCCCAGACCGGTACCGGCAAAACCGCCGCGTTCCTGATCTCGATCATCACCCAACTGCTGCAGACCCCGCCGCCGAAAGAGCGCTACATGGGCGAGCCGCGGGCGCTGATCATCGCCCCCACCCGTGAACTGGTGGTGCAGATCGCCAAGGACGCGGAGAACCTGACCAAGTACACCGGCCTCAACGTGATGACCTTCGTCGGCGGCATGGACTTCGACAAGCAGCTCAAGCACCTCGAAGCCCGCCACTGCGACATCCTCGTGGCCACGCCAGGCCGCCTGCTGGACTTCAACCAGCGCGGCGACGTGCACCTGGACATGGTGGAAGTGATGGTGCTGGACGAAGCCGACCGGATGCTCGACATGGGTTTCATCCCGCAAGTACGTCAGATCATTCGCCAGACCCCACCCAAAAGCGAACGCCAGACCCTGCTGTTCTCCGCGACTTTCACCGAAGACGTGATGAACCTGGCCAAGCAATGGACCACTGATCCGTCCATCGTCGAAATCGAATCCGAGAACGTGGCCAGCGAAAACGTCGAGCAGCACATCTACGCCGTGGCCGGTGCCGACAAGTACAAGCTGCTCTACAACCTGGTCAACGACAACGGTTGGGAGCGGGTCATGGTCTTCGCCAACCGCAAGGATGAAGTGCGACGCATCGAAGAACGCCTGGTGCGCGACGGTGTCAACGCCGCCCAACTGTCGGGCGACGTACCGCAGCACAAGCGCATCAAGACCCTGGAAGGCTTCCGCGAAGGCAAGATCCGCGTACTGGTGGCCACCGATGTCGCCGGTCGCGGGATTCACATCGACGGCATCAGCCACGTGATCAACTTCACCCTGCCCGAAGTGCCGGACGATTATGTGCACCGCATCGGCCGTACCGGTCGTGCAGGCGCCGATGGTGTGTCCATCAGCTTTGCCGGTGAAGACGACTCCTACCAACTACCGTCCATCGAGACGCTGCTGGGCCGCAAGATCAGTTGCGAAACCCCGCCGACCCATCTGCTACGCCCCGTAGAGCGCAAGCGCCCGTAGGTCGAGTAGCAACCAGAGAAGCGCAGCCGGCAACGGACTGCGCTTTTTTTACGCCTGGATATTGCCAATCAGAATAATAAGTCCACAATGGACAAATTAGTTTGCTTGCGACTCCATGGAGCATCTGCATGTCCAGCACCCCTTTTGTGATCGCCAAACCCCAGGCCCGCGAACTGCTTGATCAAGTCGATGTACCGCAGATCCTGCGCAAGCTGTTTCGTGACCTGGCCACCGGCCAGGCCGTGCAACCGGCTCAGCAACTGGTGGAATTCCCGCAAGGCGCTGGCGACTTCATCAACTACCTCGGGGTGTTGGCCGCAGACGGTGTGTACGGGGTGAAAACCTCGCCCTACATCGTGCGCAAGGACGGCGGGCCTCTGGTCACGGCCTGGACGTTGTTGATGTCGATGCAGACCGGCCAGCCCTTGATGCTGTGTGATGCCGGCGAGTTGACCACGGCTCGCACCGCCGCCACCACGGCCGTGGCCATTGACACCCTGGCCCGGCCAAACGCGGCACGCCTGGCAATCATTGGCAGCGGCCCGGTAGCGCAAGCGCACCTGCACTACGTGAAGCACCTGCGCGAGTGGCAAAGCATCAGTCTCCATTCGCCCAGCCTGGCGAGTTGCAGTGCCGAAAAACAGGCTCAATGGATGGCCATCGACCCACGTCTGCAAATAGAACGCAGCCTTGAAGCGGCGATCCTGGACGCCGACGTGATCATGCTCTGCACCTCATCCGCAGGTCCCGTGATCGATCCACGGAACCTGAGCAAGCCGGCGCTGATCACCTCCATCAGCACCAACGCCGTGCGGGCTCACGAAGTGCCGCCACACTCCCTGAACGACATGCAGGTCTATTGCGACTATCGCCTGACCACACCGGGTTCGGCCGGCGAAATGCTGATCGCCAGCGAACAGCATGGCTGGGACAAGTCCTCGATCATCGGCGACCTGGCTGAACTGCTGAGCGAACAGGCGCCACGCCCGGCCTATGATCGCCCTGTGTTTTTCCGCTCCATCGGGCTGGGCCTGGAAGACATCGCGCTGGCCAACGCCATTTACCAATTACTGAACTGACACTCCCCCCCTCTGTAGGAGCGAGCTTGCTTGCGAATAACCTGAGGGCGCCGTCGGGCATCAGGTTCTCTGCGTTATCGTTCACGACCATCGCGAGCAAGCTCGCTCCTACAGGCCACCTCCATACTTTTGGTATTTACGCCTTTCAGGAGACGTTCATGACCCAGGCAGACTTCATCATCATCGGCGGTGGTATCGCCGGTGCTTCCACCGGTTTCTGGCTGTCGCAGCACGCTCGGGTAATCGTGCTGGAACGTGAATCCCATCCGGCCTACCACTCCACCGGGCGTTCTGCGGCGTTGTACACCGCGGCCTACGGCACGCCACAAGTGCGGGCGTTGACCCAGGCCAGCCGGGATTTCTTCGACGCACCACCAACCGGCTTCTGCGAACACCCGCTGCTGACCCCGCGCGGCGAGATGACCGTCGACTTCACCGGTGATCCGGACGAGTTGAACAACCAGTACCTGAGCGCCAAGGCCACGGTGCCGCAGATGCAACTGCTCAGCGCCGACGAAGCCTGTGCGCGCCTGCCGATCCTGCGTCGAGAAAAAGTCTTTGGTGCGATCTACGATCCGACCGCGACCGACATCGACACCGATGCCCTGCACCAAGGCTACCTGCGCGGCATCCGCCGCAATCAGGGCGAGGTACACACCGACAGTGAAGTGCTGGAGCTATCCCGGGATGCCGACGACCTCTGGCAGGTAAGCACCGCCCACCAGACCTTCAGCGCACCAGTCATCATCAATGCCGCCGGCGCCTGGGCCGACCGACTCGGTGAGATGGCCGGCGCCAACCCCCTGGGGCTGGTCCCCAAGCGCCGCGCCGCGTTCATCTTCGCCGGTCCCGAAGGTGTGGACATCCACAATTGGCCGATGCTGGTCAGCCTCGACGAGTCCTTCTACATGAAGCCGGACGCCGGGATGTTCCTCGGCTCGCCCGCCAATGCCGACCCGGTCGAACCCCACGACGTGCAGCCGGAAGAGCTGGACATCGCCATGGGCATCTACCAGATCGAAGAAGCCACCACCCTGACCATTCGCCGCCCTACCCGCACCTGGGCTGGCCTGCGCAGTTTTGTCGGCGATGGCGACCTGATCAGCGGCTTCGACCCCCGGGTGCCCGGGCTGTTCTGGGTCGCGGCCCAAGGGGGTTATGGCATCCAGACCTCGCCGGCCATGGGCCAGGCCAGTGCCGCGCTGGCTCGCGGTGAAGCCTTGCCGGAACACCTGCGCCGCTTTGGCCTGAGCGCCGAGATGCTGTCCCCTTCCCGCCTCGGCTGACCCCGCCTTGGGGTGACGTCCGATCCCGATTGCGGCAAACTTCCAGCGCCCCTGGCTCAAGGGGCGCTGATTGCCTGGAGCAACACCGATGACCCCACCTCTTCAAGATCCTGCCCTGGATAATTTCCGGGCGGTCGCCGACGCCATTGCCACGCTGTTTTTTCCCCACGCCGAGGTGGTGCTGCACGACCTGCGCACACAGAAAATCGACTACATCGCCAACAACCTGTCCAAACGCGAAGTCGGCGGCGATGCCGCGCTGGAAGACATGCTCAGCGGCGACATCAGCGAGCGCAACATTGGCCCCTATGAAAAACTCAATTGGGATGGTCAGAAGATCCGTAGCCTGAGCAGCGTGCTACGCGACAGCGAAGGTCAGCCGATGGCGGTGTTGTGCATCAACCTGAATATTTCGCTGCTTGAAAACGCCAAGGCGGCGCTGGACTTGTTCCTGTCGCCGAGCAAGCTGATTCCGCAACCCGATGCACTGTTTCGCGATGACTGGCAGGAACGGATCAACACCTTCCTGCATAGCTGGCTGCGGGAGCGGCAACTGGGCCTGAACGTACTGACCCGCGAGCATAAGCGCGAGCTGGTGCTGGCACTGCACGCCGAAGGTGCTTTCAAGGGCAAAAGTGCCTCCAACTATGTGGCCAATGTCCTGAACATGGGCCGGGCGACGGTGTACAAGCATTTGAAGGAATTGAAGGGCTGACATCTGCGGCTGTGGCGAGGGAGCACGCTCCCTCGCCACCGGTCATCAATCGCCGTAGATGTCCGACTTGAAGTAATGCTCGGAAATCTTCTGGTATTGGCCATCGGCCCGAATCGCGTCAATGGCGCTGTTGAGCTGGGTGACCAACTCGGTGTTGCCCTTGCGCACCGCAATCCCCGCCCCCTCGCCCACGTACTTCGGATCCTTGAGCTCCGGCCCGACGAAGGCGTAACCCTTGCCGCGTGGCATCGACAGGAAGTCGCTCAATGGAATGGTATCGGCGAAAATGGCATCCAGTCGCCCGGCCGCCAGGTCCATGTAGATCTCTTCATTGTTGCTGTAACGCGCCACCTTGATGCCCTTGGGCTCGAAGACTTCAGAGGCATAGCGGTCGGTCGTGGTCGCCCGTTGCACACCAATGGTCTTGCCTTTGAGGCTGGCATACTGGTCATCCACCACGGCCCCGTCCTTCATCACCAGCCGCGAGGAGGTGAAGTAGTACTTGTGGCTGAAGTCCACGGACTTCTTGCGGTCTTCGTTAATGGTCATGGACGACAGCGCGGCGTCGATTTTCTTTACTTTGAGGGAAGGAATCAAACCATCGAACTCACCCTCGACCCACTCGCACTTGACCTTCATCTGCGCGCACAGCGCATTGCCGATGTCATAGTCAAAACCGGTGATTTTTCCATCCGAGGTCTTGGAGGCAAACGGCGGATACGCCGCTTCAATCCCCAGGCGCAGGGTTTTCTCGGTGGCGAAAAGGCTGGTAGACGCCAGCAGACTGAGGGCCAGACCACTGATGAGGGGGAATTTCTTCATATTCGTTTTCTCGCGAGTTGTTGTTGGTTTGGCAAGAGTGAAGAATGAGAAACAGGGAACGTCTTTTTTGTACTTATAATTCCATACTGGACTTTTATGTATTTGACGTCAATCAGGCGAACAGGGGTATTTCGCCCATTGGTCGAGTGAGTGAGTTGAGGGGATTGGAGATCGTGGTAATCGTTCCCACGCGGGAGCGCGGGAACAATCAGCGCTGAACACTACTTCCAGCGATCCGCCGCCGCATGATCGCTTTCGCGCCCTTCCACCCAACGCGGGCCGTCGGAGGTCTGTTCTTTCTTCCAGAACGGTGCGCGGGTTTTCAGGTAGTCCATGACAAAGGCGCAGGCCTCGAATGCCGCCTCGCGGTGGGCGCTGGCCGCGCCGACGAAGACGATCGGTTCGCCCGGTTCCAGCGCGCCGATGCGATGCAGCACTTCAAGTTTGAGCAACGGCCAGCGCTGCTCTGCCTCCAGGGCAATCTTGCCGAGCGCCTTTTCGGTCATGCCCGGATAGTGTTCCAGGAACATTCCGGCCACATCGAGACCGTCATTGAAGTCGCGCACGTAGCCGACAAAACTGACCACCGCGCCGACGCCGACATTCGCCGCATGCATCGCATTGACTTCAGCACCGGGGTCGAACGCCGTGGGCTGCACGCGAATCGCCATGGCTCAACCTCCCGTCACGGTAGGGAAAAAGGCCACTTCATCACCGTCGCTCACCGGCTCGTCGAGCTGGCACAGGTCTTCATTGCGGGCACACATCAGGTTCTGTTCGCTCAGCACCTGGGCACCGTCGCGTTGTGCCAACAGCACGCGTACATCGTCGACCGTGGCGAAATCGCCTTCGACCTTCACCGAGTCCACGCCCAGCGCTTCGCGGTAACGGGCAAAAAACTTCACCGTCAGTTTCATTGCCCGGCCACCTGGTAATGCCCACTCTTGCCGCCAAGCTTTTCCAGCAAGCGCACGGTTTCGATGACCATGCCACGGTCCACGGCCTTGCACATGTCATAGATCGTCAGCGCGGCGACACTGGCGGCGGTCAGCGCTTCCATTTCCACCCCGGTCTGCCCCGCCAGTTTGCAGCGAGCGGTAATCCGCACGGCATCGACCCCTTCGGCACTGAGTTCAACCTTGACGCCTGTGAGCATCAGCGGATGACACAGGGGGATCAGATCGCTGGTTTTCTTCGCCGCCTGAATCCCGGCAATACGCGCCACGGCGAACACATCGCCCTTGGGGTGACCGCCGCTGACAATCATTTGCAGGGTTTCAGGGAGCATACGCACAAGCGCTTCGGCCGTGGCTTCACGGGACGTCACGGCTTTTTCAGTGACGTCGACCATATTGGCGCGACCTTGGGAATCGAGATGAGTCAGCACGGGATTACTCCTGATCAGGAGCGTCGATTGTAAACCCGCGGGTCAATTTTTCGCACGCCTGATTACGCCGTAGGAACGAGCTTGCTCGCGATGGTGGTCAATGATGACGCGTAAAACCTGATTTACCCCGGCGCCCTCAGGTTTCTCGCGAGCAAGCTCGCTCCTACAGGGGATATGGGTGTCGGGTAAAAAAAACCGGGCGGCTTTGCGGCCGCCCGGTTCTGATTGACGGTTACAAATGCGATTCGGCGTATTCGGCCAGAATCGAACGTGGCACCCCTTGCAGGGTGATGTGTACACCGTTGGGGAAATCCTTGAAGCGTTCAGTCAGGTAGGTCAGCCCGGAGCTGGTCGCGGACAGGTAAGGGGTGTCGATCTGCGCCAGGTTGCCCAGGCACACCACTTTGGAACCGGCACCGGCACGGGTGATGATGGTTTTCATCTGGTGCGGGGTGAGGTTCTGGCATTCATCGATCAGGATCAGGCTTTGCTGGAAGCTGCGACCACGGATGTAGTTGAGGGATTTGAACTGCAACGGCACTTTGCTGAGGATGTAGTCGACGCTGCCATGGGTACTTTCATCATCCATGTGCAAGGCTTCGAGGTTGTCGGTAATGGCGCCCAGCCAAGGTTCCATTTTTTCTGCTTCGGTACCCGGCAGGAAACCGATCTCCTGGTCCAGCCCCTGCACGCTGCGGGTGGCAATGATGCGCCGGTAGCGCTTACTGACCATGGTCTGCTCGATGGCTGCGGCCAGCGCCAGGATGGTTTTACCGGAACCGGCTGCGCCGGACAGGTTGACCAGGTGGATATCCGGGTCGAGCAAGGCATACAGCGCCAGGCTCTGGTAGATATCACGCGGCTTCAGGCCCCAGGCTTCCTGGTGCAACAGCGGTTCCTGGTGCAGGTCCAGAATCAGCAGCTTGTCTTCCTCGATTTCCTTGATCCAGCCGACAAATCCCTGCTCATCGATGATGAACTCGTTGATATGCACCGCCGGCAGGTTGTCGATCAACTGCACCTGGTGCCAGGTGCGGCCATGGTCCTGACGGGTTTCGACCTTGCTCACACGGTCCCAGAACGAGCCGGTCATGTTGTGATAGCCGTTAGGCAGCAACGATACGTCGTCGACCAACTGGTCGGTGCTGTAGTCCTCGGCCGCAATCCCGCAGGCCCGCGCCTTGAGGCGCATGTTGATGTCTTTGGTGACCAGCACCACAGGCAGCTTCGGATCGCGAGCGTGCAGGTCGATCAACTGGTTGATGATGATGTTGTCGTTCAGGTGCTCGGGCAGAATAATGTTCGGCTCGGTGCGCTTGCTCATCAGAATTGACAGCAAACCCTTGGGGCCGCTTTTTCCGCGCTGGATCGGCACACCCTGCTCGACGTCTTCGGGAGAGGCCTCGCCCAGGGTCTTGTCGATCAGGCGAATGGCCTGTCGACATTCGGCCGCAACGCTGTGATGCCCGCTCTTGAGCTTGTCCAGCTCCTCAAGGACGGTCATCGGGATGGCAACGTGGTGTTCTTCGAAGTTCAGGAGCGCGTTTGGATCGTGAATCAATACGTTGGTATCGAGTACATAAAGGATTGGCTGGTTGGAAGAAGAGCTACGTCCGTGATCATCCATACTCGGTCACCTTTGTGGGAGCCAGTCGACGCAATACCATGACAGTGCTGCGCCTCGAAGTGGCCACCGAATTCACCCGTGGGGGCTCCAGGTGAATTGCACACAAGCGGGTCTTGGAAGACGCCACCTGTGTTGCAGGTTTCGGCGGTCTGCCTTCGTAATACTCCAAAACCCGTGACAGAAAAAAGTACTTTGACGCTTTTTTGAAGTTTATTTTTCAGAGCGATAAAAAGCGCTTGGCGCATCGTCCGCGCACCGTTAAAGTCGAAAGTCCGCCTGCCTCGAAATCCCTCCTGAAATCACCCCAAGCCCAGTATTTCCGGGCCCTGCGTTTTTTTTCAGCGGAACGTATCCTGACAATCCTCCCAGCCAATCCCGCTTTGCGCCGTGTGCGTCAACAGCCAGGGCATCGCCGTTTTGACCCCATCCTGTTTTGCGTTGAAATTGATCACCCCATGGCGCCACAACAGCATCAGCGTCAGCACCCGCTGTGCGCTCTGTTCACCGGTCAACTGACGATTGCTGTCCGCAGGATCAATGTCCCAAAGCGCCACCTGCAACCCCTGGCCCCTGAAGAAACCGGCCGCATCAGCGCGGCGCTGGCCGGTGGGCGGACGGAACAGCGGTACGAAGTTCTCTGGCAGCTTGTTCTTCACCAGCTCGACGCTGCGCGTCACCGAGTACTGCCAGTCCTGCCAGTGACTGTGGGAACGGAACTCCCAGCCCTGCACGCCGATGCACTGCGTTGAATAGAGCGCTTGCAACTCGCCCACCGAGTGTTGCGCCAGACGGTTCTGGATATCACTGCCCAGCACAAAGAAGGTACCGCTCAGCTTCGCCTTGCGCAGGTACTCGGTCAGCCATGGCGTGTGATCCGGTGCGAGGTTGGCGCCGCTGTCGAAACTCAGTGCAAAGAGCCGGTCGTTGAGACCATCGCCATTGCGCTCGTGGTCGCCAAACAGCGCTACTTCGCTGCCGACCTGTGGCAGCAGCGCGGCCTTGCGCAACTGCTCGTCCAGGTAGCGCTCATGAAACTGCCGGCTCGGGTCGACCCAACGGGTGTAATAGGAGTCCGGGCCCAGCTCGAACTTGGCGGCCTGCTGACGCAGGGTATCCCGGTCCTCCACCAGGAAGCAGAAAGAAGCATCCTGATCGCAGCTCTGCTGGGCGAAGTTGTAATTGACGAGCAGGCGCTGCCACATCCGCTCGCGCAGGGTGTTGATGGCATCGAGGTTGATCATGCGCAGCCCCAGGCGCTGCTTTAATGCGGCTTCGTCCAGCGATTCACTGGCCAGCAGCGCGCGGGCAAATGTGAGGATCTCCGCCCGTGAGGCAACATCGAACAGGGTCGGGCTGGTCAGTGGTTCTGGCCAGGTACTGCGATCCAGCGAGGCCGGTTCGTTGGGCGCGGCAAACGCTCCGGCAGCCGACAGCCAGGCAACAAACAGTAAAGCGATACGCAAAGGGATGTCTCCGTTACAAAACCCGCGCGGCACTATAGCCGATCTGGCCGCCATCCCTGCGGCTACTGTGGCGAGGGAGCTTGCTCGCTCGCCACGGGCCTCTCACTCGCTTCAAGCGTTTCTTAACTGAACAGCATTGGGCTCCTGCCCCAGACTGTTTCCACCACCGATCACCTATGAGCTCGATAGCTGGAGTCAAGCAGGACAACCCCCTAGAATCGCCGCACGATTAAAGGAGACGACTTCATGCTGATGGTGATTTCCCCCGCCAAAACTCTCGATTACGAAACACCGCCGGCCACCCAGCGCTTCACTCAGCCGCAATACCTGGACCACTCCCAGGAACTGATCCTGCAGCTGCGCGAGCTGACACCGGCGCACATTAGCGAACTGATGCACGTTTCCGACAAGATCGGTGGCCTCAATGCCGCCCGTTTCGGCAGCTGGACCCCGGCCTTCACCCCGGAAAACGCCAAGCAGGCATTGCTGGCGTTCAAGGGCGACGTGTACACCGGCATGAATGCCCAGACCTTCAGCGAAGCCGATTTCGACTATGCCCAGCAGCACCTGCGCATGCTCTCGGGCCTCTACGGCCTGCTGCGCCCGCTGGACCTGATGCAGCCGTATCGGCTGGAGATGGGCACCAAGCTGGCTAACGCCCGTGGCAAGGATCTGTACGCCTTCTGGGGCACGCTCATCAGTGAGTGGCTGAATGAAGCGCTGGCCGAGCAAGGTGACGACGTACTGCTGAACCTGGCTTCCAACGAGTATTTCTCGGCGGTCAAACGCAGCGCCCTGAACGCCCGGATCATCAACACCGAGTTCAAGGACCTGAAGAACGGCCAGTACAAGATCATCAGTTTCTACGCGAAAAAAGCCCGCGGCATGATGAGCCGCTTCGTGATCCAGGAACGCATCGACGACCCCGCTGCACTCAAGCAATTTGACGCACAGGGGTACCGTTACAGCGCCGAACAATCGAAACCCGACAATCTGGTGTTCCTGCGCGATCACGCCCCCGAGTAACCCCTCCTCCTGGCGCACGGCATTGAGAGATGCACGTGCGCCTGCAACCTGCCCGATCCTGCCCCGCCACCCGCCAAATCGTCATTTTCATGACGCCAAAAACACAGCGCGCCTGTTCGCTAACTTTAATTTCACTCGACAACGGTGATTTTTTTCACTAGTGGCACGTGTTTTTTTTACCGGTAGTGGCATAAAACTATCCCCGCCAATTAACTCCCCGCCAATAAAGGGCGAAATGGTAAGTGCTATCAATATGAGGCCAGTGCCATCTTTGGCAATATTTCAAGAAATTTCAGTTTTCAGGATGAACGGCCATGAACTATCTGAAAATGCACCGCTCATACCACCGGTAACGATTCTCGCAGCGCTTGTACGAGATAACTTACGAACAGTGATAACCCTATAACCAAGTTGCTACACAACTTGCGCATCGGGACCACTGAATCGGGATAACAGTGAACCGCAGGAGAGAACCTAACCTCACTATCCCCATTAAGGCCAAGGCCTTGCCCCTGAAAGCGTGCTCACCCGGGCACCAAAGTGCTTGATGTTGCTGGCATTGTGCCGACATTCAAGCGCCACCATTCTGCTGCACCACGACGTCCCGAGGACGCCGGGCTGCATATCAGGGCAAGCCAACATAATCCGGCCAAGTTACGCACAACTTGAGTGCACTTATTTAGACACTCGACATTGAGTATGCCAGCACACGGCATTGTGGCGCCTGCTCGCCTAACTTCCGAGTGCACTTTGACCGCTGAACACTATTAACTTCGGCCATTTAATGGCGTGATATATACAGAGGTAAATGCGATGCGCATCAGCATATTTGGTTTGGGTTACGTCGGTGCAGTATGTGCCGGTTGCCTGTCTGCACGGGGCCACGACGTGGTTGGCGTTGATGTCGCCAAAGACAAGATCGACATGATCAACGCCGGTCGTTCACCGATCGTTGAACCGGGACTGGGTGAACTTCTGGAACAAGGTATCCAGACCGGTCGCTTGCGTGGCACGACCAACTTCGCCGAGGCGATTCGTGACACTGACCTGTCGATGATCTGCGTCGGCACGCCGAGCAAGAAGAACGGCGATCTGGAACTGAACTACATCGAGGCCGTGTGCCGCGAGATCGGTTTTGTCCTGCGCGACAAGACCACCCGCCACACCATCGTCGTGCGCAGCACCGTGTTGCCGGGCACCGTGGCCAATGTGGTGATCCCGATCCTCGAAGACTGCTCCGGCAAAAAGGCCGGCGTCGACTTCGGCGTGGCGGTCAACCCCGAGTTCCTGCGTGAAAGCACCGCGATCAACGACTACGACCAGCCGCCAATGACCGTCATCGGCGAGTTCGACAAGGCCTCGGGTGACGTCCTGCAATCGCTGTACGAAGAACTCGATGCACCGATCATCCGCAAGGACATCGCCGTGGCCGAGATGATCAAGTACACCTGCAACGTCTGGCACGCCGCCAAGGTGACCTTCGCCAACGAGATCGGCAACATCGCCAAGGCCGTCGGTGTCGATGGTCGTGAAGTGATGGACGTGGTCTGCCAGGACAAGACCCTCAATCTGTCCCAGTACTACATGCGCCCAGGCTTTGCCTTCGGCGGCTCCTGCCTGCCCAAGGATGTGCGCGCCCTGACCTACCGTGCCGGCACCCTGGACGTAGAAGCACCGCTGCTCAACTCGCTGATGCGCAGTAACGAGTCCCAGGTGCAGAACGCCTTCGACATCGTCAAGAGCCACGACAAACGCAAAGTCGCCCTGCTCGGCCTGAGCTTCAAGGCCGGCACCGACGACCTGCGCGAAAGCCCTCTGGTGGACCTGGCGGAAATGCTGATCGGCAAGGGGTATGACCTGAGCATCTACGACAGCAACGTCGAGTACGCCCGTGTGCACGGTGCGAACAAGGACTACATCGAGTCGAAGATCCCTCACGTCTCGTCCCTGCTCAATGCCGACTTCGACTCGGTGATCGACAACAGCGACGTGATCATCCTGGGCAACCGCGACGAGAAGTTCCGCGCCCTGGCCGAGACCGCGCCGGACGGTAAACAGGTCATCGACCTGGTCGGCTTCATGTCCAAGGCCACCAGCGCGAGTGGCCGGACTGAAGGCATCTGTTGGTAAGAGCAGCTTCAAGCTTCAAGCGGCAAGCGGCAAGTTCAAAGCTCCTCACTCGAGCCTTGTGGCTTGCCGCTTGGGGCCCCTCCACTCCGACGGATGTTGATTATGCACAGGCTAAAGCACGGCCTACTTCAGGCCGCCGGTTGGCTGTTGTTTTTATGTTTGCTGATGGGGCTCGCCCTCGCGTTACCCGCGTCCACGTTCGACTCCGAATCGAAGGACTTCATTTTCCTGATTGGCGCCGTGGGTATCTGGCGCTACTCGATGGGTGCCACGCACTTTGTGCGCGGCATGCTGTTTCTCTACGTGGTCTACCCGCACCTGCGGCGCAAAGTGCGCAAGCTCGGCAAGACGGCAGACCCGTCACACGTGTACCTGATGGTCACCAGTTTCCGTATCGATGCGCTGACCACCGCGCAGGTCTACAGCTCGGTGATCCGCGAAGCGATCGACTGCGAGTTGCCGACCACCGTGGTCTGCTCCATCGTCGAAATGTCCGATGAACTGCTGGTCAAAAGCCTGTGGAGCCGGATGAATCCGCCTGCCCGGGTCAAGCTCGACTTCGTGCGCATTCCCGGCACCGGCAAGCGCGACGGCCTGGCCTACGGTTTCCGCGCCATCTCCCGCCACCTGCCGGATGACCGCGCCGTGGTCGCCGTGATCGATGGCGACACCGTGCTCGGCGAAGGCTCGGTGCGCAAGACCGTGCCGTGGTTCCAGCTGTTCGGCAACGTCGGCGGCCTGACCACCAACGAGTTCTGCGAAGTGCGCGGCGGCTACATCATGAGCGAATGGCACAAGCTGCGTTTCGCCCAGCGTCACATCAACATGTGCTCGATGGCCCTGTCCAAGCGCGTGTTGACCATGACCGGGCGCATGTCGGTGTTCCGTGCCACCGTGGTCACCAACCCGGAATTCATCGCCGACGTGGAAAGCGACTCGCTGCAACACTGGCGCCTGGGTCGTTTCAAGTTCCTCACCGGCGACGACAAGTCGAGCTGGTTCAGCCTGATGCGCCTGGGCTACGACACCTTCTACGTGCCCGACGCCGCGATCAACACCGTCGAGCATCCGCCGGAAAAGAGCTTCATCAAGGCCAGTCGCAAGCTGATGTTCCGCTGGTACGGCAACAACCTGCGGCAGAACTCCCGGGCCCTCGGCCTTGGGGTGAAACGCCTCGGTGCGTTCACCTCGGTGGTGCTGTTCGATCAGCGCGTGTCGATGTGGACCTCCCTGCTGGGCCTGACCGTGGCGCTGATCGCCAGCTTCAAGTACGGCACCGCGTTCATCCTGGTGTACCTGCTGTGGATCGGCATCACCCGCCTGATCCTGACCCTGCTGCTGTCCTGCTCCGGCCACCGGATCGGCCCGGCCTACCCGGCCATTCTCTATTACAACCAGATCGTCGGCGCGCTGGTGAAGATCTACGTGTTCTTCCGCCTCGACCAACAGTCCTGGACTCGCCAGCCCACTTCCCTGACCCGTGATCTCGCCAGCTTTCAACGTTGGTTCAACACCTGGTCGTCTCGGACCATGACCTTCTCCGCCGGCAGTATTTTCGTCGCCGTGCTGCTGATGATGGTCTGACCGCCTTGCCTGAATTAACTAGGAAATCGCCCCTATGAATACCGCCGTGAACGTCAACGTAGTGCATGAATCCGAAGCCCAGCGCCAGCACGCCCGGGTCAAAATCCCCGCCAGGCTGCGCTTCTTCGGCCCGGACCGTACGCCTGTGGAGACACGCCTGATCGACTTGTCCGCCGGTGGCCTGAGCTTCAACGCCGGGCAGATACCGTTCAAGATCGGTGAAGTGAAAAAGGCCCGGCTGCAGTTCCTGATCGACAACCTCGGCCTGGCGATGGACGTCGAATTGCAGGTCCGCTCGTACGATCGCCAGAGCGGTCGCACCGGCTGCCAGTTCCAGAACCTGGAGCCACAGGATATCTCCACCCTGCGTCACCTGATCACCTCGCACCTGTCCGGTGACATCGTGACCATGGGTGATGTGCTGGCGACCCTGCAACGGGACAACTTCACCAAGGCGCGCAAGCTCAAGGACGGCGGCAGTGGCATGAGCGCACTCGGGCGCTTGCGCGCGGTGACCTTCAGCGCCGGGATCTTCGTCGTGGGCCTGGCAGCCTTCGGGTTCATTCTCAAGTCGGTGTATGGCATGTACTTCGTCAGCCATGCCCAGGCCGGGCTGGTGAATGTGCCGGGCATGAACGTGACCATGCCCCGCGACGGCACGGTGCAGAGCCTGATCCAGACCGATGGCGTCGCCGCCAAGGGCGCGCCGCTGGCGACGTTCAGCACCAGCATGCTCGACGTACTCAAGGGCCATCTGGATCAGGACCAGTTGCAGCCGGCCAAGGTTGAAGAACTGTTCGGCAAGCAAATGACCGGCACCCTCACCTCGCCCTGCGACTGCACCGTGGCCCGGCAGATGGTTGCCGACGGTCAGTACGCCAGCAAGGGTGACGTGATCTTCCAGTTGGTGCCGCGTAACAGCGAGGCCAATGTCGAGGCCCGTTTCTCCTATCGCCAGTTCGCCGACGTGCGCCCCGGCACCTCCGTG
This sequence comes from Pseudomonas sp. FW300-N1A1, assembly GCF_058789115.1. Classification (NCBI taxonomy): domain Bacteria; kingdom Pseudomonadati; phylum Pseudomonadota; class Gammaproteobacteria; order Pseudomonadales; family Pseudomonadaceae; genus Pseudomonas; species Pseudomonas sp. FW300-N1A1. The sequence continues at coordinate 62,595 of NZ_JBYTBK010000015.1, read as the reverse complement.
AACTTCCAGGTGGCCGGCGACGACAGCCTGCGCACCGGCAAGATCATCAGCAGCACCAGCCTCAACGGCGCCGACCTGTCGTCCGACATTCGCGTGCAGATCAAGCCGGACGAGCCACTGAACAGCACCTTCGCCGGTCGCCCGGTGGAAGTCAGCAGCGACCGCGGCCCATCGGTGAACTGGCTGATCGACAAAGCCATGGCCGCCGGTCTTTAAGCAGAGGACATGCCTGTGACTAGCCCTATCAGAACCTTGCCGGTGCCATTGACCCTGGCCATGGCAATCGCCCTGGCTGGCTGTGCCGGCCTGCCCGACCAGCGCCTGGCCAATGAAGCCCTGAAACGCGGTGACACGGCGCTGGCGCAGCAGAACTACAAACAACTGGCGGACCTGGGGTACAGCGAAGCCCAGGTTGGCCTGGCCGATCTGCAAGTGGAAAGCCGTGACCCGGCCCAGATCACGGCGGCCGAAGCCACCTACCGCGCGGCCGCCGACATCTCGCCACGGGCCCAGGCTCGCCTGGGGCGCCTGCTGGTGGCCAAGCCGGGGTCGACCGACGCCGAGCGGCATGAGGCCGAAGGCCTGTTGAAAAAGGCCTTCGCCAATGGCGAAGGCAACACCCTGATCCCGCTGGCCATGCTGTACCTGCAATATCCCCACAGCTTCCCCGCGGTCAACGCTCAGCAACAGATCAGTCAGTGGCGCACCGCCGGTTACCCGGAAGCCGGTCTGGCCCAGGTGCTGCTGTATCGCACACAGGGCACGTACGACCAACACCTGGACGACGTCGAGCGCATCTGCAAAGCCGCACTCACCACCACCGACATCTGCTACGTCGAGTTGGCCACGGTCTATCAGAAACGTGCCCAGCCCGAGCAACAGGCAGAACTGCTCAAGCAACTGCACGCCGCGTTTGCCCGTGGCGCCGTGTCCGCTCAACGCATGGACAGCGTCGCCCGGGTCCTGAGCGATGCCAGCCTCGGCAAGCCGGACGAAAAAACCGCGCAAGCCATGCTGGAGCAGATCGCTCCAGGCTACCCGGCATCCTGGGTCAGCCTGGCACAGTTGCTCTACGACTTCCCCGAACTGGGTGACGTCGACACGCTGATGCACTACCTGGACAACGGGCGCGCCGCTGATCAGCCGCGGGCCGAATTGCTGTTGGGCAAGCTCTACTTCGAAGGCAAATGGGTACCGGCCGACGCCAAGGTCGCCGAAGCGCATTTCCAGAAGGCCGTGGGCAAGGAAGTCGCTGCCGACTACTACCTGGGGCAGATCTACCGCCGAGGTTACCTGGGCCAGGTCTATCCGCAAAAAGCCCTGGACCACTTGCTGACGGCTGCGCGCAACGGCCAGAACAGTGCCGACTTCGCCATTGCCCAGTTGTTCTCCCAAGGCAAGGGCACCCGGCCCGACCCGCTCAATGCCTATGTCTTCAGCCAACTGGCCAAGGCCCAGAACACCCCTCAAGCCAATGAACTGGCCAACACACTCGAAGCCCAACTGCCCCCTGCGCAACTGGCCGAGGCCCAACGCCTGTTGCGACAAGAACAGGCCATGCGTGGCGCCTTGAGCCACAACCCGATGGCCGCGCAGGCCCTGCAAGCAGAAGACGGCGAGGAATCCCTATGAATATGAATCCATTCGTGAAAGCCGGCATACCAGGCCAGGTGAAAACTACTGCGCTCGGAAATACTGCGTTGAAAACTGGCTCGGACGGCTCATTTACAACACGTAAACTCTCCGTCCTCGCCAGTTTTCGCCTTGTCTTTCCTTCGCTCGCTACGTTTTCACCTGGTCTGGTAGGCCTGAGCTTTGCCCTGTTGTGGTCGTGCCCGACACTGGCCGCGATGACTGACACCAAGAACTTCGGCCTGGACGTGAAGATCACCGGCCAATCCGAGGACGACCGCGACCTGGGCACGCTGCCTGGCGGCGACGTCAACGGCGTGGGCCTGGACGTGCGTCCGTGGGTCTACGGCGAAAGCGGCAACTGGAGTGCCTTCGCCATGGGCCAGGCCGTGACCTCCACCGACATCATCGAGACCGACACCCTGCAGCAGTCCGACACTGAGGGCACCCAGGGCAGCAACGACGATGGTCGCGAGAGCAAAAAGAACTACCTGGCGATGCGTGAGTTCTGGGTCGGCTACGGCGGCCTGACCCCCTACCCCGGCGAGGTCCTCAAGTTCGGTCGCCAGCGTCTGCGCAACGACGACGGCCAATGGCGCGACACCAATATCGAAGCGCTGAACTGGACCTTCGACACCACCCTGTTGAAAGCCAACGTCGGCGTTGCCGAACGCTTCAGCGAATACCGTACCGACCTGACCGAGCTGGCACCCGAGGACAAGGATCGCCTGCACCTGTACGGCGATATCGCGACCCAATGGACACCGGGGCAATGGGTCGGCCTGCGTGCCCACCACACCCACGACGACGGCAAGCTCGACTACCCGACACCCGGCGAAGTGCCTGATGCCAGCGACAAGAAACAGAACGGCGACCTGAGCTGGGTCGGCCTGGAAGCCAACAGCGACGCCTATAACTGGCGCAACACCAGCACAGTCAACTACTGGGCGAGCATCACCGGCATGACCGGCGATCGTGACACCGTCAACCCGCTCAATGCCGATGGCAGCCAGCCGGTCGATGCCAAGCGCAGCGGCGACGTCGACGGCTGGGCCACGGACCTGGGGGTGCGTCTGCGCCTTGATCCGCAATGGCAAGTCGGTGCGGCCTATGCCCGCGCCAGCAGCGATTACGAACAGAACGGCCTGCAAAGCAACCGCTCCAACTACACCGGCACGCGCTCACGGGTTCACCGTTTTGGCGAGGCGTTCCGTGGCGAGATGAACAACATGCAGAGCGCCACCCTGTTCGGCTCCTGGATGCTCCAGGACGACTACGACGCCAGCCTGGTCTACCACAAGTTCTGGCGTGTCGACGGCAACAAGCCGGTCGGCAGCAACGGCATCAATGCCGTGGAAAACAACTACGACGACGTCACCGGCGCCCTGCTGTCCAGCACCTCGCTGCCACTGGAAGACGGCAATAAAGACCTCGGCCAGGAAGTCGACCTGGTGGTCACCAAGTACTTCAAGCACGGCTTGCTGCCGGCGAATCTGAGCCAGTCGATCGATGAACCGGCAGCACTGGTGCGCGTTCGCGGCGGCGTGTTCAAACCGGGCGACGCCTATGGCAACCAGGTCGACTCGTACATGCACCGCGCATTCGTCGACGTGATCTGGCACTTCTGATGCAAGCCGCCAAGGGAGTGCCCCGGATGAACATCCCAGCGACCAACCGTTCGCTCGGCCTGTTGGCTGCTGCGTTGCTGCTGGCCAGTCACGCAGCATTCGCCGCCGTCGAGCCTGCCGCGCCTGTCCAGAAAGGCAAGCCGGTGACCCTGGCCAAGGAACTGCAGCAGGCCAAGACCTACACCGTCAGCAGCGCACCGACCGCGCCACTGGAACTGGCGGCGCCGACCTTGCCCGACCTGTCCGGCTATACCGCGCAAGCGGTCGAGGCGAAGATCGTGCGCAGCAAGGTCGGCAAGGTCAGCGTGCGGCGGATGATGCAGGAAGACGCGCTGAAGGACTTCATCGGCGGCGATAACAAGATGGCCGAATGGGTGGTGCGTCAACACGGCATCCCCCAGGCGATCTTTATCGACGACGGCTACCTGAACCTCAAGGACCTGGCCAAGACACTGCCCAAGCAGTACTTCAGCGAAACGGCACCGGGCGTGTTCCTGGCCAGGTTGCCGATCGTGGTCGGGGCCAAGGGCATCCTCGACATCGACCAGCAGACCCAGGAGTTGCGCCTGTCCGAAGAGGCCGGTTCGTTCCTGGTCAACGACGGTCAGTTGTTCGTGCGCGACACGAAAATCACCGGCTGGCGCGAGAAGGAAAACGGCCCGGCGAGCTTCCGCTCGCCCAAGGAGTTCCGCCCGTTCCTGCTGGCCTGGGGTGGCACCCAGACGTACATCGTCAACAGCAAGATGGCCAGCTTCGGCTACGCCAACAGTAAGTCCTACGGGGTGAGTATTTCCCAGTACACGCCCAACATGGCCAAGGTGCTCAAGCGCCCGGAACCGACTGGCTGGATCATCGGTTCCGAGTTCTCGGACATGTGGTACGGCTTCTACTGCTATGAGACCCGGGACTTCGTGGTCAAGGGCAACACCTACCGCGACAACATCGTCTACGGCATCGACCCCCACGACCGTTCCCATGGCCTGATCATCGCGGACAACACCGTCCATGGCACGAAGAAGAAGCACGGCATCATCATTTCCCGTGAAGTGAATGACAGCTTCATCTTCAACAACCGCAGCTACGACAACAAGTTGTCAGGGCTGGTGATCGACCGTAACAGCGTCAACAACCTGATCGCCTACAACGAGATCTACCGCAACCACACCGACGGCATCACCCTCTACGAGAGTGCCGATAACCTGCTGTGGGGCAACAAGGTGATCAGCAACCAGCGCCACGGCATTCGTATTCGTAACAGCGTGAACATTCGTCTCTACGAAAACGTCGCCATGGCCAACGGCCTGACCGGCGTCTACGGCCACATCAAGGACCTGAGCGACACCGACCGTGACATCAAGCTCGACCCGTTCGATGCCCAGGTGTCGCTGATCGTGGTCGGCGGTGAACTGGCGGCCAACGGCAGCGGACCGATGTCCATCGATTCGCCGTTGAGCGTCGAGCTGTACCGGGTGTCGATGCTTGCCCCGACCAAATCCAGTGGCATCAGCTTCTCGGGGATCCTGGGCGAACGCCAGGACGAAATCCTCGACCTGTTGGTGCGCCAGCAAAAAGCCGTGCTGATCGACCCCGTCGAACGCCAGACCGACCTGCGCGACTGAGGATGACATTCATGAAGCCACATCTGATCAAACTGTTCAGCCTCACTGGCCTGACCGCGGCCATGTTCACTGCCAGCCTTGCGGCCAGCGCGGACGATGGCAAGGCCCCGGCCTTTACCGCCGAGCCGTGCTGCAACCTGTGCCCCGAGGCCCACGACGCGAAAAACTACACCACCCGCTATCAGCAAAACTTCACCACCCTGGTGCAGGCGCAAGGCGACTGGTTGTTCCGTACCCGGGAAGACCTGCGCACCGAATTCACTACCACAGCCGAAGGCTACCGCCGCCTCAAGCAACTGCACGATGCGTTCAAGAGCAAAGGCATTGAACTGGTGGTGGTCTACCAGCCGACCCGTGGCCTGGTGAACCGCAACAAACTCAACCCCGAGGAAAAGGCCGCGTTCGATTACGACAAGGCGCTGAAAAACTACCAGACCATGCTCGGGCGGTTTGCCGAGATGGGCTACGTGGTGCCGGACCTCTCGCCACTGGCCAACGAATCACTGCCTGAGACCCTGCCCGCCCACGATTTCTACTTCCGTGGCGACCAGCACTGGACCCCGTACGGCGCCCAACGTACGGCAAAAATCGTCGCTGAGAAGGTCAAGCAACTGCCAGGGTTCGCCGACATTCCCAAGCGTGAGTTCGAAACCAAAAAGACCGGACGCATGGGCAAGACCGGCACCCTGCACAACATGGCCGGGCAACTGTGCGGCACCAGTTATGCCATCCAGTACATGGACCAGTTCACCACCGAGCCCAAGGGCGAGGCGGCGGACGGCGACCTGTTCAGCGATGCCGGCAACCCGCAGATCACCCTGGTCGGCACCAGCCACAGCGGCAAGAACTACAACTTCTCCGGGTTCCTGGAAGAGGCCATCGGTGCCGACATTCTCAACGTCGCCTTCCCCGGTGGCGGCCTGGAAGGCTCGATGCTGCAGTACCTGGGCAGCGACGAGTTCCAGAAGACCCCACCGAAAATCCTCATCTGGGAGTTCTCGCCGTTGTATCGCCTGGACCAGGAAACCATCTACCGCCAGATGATGGCGCTGCTCGATAACGGGTGCGAAGGCAAGGACGCGCTGATGAGCAGCAGCACCACGCTCAAGCCCGGCAAGAACGAGTTGATGGTCAACCGCCAGAACATGGACCTGCGCAACAGCAGCCACCAGGTCGACATTCGTTTCGCCGACCCGTCGGTGAAAACCCTGCAAGCCACCCTCTGGTACATGAACGGTCGCCACGAGGACATCAAGATCGACAAGCCGGAAACCGCCGACACCGACGGTCGCTTCGCCTTTGAATTGCGCACCGATGAAGACTGGGCCTCGCAGAACCTGCTGGCCCTTGAAGTCCAGGGCCCGGAAGCGGGCGCTGCGGGGCAAAAAATCGAAGCGAAAATCTGCAAACGCAACGTATTCCCGAGCGCTGGGCAACGTACCGCCCAGCTTGGGCAATGAGGTCTGCCATGCACACTGCGACGCTGAAACACTTGTTGGCACCAACGCTCCTGAGCCTGGCGATGTTCGCCGGGGTCGCCCAGGCAGCCGAGGCACTGCGTCCACCCCAGGGCTATTTTGCGCCTGTGGATAAATTCAAGACCGGCAACAGTGGCGAAGGCTGCGACGCGGTGCCGACGCCGTACACCGGAGCCCTGCAATTTCGCAGCAAGTACGAAGGCTCGGACAAGGCCCGTTCGACCCTGAACCGGGACTCGGAAAAAGCCTTTCGCGACGCCACCGCCGACATCACCGCAATCGAGCGCGGCACCAGCAAGCAAGTGATGCAATTCATGCGTGATGGTCGCCCGGAACAGCTCGACTGCACCCTCAGCTGGTTGACGGCCTGGGCCAAGGCCGATGCGTTGATGTCAAAGGACTTCAACCACACCGGCAAGTCGATGCGCAAATGGGCGCTGGGCAGCATGGCCTCGTCCTACATCCGTCTGAAGTTCTCCGACTCCCGTCCACTGGCGGCTCACCCGCAAGAGGCGCAATTGATCGAAGCCTGGTTCAGCAAGATGGCCGACCAGGTGGTCAGCGACTGGGACAACCTGCCGCTGGATAAAACCAACAACCACTCGTACTGGGCGGCCTGGTCAGTGATGGCGACCTCGGTCGCCACCAACCGCCGCGACCTGTTCGACTGGGCGGTCAAGGAGTTCAAGGTCGGCGCCAACCAGGTCGACGCCCAGGGTTTCTTGCCCAACGAACTCAAGCGCCAGCAACGGGCGTTGGCCTATCACAACTACGCCCTGCCGCCGCTGGCGATGATCGCCAGCTTCGCCAAGGTCAACGGTGTCGACCTGCGCCAGGAAAACAACAGTGCGCTCAAGCGTCTGGGTGAGCGGGTGCTGGCCGGGGCGAAAGACCCTGAAGCCTTCGAGAAAAAGAACGGCAAGGAGCAGGACATGACCGACCTGAAAGTCGACTCGAAGTTTGCCTGGCTCGAACCGTACTGCTCGCTCTACACCTGCACGCCGGATGTGCTGAAACGCAAACGGCAGATGCAACCGTTCAAGACCTTCCGCCTGGGTGGCGACCTGACCAGGGTCTATGACCCGGTCAACGAAAAAGGCAAAGGGTCTTAAGACAAACACGAAACCCTGTGGGAGCGGGCTTGCCCGCGAATGCGGTCGGACATTCACCAAAGATGTCGACTGACACACCGCTTTCGCGAGCAAGCCCGCTCCCACGCAGGGTCAGTGCAAGACTTGAGTCGAGTGTTATGCCCCCGGTTTTTCAATGGGGGGTTTGGGGGGGCCGTTGGCCCTTGACTGTGAGTTCAACAAGGAGAGACCGGGATGGTGTTTTCATCCAACGTGTTCCTGTTTTTGTTCTTGCCGATTTTTCTCGGCTTGTACTACTTGAGCGGGCAACGCTATCGCAACCTGCTGCTATTGATCGCCAGCTATGTGTTCTATGCCTGGTGGCGCGTGGACTTCCTGGCGTTGTTCGCCGCCGTCACGCTGTGGAACTACTGGATCGGCCTGAAAGTCGGCGCCGCCGGCGTCAGGACCAAGCCGGCGCAGCGCTGGCTGCTGCTGGGCGTGGCCGTCGACCTGTGCATCCTGGGCTACTTCAAGTACGCCAACTTCGGCGTCGACAGCATCAACGCCATGATGACCTCGGTGGGACTTGAGCCGTTCATCCTGACCCACGTGCTGCTGCCGATCGGGATCTCGTTCTACATCTTCGAGTCCATCAGCTACATCATCGACGTCTACCGTGGCGATACGCCGGCGACCCGCAACCTGATCGACTTCGCGGCGTTCGTGGCGATCTTCCCGCACCTGATCGCCGGTCCCGTGTTGCGTTTTCGCGACCTGGCCGACCAGTTCAACCACCGCACCCACACCCTCGACAAATTCTCCGAGGGCTGCACACGGTTCATGCAGGGCTTCATCAAGAAGGTGTTCATCGCCGACACCCTGGCGGTGGTCGCCGACCATTGCTTCGCCCTGCAAAACCCGACCACGGGGGATGCCTGGCTCGGTGCGCTGGCCTACACCGCACAGCTGTACTTCGACTTCTCCGGCTACAGCGACATGGCCATCGGCCTGGGGCTGATGATGGGTTTCCGCTTCATGGAAAACTTCAAGCAGCCGTACATCAGCCAGTCAATCACCGAGTTCTGGCGGCGCTGGCACATCAGCCTGTCCACCTGGCTGCGGGACTACCTGTACATCACCCTGGGCGGTAACCGCAAAGGCACGTTGGTCACTTACCGCAACCTGTTCCTGACCATGTTGCTCGGTGGCCTGTGGCACGGCGCCAACATCACTTACATCGTCTGGGGCGCGTGGCACGGCATGTGGCTGGCGATTGAAAAAGCCATCGGCCTCAACACCTCGCCACGCAGTTTCAATCCGGTGCGCTGGGCCCTGACCTTCCTGCTGGTGGTGATGGGCTGGGTGATCTTCCGCGCCGAGAACCTGCACGTCGCCGGTCGCATGTACGGCGCCATGTTCAGCTTCAGCGACTGGTCGCTCTCGGAGCTCAATCAGGCCAGCCTCACCGGCCTGCAAGTCGCGACCCTGATCGTGGCTTACGTGACCCTGGCGTTCTTCGGCCTGCGCGACTTCTACAGCAACCAGCCACCGGTCAAGACCAAGCCTGCGGTGAGCGTCGATGCCGATGGCCCGGCCGCCGCCCAACCGGGCCTGATCAAAGCCGTACCTGGGGATAACCCGGCAAGCATCCACGCGCCTGGCTACACCGCTGGTGTCGAAGCCCAGGTGCAACCCGCCTACTGGACGGCTGACGGGTCGCGTTACGTGATGCGCGCACTGGTGCTGCTGCTGTTCATTGCTTCGATTCTCAAACTCTCGGCGCAAAGCTTCTCGCCGTTCCTTTACTTCCAGTTCTGAGGGATCTGACCATGACCCGCTCATTACGTCTGTTCTACATCGCCCTGTTCCTGGTGACCCTGATGGTCCTGGGCCTGTGGTCGGTGCGCAGCTTCTTCGGCTTCAACACCAACCCCGATGCCACCGTGCTCAACGGTCGCTGGGCCAAGGCCGTGGAAACCCATTACGACGACCAGTTCCCGATCAAGCGCCTGGGCACCAACCTGTGGGCGGCCCTGGACTTCAAGCTCTTCAACGAAGGTCGTCCGGGCGTGGTGCTCGGTCGCGACCAGTGGCTGTACAGCGATGAAGAGTTCCACCCGATCGTCAACGAAGAGCTGAACCTGCAAGGCAACTACGCGCTGGTCGAAGGCGTGCGCCAGACCCTCAAGGCCAGCGGCGTGCAGCTGGTGATGGCGGTGGTTCCAGCCAAGGTTCGCCTGTACCCGGAACACCTGGCCGAGGTTAAACCGGCCAGCATCCACGCCGATCTCTACAAGGACTTCCACAACCGCCTGGCCGCCGACCGGATCCTCGCTCCCGACCTGCTGGGGCCGTTCAAGCAAGCCAAGCAGAATGGTCAGCACGTGTTCCTGCGTACCGATACCCACTGGACCCCGGAGGGCGCACAAATCGCCGCCGAGCAATTGGCCAGGACCATTGCCGACAAGACGCCGCTCAGTGGCCCGCCACAGCGCTTCGTCACCGAGACCACGGAGAACGTCAGCCACAAGGGCGACCTGCGCCTGTTCCTGCCGCTGGACCCGCTGTTCGAAAACCTGATGCCGGCCACCGAGGCCTTGCAGAAGCGCCGCACCCTGGCGGTTGAAGATCCGTCTGCCGGTGATGGCGCACTGTTTGCCGACACCGAAGTACCGGTCGCACTGATCGGTACCAGCTACAGCGCCAATCCCGACTGGAACTTTGTCGGTGCGCTCAAGCAGGCGCTGCACAGCGATGTGGTCAATTACGCCGAAGACGGTCACGGCCCGATTCTGCCGATGCTCAGCTACCTGAAAAGCGACGCCTTCAAGAACAGCCCGCCGCAAGTGCTGATCTGGGAGTTCCCTGAACGATATCTGCCGGTGAACAACGAAATCGGCGACGCCGACCCGCAGTGGGTCGCCGCGCTCAAACAAGCCGGTGCCCGCCAACAAAACGTAGCCATCAACAGCAAATCCGAGACGCCCGACCGGGCGCAAAACTGAAAGAGAGGTACACCATGACTTTCACTACAACTCCTCGCCGTCTCGCTAAAACCCTGGCACTCGTCGCGGGCATGAGTGCCCTGTCGATGCAGGCCTTCGCCGCCGGTGACGCCGCGCTCTACGGCCCGACCGCGCCGAAAGGCTCGAGCTTCGTGCGTATCTACAACGCCAGCAACGCTGAAGTCAGCGCCACGGTCGGCAGCACCAGTCTGAGCGATGTCGCGCCACTGGCCAGCAGCGACTTCAGCTTCATGCCCGGTGGCGACTACAGCGCCAAGGTCGGCAGCCAGACCCTGCCGGTGAAACTGGCGGCCGATCACTATTACACCCTGGTCAACAACGCCAGCGGCCAACCCCAACTGATCGAAGAACCACCGTTCAAGAACAAGCAGAAATCCCTGGTGCGGGTGCAGAACCTCAGTGACAAGGCCCTGACCCTGAAGACCGCCGACGGCAAGACCGAGGTGGTCAAGAGCGTTGCCGCCAAGGGCCGTGGCGAACGTGAAATCAATCCGGTGAAAGTCAGCCTGGCGTTGTATGACGGCGAGCAGAAAGTCGGCGACGTGAAGCCCGTAGCACTGGAGCGCGGTGAAGCGGCGGTGCTGTACGTCACCGGAAGCGGCAGCAGCCTGTCGCCGGTGTGGGTGAAACGCCCGGTGTCGACCCGCTGATGAATTTTCCGGATTGACGCATCCCCCAGTGGGAGCGGGCTTGCTCGCGAAAGAGGTCTGACATTCAGCATTGATGTCGACTGATACACCGCCTTCGCGAGCAAGCCCGCTCCCACAGTGGACCGAGGCGTCAATTCGGATACGAGACAAAAACAAGAGTGAAGCGACAGAACGCGGTAGCTCTAACCAAACGATTTTCAAGGAGTAACACCATGATTCCAGTGATCTTGTCCGGTGGTAGCGGCTCACGTCTTTGGCCGCTTTCACGCAAACAATTCCCCAAGCAGTTCCTGGCCCTGACCGGTGAACACACCCTGTTCCAGCAAACCCTGGAGCGCTTGGTGTTCGACGGCATGGACACCCCGATCGTGGTCTGCAACAAGGACCACCGCTTCATCGTCAACGAGCAACTGGGCAACCGCAATCTGCAAGCCCAGCGCATCCTCATGGAACCCTTCGGGCGCAACACCGCGCCGGCGGTAGCGCTGACGGCGATGATGCTGGTCAATGAAGGTCGTGACGAACTGATGCTGGTGCTGCCGGCCGACCACGTGCTGGAAGACCAGAAAGCCCTGCAACGTGCCCTGGCCCTGGCCACCGTCGCCGCCGAGCGCGGCGAGATGGTGTTGTTCGGTGTACCGGCGACCAAACCGGAAACCGGTTACGGCTATATCAAGTCCACCAACGACGCGCTGCTGCCCGAAGGCGTCAGCCGAGTCTCGCACTTCGTCGAAAAACCCGACGTCAAGCGCGCCACCGAGTTCGTCCAGGCCGGCGGCTATTTCTGGAACAGCGGCATGTTCCTGTTCCGCGCCAGTCGCTTCCTCGAAGAGCTGAAGAAGCACGATCCGGATATCTATGACACCTGCCTGCTGACCCTTGAGCGTAGCCATCAGGACGCCGACTCCGTCACGTTCGACGAAGCCACCTTCGCCTGCTGCCCCGACAATTCCATCGACTACGCGGTGATGGAAAAGACCCAGCGTGCCTGCGTGGTGCCACTGACCGCCGGCTGGAGCGATGTGGGTTGCTGGTCATCGTTGTGGGACGTGCATGAGAAAGATGCCAACGGCAACGTCTGCAAGGGCGATGTGGTGATCCAGGACAGCCGCAACTGCATGATCCATGGCAACGGCAAACTGGTGTCGGTGATCGGCCTTGAGAACATCGTGGTGGTCGAAACCAAGGACGCCATGATGATCGCCCACAAGGACAAGGTCCAAGGCGTCAAGCAGATGGTCAACACCCTCAACGAACAGGGCCGCAGCGAAACCCAGAACCACTGTGAGGTCTACCGTCCGTGGGGTTCCTACGATTCGGTGGACATGGGTGGCCGCTTCCAGGTCAAGCGCATCTCGGTCAAGCCGGGTGCCTGCCTGTCATTGCAGATGCACCACCACCGCGCCGAACACTGGATCGTGGTCAGTGGCACCGCGGAAGTGACCTGCGACGAAAACGTGTTCCTGCTCACCGAAAACCAGTCGACCTACATCCCGATCGCCTCGGTCCACCGTCTGCGCAACCCGGGCAAGATTCCGCTCGAGATCATCGAAGTGCAATCGGGCAGCTACCTGGGTGAGGACGATATCGAACGGTTCGAAGACATCTATGGTCGCTCGACGCCGATTGAGCGGGGAGTGTCGATAAAGACCATCGCCCAGTGATCAATCGCTGAAACAAGAAGCCCCCGTCCAGCCGACTGCGTCCCCTATCCGCAGCCGGTTGGGTGGGGGCTTTTTGCCTTATCGCTCCCACGCTGATGCTCGCCCATGGTCAATCCCATCTACGCTTAGGTACGATGGTGCTATTCCCTCCTGAGGTTAAGCGTCATGTTCATCGGCGTTCTGCTGGTCATTACCTGGCTGGTCCTGTTGCTGCGCTACCCGGCCAAGGCCATGCCGGTGTCGTTGGCGGCGGCGCTCGGGCTGGGCATGGTGGCCGCCTGGGTGGTATGGCTAGACAACCGCGAGGCCCAGCAACTGGCACGCCTGGAGTTGCGTATCACCTACGCACCGGAACGTTGCCCGGCAGATCGCCCGCTGCTGCTGAAAATGAACAACGGCAACGATGTGCCGCTGACCGAACTGCGCTGGCGGATCGCCGCTTATGCGCCGGGCGATACGGTCAATCTGGCCGACAACCAATACACCGCGCCACGCTACCGAGGCCCAGGCGAATTGCAGGCCGGCGCGAGCTGGGAAGACTGTTTACCGATGCCACCGCTGCGTCCCGGCTATCGCCCACAAACCCTGGAGTTTCGCGCCGAGCGTTTGCAAGGTAGTTTCTCCGACTGATTCCCCCAATTCCTCTCGCTGCACAAGGACCGCGCCATGCCTGTTGCGTTAATCACCGGTTGTTCCAGCGGCATTGGCCGCGCCTTGGCCGATGCCTTCAAAGCGGCCGGTTTCGAGGTCTGGGCCAGTGCACGCAAGACCGAAGACGTGGTGACACTGGCGGCGGCCGGCTTCACCGCCGTGCAACTGGACGTCAATGACGGTGTGGCCCTCGAACAGTTGAGCGAGCGCATCAACCAGCAGCATGGCGGCCTGGATGTGCTGATCAACAATGCCGGTTATGGCGCCATGGGGCCCTTGCTCGATGGTGGTGTGCCGGCCATGCAACGCCAGTTCGAGACCAATGTATTCGCCGTGGTCGGCGTCACTCGTGCGATGTTTCCGGTACTACGGCGCGCCAAGGGCCTGGTGGTGAACATCGGCAGTGTCTCCGGCGTGCTGGTGACGCCGTTCGCAGGCGCCTACTGCGCCTCCAAGGCTGCGGTGCATGCCTTGAGCGATGCCCTGCGCATGGAGTTGGCGCCGTTCGGCATTCGGGTGATGGAAGTTCAACCTGGCGCCATCGCGTCGAGTTTCGCCAGGAACGCCGGGCATGAAGCCGAACAGTTGATCAGCGAGCAATCGCCGTGGTGGCCGCTGCGCGAAGGCATCCGTGCCCGGGCCAGGGCGTCCCAGGACCACCCGACACCGGCCGCCGAGTTCGCTGCCGGCCTGCTCAAGGCCGCGCAGCAGAACACACCCCCACGCTTGCTGCGTCTGGGCAATGGCAGCCGGGCACTGCCGCTGCTGGCGGGGTTGCTGCCCAAGGGCTTGCTGGAGTCGGGGTTGATGAAGCGCTTTGGCTTGCGCGAACAGCTCTGAGGCCGCGAAAGCGCCAGGTTGTTCAATCCGCTTGCCGGTCCTTCATGAAATCAATGAACGCCCGCACCTTGAGTGGCAAATGCCGGGTATCCGGATACAACGCGTAGACCCCTTGCCGGGCGAAGTGATGATCAGGCAGCAACCGCGCCAGGCGGCCGCCATCAAGGTCGTCCTGAATCAACCATTGCGGCAGGATGGCCACGCCATGCCCGGACAGGGCGAACGCGCGCAAGGTGGCGGCGCTGTCGGTCACTATCGTGGTGTTATCGGGCCCCGGCAGGTACAGCCGCTCACTACCCGAGGCATCCGTCACGCTCAACTCCGTCACCCGCGCATGCCCCAGCATGGGCAGCCGCTCCAGGTCCGCCAGCGTCACGACTTCGGCATGCCGGGCAATCAGCGCCGGCGCTGCCACGGCGAAAATCTCGAAGGTCGAGAGCTGCACCGCCCGCAGGTTGGAGTCGAGCATGCGCCCCAGGCGAATGGCCAGGTCAAAGCGCTCGGAGATCAGGTCGGCGTGTGTCGATGACGTGGACAAGTGGACATTCAGGTCAGGGTGCAAGGCAGCAAATGCCTGCAGCGCCGGCACCACCTTGGCCAAGGCGTATTCGACCGTGGTGGTCAGGCGCAGGGTGCCCTTGAGCTGAGTGTGCTCCGAGCGGGCCTCTTCAATGGCCAGTTGCGCTTCATCAAGGGTGCGCAGGCAGCGCTGATAAAACCGCTCGCCGGCATCGGTCAACGCCAATTGGCGGGTGTTGCGCGTCAGCAAGGTGACGCCCAGCTCAGACTCCAGGCGCTTGAGGTTGAAACTGACCACCGCGCGGGTCTGGCCCAGCAAGTCTGCCGCGGCCGTCAACGATCCGGCTTCGACCACGGCCTTGAAGGTGTCGAAACGGTCCAGGCTGACCATAGTGCAGTGATCCTTTGTCAAAATATTTTTGACAAACTAACAGCCGGGACGACGTTTTTCCAACCCGATGAACGCTCTACCCTGCGCCTCTGTCTGCCCGGAGGCTGCCATGGCCTATCGCTCGAAAATCACCCTTGTGTACCTGCTGGGCTTTGCCCTCGACCTGCTGAACATGTTCGCCAGCAACATCGCCCTGCCGAACATCGCCCTGGAGCTGCACGCCTCGGTCACGCAACTGGCGTGGATCAGCAACGCCTACATGCTCGGCTTGACCTTGATCATTCCACTGAGTGTGTGGCTGGCGGCCAGGGTCGGCGAGCGACGCTTGATCCTCGGTTCACTGATGGTGTTCGGCAGCGCTTCGTGGCTGGCGGCGCAGGCGGCTTCGATCGAGGCGCTGATCGGTTGGCGACTGCTGCAAGGACTCGGCGGCGGGCTGCTGATCCCGGTGGGTCAAGCCCTGGCCTATCGACACTTTCCGGCCGCCGAGCGTAGTCACCTGACCGCCATGGTGATGCTGGTCGCCCTATTGGTGCCGGCACTGTCGCCCGCGGCAGGCGGGCTGGTGGTGCAGACACTCTCTTGGCGCTGGATCTACTACGCCAATCTGCCGCTGGCGTTGCTGACGTTGGTGCTCGCGATTTTTTGGCTGAGAACCGATGAGCCATTACCGCAGCGCACTACGCTGGACGGTCGAGGTCTAGTGTTGGGCGCTACGACCATCAGCCTGTTGCTGGTTGCATTGAGCCTGTTGAGCGAACGCGAACAGCGCATTGCGGGCCTAGGGGTGCTGGGACTCAGTACCGTGCTGGGATGGCTGTATGTACGTGATGGCTGGAGCAAACCAGCGCCACTCCTCGACCTGCAACTGCTCAAGGGCCAATGGTTGCGTGTAGCGATGGTGGTCTACCTGTTTGTCCCTGGCGTATTCATCGGCACCAGCCTGATCGCTGTGCTGTATTTGCACGACCGTGGATTCAGCCCCGCAATGACCGGGGCGCTCATGCTGCCTTGGGCCGTGGCATCGGGACTTGCCATCACTCTGGGCAAGCGTGTGTTCCAGCGTCTGGGACCTAAACCTTTGCTGGTCGGCGGCATGGCGCTGCAAGGGCTGGGCATCGCCTTGCTGCCCCTGATCGAAGGCCCCCGGGAACTGTTGCCGATCCTTGCCTATGCCCTGATGGGGCTAGGCGGCAGCCTGTGCAGCAGCACGGCGCAAACTCTGGCCTTTCTCGACACTCGCGCCTCGCACATGGGCCATGCCAGCGCCCTGTGGAACATCAATCGACAGCTGAGCTTCTGTCTCGGCGCAGCGTTCCTGAGTTCCGTGCTCAGTGTGCTCACCCCCTTCTCACCCGCTGCGTTCGCCCTGTGCTTTCTGCTCGCCGCAATCCTGACGCTACTGCCCTTGCCCGCGGTCCTGCGCCTGGACACAACGGCCTTGCTGGCTCACCTTACCCCTCAATCTGCCAAGGAGAAAAACCCATGAAGGACTACCGCGAATACTTCAATGAAGTGATCCAGACCCACGTCGATATCGAGCAGTGGTTCAGCGGCACAGGCAATAGAGACGTGCTGACACGCCTGTTGGCACGCTTTTCACCGCAGTTCTCGATGATCGTACCCAATGGCAATGCCCTGGATGCCCCGGCCTTGAACCAACTGTTCGATACACTCGGCGGCGCTCGTCCGGGCCTGCGCATCAGGCTGAGCGAGTTGCGCGGGGTCGACCAGCATGCGCGGGGCGCCACCGTCAGCTACCGCGAATTGCAAGAGGATGCCAGCGGCGTGCTGACCGATCGCCGGGCGACGGCGGTGATTGAGAAGCGGCCGTCAGGTGACATGCTCTGGCGGCATTTGCATGAGACGTATTGCCAGGCTTGAGCAAGATTGCTTTTGTAGCGAGGGAGCCTGCTGCCGTCGGGCGAACCGAGTTCGGACAACGCCGTCGTAAACCTCAATCTCCGCACTGCCTGACGATAGTGTGATGCAGCTATTTTGGGGGGGCTACGCCCCCCAGCGGGAGCAAGCTCCCTCGCACAATATGCCGCTGTCGCCAAGGCTATTGTGGCGGTTGTTTCACCACCACCGTACAGGTAATCCCCGCTGCCAGCAGCACTCCCTCTGGCACGTGATCGATGTGAATCCGAACCGGCACCCGTTGGGCCAGGCGCACCCAGTTGAAGGTCGGGTTGACGTCGGCGATCAGTTCGCGACTTTCTGGATTGTCACGGTCATAGATGCCACGGGAAATGCTCTCCACATGCCCCTTGAGCACTTCGCCGCTCATCAACTGCATGTCGGCCTGATCGCCCACCCGCACCCGGGGCAATTTGGTTTCTTCGAAGAAGCCGTAGACCCAGAACGAATTCATGTCGACCACGGCCATTTTCGCTTCACCGATGCGCGCGTAGTCACCGCGATGGACGTTGAGGTTGGTGACATAACCGTCCACGGCCGCCAGCACCTGGGTGCGCTTGAGATTCAGTTGTGCTGCTTCGAGTTGCGCCTGGGCGTGTTGGTAATCGGCCAGGGCCGAGTCGGCAATGTTGCTGGCGTCGTCACGGTTTTCCCGGGAGATCACCAGGTTGTCGAGATCGGCGCGGCGGTGCGCATTGACCTTGCGCATCTCCCAGGTGGCCTTGCGTGATGCCACCAGCGACTGCGCCTGTTTGACCGCGATCAGGTAGTGCTCGGGGTCGATCTGCATCAGCACATCGCCCTTCTTGACCTGTTGGTTGTCGCGCACCGGCACATCGACCACTTCACCGCTGACGTCGGCGGCCACGTTGATGATGTCCGCGCGAACCCGCCCATCGCGGGTCCAGGGGGTGTTCATGTAATGCACCCAGAGGGTCCGGCCGATCCACATCGCAAGGGCCAGCACCAGCAAGGTCGCGAGCAGACTGAAGAGTTTTTTCATCGAAACGGTCTCACTGGTAGACAGTCAGCGCCAGGGCGCCGAACAGGCAAATGAACAGGCTCAGGCGCAACAGAGCCGGATGCCAGAAGAAGCGGTACAGATCGAACCCGGACAGAAACCGGTCCAGCGCCCAGGCCAGTGCGGCGGCGATGAAAAACATCAGGGTCATGGTCGGCATATACACGCCGTGGAAGGCGATTTCACGAGGCATGGTCAGGTCCTTGCGGGGCGGCCAGGGCCGCCAGCGGCGATTGCGGGTCGAGCAACGAAGTGCGGATGAAATGCAGGTAACTCTTCACCCGGCGCAGGGCCGAGGTATCGAAGTGCGGGGCGAACGGTTCGTCAGTGGCCTGCACCCGGCTGATGGCGTGGTCGACGGCAATCAATGCACGCTCCAGATTGCTGTGGCCCGGTTGCAGAAACAGCCGCACCAACGCCCGCCCCATGACGCGGATTGCCTGGCGCCAGGGCTGGGACTCGGCATACGCCGGGTGCACCGGCAGGATCGCCTGCTCCTTGCGCAACTCGATGATCGCGTGACCGACCTCCAGCACCACGAACATCCAGCGCAACAAGTGGCGCTGGACCTGAGGTTGCCCGACGGCCAGGCCATACGCCTGGTGCAACAGGTCCCGGGTACTGCTTTCAAACCCCGACGCCAGCCCCTTGAGCTTGCCGCTGATGGCATACACCACCTGAGCGCGCAGGTCCTGCTCCAGCCGTCGCCACAACCAGCGACTGTTGGGCGGCAGGATGATCGCCCCGGCCGCCGCACACACCAGCATGCCCATGACCATGGCGATGTAGTCGTTGATGAAGGTGTAGGGGTTGTAGACCGTCGGGTTGTCAGGCACGGAACCAGTGCTGAAAAAGATCAGCAAACCCAGGCCCACACCGGCGTATTGCGGCCGCGAAGAGAGGAACGAACCGAGTACGATCACCGGTGCCAGCATCACGCAGAGCAATGGAAAGCCGTCGATCCAGGGGAAGATGAAAAACATCTCGACGAAGCCGATCAGCGCACCAAGCAACGTCCCGCACGCCATCTGAAAGGCCATGCGCTTGGGGTTGGGTGTGGCGGCGGAGAGGCCGACCGTGGCGGCCGCGATCAAGGTCATGGTGGCGCCGCTCGGCCAGGCGGTGGCGACCCAGTAACTGCCCAGCACCATCAGAATGAACGAGGCACGAAGCCCTGACGCGGCCGAGGCCAGCCAGTTGGTTTTCGGGGTGAAGGGTTCGTCCCATTGCTCGCGTTCATGGCGGTGATCGGCCAACGACGCATGGGTCTGTGCATAACTGTGCAGCTCGTCGACGAAGCGATAGAGCAATTCATACGCGGTGTGGAAATCCAGCAGATCGGCGTCGCTGGGCACACCTTCCTGAAAGCTGGCCCGCAGGCTACGCACTCGCGCCGGCAGGCCTTCCTTGTAGGCCGCCAGTTGGCTCGCCAGGCGCGCCGCATCCGCATGGGTCAGTGCCCGGCCGGAGAAACCGTCGAGCAACTCGGCCAGGTCCTGCAACCCCGGCTTGATGGCTGCCACCACATGATCGGCGGCGCTGCTGCGCAGGCGCTCGAGCAACCGGTGCAACGCATTGAAGCGGGTGGTGATGCCCATGAACTCGCTGTTCAGACGACTGAGCCGACCGTTGCGCCGGCGCATGTGCGGGTCTTCGAATACGGTCACGCTGCGCAGGCCTTCCAGGCCCACGGCTTCGGCGATGAAGCCGACATTTCGGCTCTCGAAGGTCTCGCTCTGGCTACGCCCCCGCAGGCCATCGGTGACGAACAGGGCAAACACGCCGAAGCGTTGGTACAAGGCGTTGCGCATGGCGGCGCTGGCGGTTTGCGGGAGGATCGCGGCGCTGACCAGGGTGGCGCAGAGAATCCCCAGGGAGATTTCCAGCACCCGCCAGACGGCGGCCATGAACGCCCCGTCCGGGTGCGCCAATGCTGGCAAGCCGACCATCGCCGCCGTGTAGCCGGCCAGCACAAAGCCGTAGGCGCGAAAGTTGCGATAACGCGCGGCACCGGCCGAGCAGATCCCCACCCAGATCGCCAATGCACCGAGAAACAGCTCGGTGTTTTGCGCGAACAAGGCAATCAACGCGACCATTACCGCGGAACCGGCCAGCGTGCCGAGGAAGCGGTAAAAACTCTTGGCAAACACCTGGCCGCTCTGCGGCTGCATGACGATGAACACGGTGATCATCGCCGTACGCGGTTGCGGCAACTCCAGGCGCATCGCCAGCCAGAGGGTCAGGAAGGCCGCGATCAGCACCTTGAAGATATAGACCCAGGTCACGCCGTCACTGCGCGCCCATTCATAAAAACCACGGCGCCACTCAAGGGAATGCAGCCAGCGCAGCGGTGCAGGCAAGGAAGTCATGATGTCCTGTTCAGTGATCGAGGGCAGAGAGAATGGCCGGAGTGCTGGGTGCCTGGACTTCGCCATCGGCCGGCACATCGTGGCCGGCACCCAGGCCGCCTCCCAGGGCGGTGACCAGTTCGGCGTGGGCACTCAAGCGCGCCGCCTGGACCTGTTGCTGCACCTGCTGCTGTTTGAACAACAGCGTCTGGGCATTGAGCACGTTGAGGTAATCGGTCAGGCCGCGCTGAAAAGCGACCATGGCGATGTCGTAGGTTTTCTGCGCAGCCGCCACCGACTCGTTCGCGAACTCCTGCTGCTTGTCCATGGACTCACGGCGAATCAATTGGTCGGAGAGGCTTTTGAGCGCATTGACCAGGGTCTGGTGGTAGTGGGCCACGGCCATGTCATAGCCCGCCGAGGCCTCCCCCAGTTGCGAGCGCAATCGGCCGCCATCGAAGATCGGCAAGGAGATGGCCGGCCCGACGTTGTAGTTGAGCTTCTTGCCGGTCAGGAACTCCAGCGCCCCGCCGCCGGTAGCCATGTAGCCAAGGCTGCCGACCAGATCGACATTGGGGTAGAAGCCGGCGTGCGCCACATCGATGCCGCGCGCCTGGGCCGCCACCTGCCAGCGGCTGGCAACCACATCAGGACGCTGGCCAAGCAATTGCGCCGGCAGGGACGAGGGCAGCTTCAATGCCGTTGCCAGCGAAAGGCTTGGCCGTTGCAGGCGCGCGCCCTCCCCCGGCCCTTTGCCCGCGAGGCCGGCGAGCTGGTTGCGAGCCAGGGCGATTTCTTCGTCCAGGGCATCCAGTTGCCGATGGGTTTCCGGCAGTGGGGTTTGCGCCTGGCTGACTTCGAAATGAGTGCCGATGCCACCGGCCAGGCGCTTTTGCGCGAGATCGAGAATCTGCTGTTGCTGGGCAAGCGTTGCAGCAACGATGTCACGCTGGGCGTAATGCAGCGACAGTTGGATGTAGGCGCGTACCACGTTGTTCTGCAGTTCGAGTTGCGCCATGCGCGCCTGCGCGGCAGTCATGTGGGCCATGTCCACGGCACGTTCGCTGGCATTGCTTTCCCGCCCCCACAGGTCCAGCGCATAACTGAAACCCAGTGCGGCGTTGTTGTCCCAGGTGGTGCTATTGGCCAGCTCACCCGGACCGTAGAACTGATCGGTAGGCCAGTTGTGGCGCTTGAGGGTTGCGTCGCCATTGATCTGCAACGACTCGGCGGACTCGACCACCCCGGCCATGGCCCGGGCCTGGCGCACGCGCGCCACCGCCATGGCGATGCTTGGGCTACCCTGTACGGCAAGCTCGACCCAGGCGTTCAACTGAGGATCGCCATAGGCTTGCCACCACTGCGCGGTGGGCCAGTGGGCGTCCTTGGCCGCACGTTGAATGGCCTCGTCGGTGGCCAATGTATTGGCATCGAGTGCCTTGCCCTGTGGGGCAATACCTCCGGTTCCGATGCAGCCGCTGATTGCTAACGATAAAGCCCAAACACTGAGAGCCTTCAACTCTCTGCTGATGCGACGCGGCACTGCTGCAAATTCCTGAGGAGGGGGAGATTTCCAATCGGCGCAATTCTAGGGGGGGCCCTGTGCGGCGATAAGCCGGGAATCCTGTGAATCTTTGTTACCGTTAACGAGATAATCCGTTGGCGGCATCCTTAAGTCGCCTGTAAAAAAGCTGCAACTTCGTGTAACAATTTGCCATCGCCCCCGAGAGCTCCCCATGGACACTTTGCAAAACATGCGCGCCTTCAGCTGTGTCGCCGAAGCCGGCAGCTTTACTGCCGCCGCCGTGCAGCTCGATACCACGACAGCCAACGTCTCGCGCGCGGTCTCCAATCTGGAAGCCCACCTGCAAACCCGCTTGCTCAATCGCACCACCCGCCGCATCGCCCTGACCGAAGCCGGTAAACGCTACCTGCTGCGCTGCGAGCAGATCCTGGCCTATGTCGAGGAAGCCGAAGCCGAGGCCAGCGACGCCCATGCCCGCCCGGCCGGACAACTGAAAGTGCACACCATGACCGGGATCGGTCAGCACTTTGTCATCGATGCGATCGCCCGCTATCGCAAGACCCATCCCGATGTCACGTTCGACCTGACCCTGGCCAACCGCGTCCCGGACTTGCTGGACGAGGGCTACGATGTCTCCATCGTGCTGGCCAGTGAACTGCCGGACTCCGGCTTCGTCTCGCAACGCCTGGGGATCACCTACAGCATCGTCTGTGCCTCGCCGGCCTATGTGAAAGCCAACGGCTGTGCACAGAAGCCCAGCGACCTGCTGAACCATGCCTGCCTGCGCCTGGTCAGTCCGGTGATTCCGCTGGAGAAGTGGTTGTTCGACGGCCCTGAAGGCCAGGAGATGGTCACCATCAACAGCTCGCCCTTCCTGGTGAACTCGGCCGATGCCATGAAAACCGCAATCATCAGCGGCATGGGCGTCGGCGTGCTGCCGGTCTATGCCGCCATCGAAGGCCTGCGCAACGGCAGCCTGGTGCGGGTCATGCCCAACTACCGCTCGCAAGAACTGAACCTCTACGCCATTTACCCTTCACGCCAGTACCTGGATGCGAAGATCAAGACCTGGGTCGAGTACCTGCGTGGCTCGTTGCCGGAGATCCTGGCGGCCCACCAGTCGGAGCTGGCGGCCTATGAATTGAGTGGCAGCCTGGGTGGGGTTCGCGTAGCGAACTGAATGCGATCCAGTGTGGCGAGGGGCATTCGCCAATGCCGAACAGTGAAGGAGAGAAGTCGCATTTGTAGGAGCCGCCGGTCGACGCTCGAGTGCTCACGATGAACTCAAGAGCAACGCGTTCAATCAGAAAACGCGCGTTATCGTTAACGTCCATCGCGAGCACGCTCGCTCCTACGCGGGTCGGCGTTCACTTGACTGACTGGCATTAGGGCAAGCCCCCTTGCCACACATTCGGTGTGCAGCCTGATGAGCATCAGGTTGATGCCCTCGCACTCCTCCCGTGCAAGATGTTAGCTTGCTTGGCATTCTCCTCCGCCTGACGAGCCCTCCTGCGATGAAAAAGACCGTTCTAGCCTTCAGCCGTATCTCGCCCGATATGGTCGAGTTCCTGCAACACGACTTCAACGTGATCGTGCCCAACCCCAAGCAGGGCGATATCAGCGCACAGTTCAATGAAGCCTTGCCCCACGCCCACGGCTTGATCGGCGTCGGTCGCAAGCTCGGTCGTGCCCAACTGGAAAACGCCAGCCAGTTGGAAGTGGTGTCCAGTGTGTCGGTTGGCTACGACAACTATGACCTGGCCTACTTCAACGAACGCGGGATCATGCTCACCAACACTCCGGACGTGCTGACCGAAAGCACCGCCGACCTGGCATTCGCCCTGCTGATGAGCAGCGCCCGGCGTGTCGCGGAACTGGATGCCTGGACCAAAGCCGGACAATGGCAAGCCAGCGTCGGTGCCCCACTGTTTGGATGCGACGTGCACGGCAAGACCCTGGGCATTGTCGGCATGGGCAACATCGGTGCCGCCATTGCCAGACGCGGCCGCCTGGGCTTCAACATGCCGATCCTGTACAGCGGCAACAGCCGTAAAAGTGCGCTGGAACAAGAACTGGGCGCGCAGTTTCGCAGTCTTGACCAACTGCTGGCCGAAGCCGACTTCGTTTGCCTGGTGGTGCCACTGAGTGAGAAAACCAGGCACCTGATCAGCCACCGTGAACTGGCGCTGATGAAGCCCAGCGCCATTGTGGTGAACATCTCCCGTGGCCCGGTCGTCGATGAACCGGCACTGATCGAGGCCTTGCAAAACCATCGGATCCGCGGCGCGGGCCTGGATGTCTACGAGAAGGAGCCACTGGCCGAGTCGCCGTTGTTCCAGCTCAAGAACGCCGTGACCTTGCCCCATATCGGCTCGGCCACTCATGAGACCCGCAACGCCATGGCCAATCGCGCCTTGACCAACTTGCGCAGTGCGCTATTGGGCGAGCGACCGCAGGACCTGGTCAATCCACAGGTATGGAAGCGCTGAAACCTGGCCATACGCTCCACTGTCAAGAAGTCAGTATAGGGACTTGCAACAACCTGCCGCTCCCCCCAACTCTTCCCTGCGGTTCACTACTTGTCGAACCGCAACAAGGGACACAACTTGAAAATGAGTTAGTAACAAACTTACGTATGCGCGCGATAGACTCCGTAAACTTATACAACCGCACAAGTCACAACTTGAATTCGGAGTCACGCGCATGAGTAACATCACCACCGCCTGCACGATCAGGCGGAGTAAAATACTGATTGTCTTAATGGTCGGAATATTCGGCCTAACAACGCTAGTTAAC
Source organism: Pseudomonas sp. FW300-N1A1 (assembly GCF_058789115.1). Classification (NCBI taxonomy): domain Bacteria; kingdom Pseudomonadati; phylum Pseudomonadota; class Gammaproteobacteria; order Pseudomonadales; family Pseudomonadaceae; genus Pseudomonas; species Pseudomonas sp. FW300-N1A1. The sequence continues at coordinate 37,814 of NZ_JBYTBK010000015.1, read as the reverse complement.
AACTTCACCGACTACACGTCCTATTACGAATACATCGGGCAGATCCTGAGCATGAGCACGACCGAAGGAAACGAGTCCCGACGCTACCGGGCCGTCACTTCAGGCCTGTTCCACCATCGTTTCTACTGGATGATCATCACCCTGGAAACCATCTACACCGTTTTCTGCCTGCTCGGGGTTTATCAGCTCTGCCGAAAAATGAATGCTTCTCGAAAAGAGTTCAAAGTGGCGAAAAAGTTTGCCGTTCTTGGCCTGATCACCGCTATCGTTGTTTATTACTTTATGTACGTCATCATTCTCAGCGAGTGGTTTGATGTTGAATATTCCGCCCAGTCAAATGCCTTCGACTGGGCACGCAGCAATATTGAATACATGTTTCCCGCACTGATATACCTGACATTGGACAACGATAACTGACCGCCTCCAGCCTCATGCCAATCGGGTAGTCACTGGCTTGACCTTTGTCCCGGGTTTACGGAACACCAACACGTTCCCCAGCATCACCATTACCAGCCCTGCCAATGCGGGGGCCGTCCACTGATAGCCCTCGACAAAGGCCGACACATTCAGCGCCACCACGGGAAACAGCACCGTGCAATACGCCGCACGTTCCGGCCCCATGCGCCCGACCAGGGTCAGGTACGCCGTGAAGCCGATGACCGACCCTGGAATGACCAGGTACAACAACGAGCCGATGTAACGGGCATTCCATTCCATATCGAAAGGGATGCCTTTGACCAGGCAATACATCGACAACATAGCCGCGCCATAGGCCATCCCCCAGGCGTTGGTCGTCAGGGGCTTGAGACCGGCTTTCTGTTGCAGGCTCGACAACAGGTTACCGGCCGAAAAACACAGGGTACCCAGCAATGCCAGGCCAAGCCCCAGCAGGGTTTGCGGGCTGGCCGTGTGACCGACCACTTCGGGCCAGAACAGCAAGCCCAGCCCGCACAGGCCCAACGCCCCGCCCATCAGGACATTGCGGGCAATTTTCTGGCCGAAGAACAGCCGCGAATTCAACGCATTCCACAGCGTTGCGGTGGAAAACACAACCGCGACCAGGCCACTGGGAATCCATTGGCTGGCACTGAGGAAACACATGAAGTTAATGCAGAACAGGCACAAACCCTGCGCCACGCAGATCAGGTGCCCACGCCGATTCATCACCTGCAACTTGCGACTGAGCAAGAGCATCACGAACAACACCAGCGCCGCCAGGCCGAAACGGTAGACAATGGACACTGCAATGGCCACTTCCCCCAGTTGCAGTTTCAAGGCGATCCAGGTGGTACCCCAGATCAGCACGGTCAGCAGGTATAACGAAAGGTTCATGACGGTAACTCCTGAAGATGGCCTTCAGTCTGTCGCCCGATACCCCAGTGCGCTTGCATAAACTTGCGCTTTTGTCGGCGGATGGGCTGGCACGCAAAAGCCTTCGGAGTAGGATGCAGGCGTTGGAGAACCGATCATGCCCGCACTGGAAACCCTGCAAGTCTTTCAAGCCCTCAACCGCTCGCCCAATGCTCGTCTGGAGCACAGCGCCGAGCTCGGTGACGGCATGGCTGCAGCCCTGTGGAGCAATCATCATGACGCCCAGGACTATGAAGCGCCGGGGCATCACACCCTCTCCTGCTACATTGCCGGCGGTACCGGAACCTTTCGCCGTGAACAACCCGGCATCAAGGGCGGCCCGGGCAAACTCTGCGTACTGCCCGCCGAGCATCAATCGGCCTGGGTGATCAACGGTGAAATCCGCCTGGCACACCTGTACTTCAGTCCCGAACACTTCGCCCTCGGCTGCATCACCTTGCTCGACCGCGAACCTCGCGCGCTGCAACTGCAGGAAAGCACTTTCCTGGACGACGCTCAGCAGGCCCAGCGCTTCCGCCAGTTGATTGCGTTGAACTGGAATGAGCCTGGCGAACGTCTGCTGACCAGCAGCCTCGCCCACGAAATGCTCAGCCATACGCTGCTCAATCAGGTTGGCCTGCGCCAGGGCTTGCGCCTCAAGGGGGGATTGGCCGCGCACCAACGCCGGCAACTGGTCGAGTACATCGACAGCCAACTGGCCGAGCCCATCAGCCTGGGTCAGTTAGCGGGGATGTGCGCACTGTCGGAATACCACTTCGCGCGAATGTTCCGCGAGAGCTTCGGCCTGCCGCCTCATCAATACCTGTTGGCCCGCCGCCTGGCCCATGCCCGGCAGCTGCTGCGCAGTACCCGGCAGCCGCTGGGCGAGATTGCACTGGCCTGTGGATTTGCCAGCGCCAGCCATTTCACCCACCGCTTTCGCCAGGCCATGCATGGAACGCCTGGCGAGTACCGCCAGGCGTTCTTGCGCTGATCTGCTCCCGGAGTTCTGTAGCCTTATCTCACGGCGCCGCCTGCGATTCAGAGGGCGCCGTGATCATCAAGGGCAGGTTCAACTAAAACCGGGCGAGTACGGCAACCGGGCTAGCCAGCAACCCCAGTCCCGCCATGAGCATGACCAGGCGCGGGCGATAGGGCAGCAGCAACACCAGCCATAACCCGCTGAGCATCAGGACCGCGCACCACTCCACCACTCCCAGGCCCCAGCCGGCGGCGGCCACCGCCGCCCACAATGACAATGCCAGCAACGACCACCCTGCCAGCTGCAATAGCTGACGCAAACGAGGCGACGGTGGACGGCCGAGCAGGTCACGGTGATGGCGATCCATCGACAGGCACAACGCGGTGAACCCGCCGTAGCACAAGAGCAAGGGCAGCAGCATTCAGTTCACCTCGTGTTCAAGCGTGGCCCGACGCGCGCGTGCGGTACGGGCCGGGACAACACCATTGGCCAGACCTGAGCGCCACATTCTCCAGGCGGCCCAGCTCAGAAACAACCCGCTGCCCAGGCAGGTCAGGTCGAAGCCGGCCATGGCCCAGTCACCCTGGGCAATCGACACGCCCAGGTGCCGGGTAGTGGTCAGCGCGTTGAGCAACGGCAAGCCGGCGAACAGTAACGCCGCCAACGCCAATTGCTCGACCCAGGCCGCACGGCCCTGGCGCAACGTTGCATGCAACAAGCTCAATCCCCAGGCGATGAAGAAGCTGTTCACTTCCCACGTCGAGCGCTCGACAAAGCTCACCGGCAATAGACGGTTAGCCCAGAAGAACGCTGCCACGGCGATCAGCAGGCCAGACATGCTGGCAATGTTCAGCACTTGCACCAGGCGCAGCTCAAACGGCATCACACCGCTCTTGGCGTGTTTCAACTGACGCTTGCCCAGCCAGATCACCAGCCCGGTGCCAATCATCGCGGTACCAGCCAAGCCGCAAATGAAGTACAGCCAGCGCAAGACCGGCCCGGCGAAGCGCCCCAGGTGCAGGCCGTAGAAACTGCCCATGAAGGCCATCGGCATCGACGGCTGTGCCTGCACCGTAAGCAACTGGCCGTTGACGCCATCGAACGACAGGCTGCTGTCAAAGTCATACACCACCCGATCGTCACTGTTGCGCATGACACTCACCGAGGCCTTGAGGTCGCCGGGGTTGCTCACCGTCACTGCCGCAGCCTGCCCGCCGGACCAGTGCTTGCCGGCACGTTCCACGAACGATGCCAAAGGCAGCAATTGACCGGGTTTGCCGACTGCCGACGGGGTGTCGGACTCCGGGAACAGTTCATTGAAGTACGCGTCGCTATCGCCGTCGTAGGCAACCTGGATGCTCGCCGGCATCACCATCGACATGAAGATCACCAGGCTGCTGTAGGTGATCATCAAGTGAAACGGCAATACCAGCACCCCCACCGCGTTGTGCCCATCGAGCCAGGAGCGCTGGCCCTTGCGCGGCCGAAAGGTGAAGAAGTCCTTGAAGATTTTCTTGTGAGTGATGATCCCGGTGATCAGTGCCACCAGCATCAACATGGCCGCCGCTGTCGATAACCAACGGCCCCACGGGTGTGGCATCTGCAGTTGGAAGTGGAAACGATAGAAGAAGTCCCCGCCGCGGGTATCCCTGGCCTGGATCAGTTCACCGGTCAGAGGATCGAGTTGGCGTTGCTCGCGATTGCCGCGTCGGCCTTCGTTGCCCGGCGCCTGCCAGAACACTGAAAGACCAGGATCGCGGGCACTGGGCAGGCTGATCACCCAGCGTCCGGCACCCGCCGCGTGTTGTTGCAGGTAGTCCTGCGCCAACGTCAGGCTGGCCTCGGTGCTGACCGGGCGTACTGGTACTTCCGGCTGCATCCAGTGACTGATCTCGTCCTTGAAGTACGACAAGGTACCCGTCAGGAAAATCGCAAACAGCAACCAGCCAAAGACCAACCCGGTCCAGGTGTGCAACCAGGCCATGGTCTGACGAAAGCCCTCCTTCATGACTGACCCAGCCAGTAACCCAGGCCACTCAGGGCCGCCAGCACCAGGCTGGGCACCATCAAACCGGACCACGCCTGCCTGGCGCTACGGCAGGCAAAGCACCAGAGCACCGCCACCAGGTAGACCAGGAACGAGGTCATCATGCCGGTGAGGACGGCTTCGGCGCGGGGCATCGGGAGCCAGAGGCCCATGCAGATACTGGCCAGCGCCGCCAGGATGTATCCACCCAGCAGTGCGGCCAGCACCCGGGAAGTGACCGCCATACGATAGGAAATGGGGAGGCTTTTCATGTTTCGACCTTGAAACCTTGGGGAAACCTGCGCGCGGTCCATGCCTGCACAGGGTCAACGAGGCTCAATAATAATGATAAATATTCTCATATGCAAAATAGTATTATCAACGAGCTGCGCCGCCGATCATCAGACCGAGGGTGTTCCTCATCACCATCGCCAAGCGGGTGCTGCCCACGTTGAGGCATTGGCGCAGTTGCCGGAAATGGTCGCGCCACAAAGGCACGCCGGGTGTGGGTTACGCCGAGGGTCCATGGAACAACACAACGCTATCAACAGACCCGGAAAACAAAACGGGCCTGCAATTGCAGGCCCGTTTTCATTGGGGTGGTAGACGTGTTTCAGGCATCAGCCATTGAGCGCTGCCTGTTCGTTCTCGAGAAATTCTTCTTCAAGCAGTGCATCGGCGTGGGCACCAGACTGGATGGGTGTCACGGTGGCGCGTTTACCGCGCAATTTGCCGAACAGATGCTCCAACGCATGTTCAAGCTTGGTGGCCGCCCCTTCGATGGCCAGTTCCAGGTTTTCGGCTTTATGAGTCACGGATACCGGTTGATGGCCTTTTGGCCGCGCTTCAAGCTGGCAGCGCATATCGTGTGGACCGGGTTTATCGCCGTTCTCGTCCCGCAGGTGAACCTCGACCCGTGTCAGATCCTCTTCATATCGTTCGAGCGCGCTCTCTATGGTAGTACGTACCCACTCCTCCAGTCGGATGCTGCTTTGAATATGGTTATCGCTGTTGACTTGGATTTGCATAGTTCATCCCTTATTTCAGCTAGCTCGCGAGAGGTCCGGTGTAGCGCTTGAAACTTCAGTTTTCCTGACCTCTTGCTTACAGAGTTGGGCAGACGGAGAAACAATTCAACCCCTAAAAAAAGATAAATATTCATACGCAAAAAAAGTCGGACAACCGGCAAAAGCGCTGTTAAGGTCGGGAGTTCGGTCGCCCTGCAACGCAGCCCAAAAACCTCATGGCTGCCCCTCGCCCAACGGGTGCATCCCGCGAAAGATTTTCGCCTCCTCCACCAGCCAGTCATGCACCGCGCGTACCCCCGGATGGCTCAGCGCCCCCGGTGCATACAACAGCACGTAGCGCTTGTAGTTGGGCACGGCGACGCCAAAGGGCACGATCAGCGTGCCACGCTCCAGTTCATCGTTGAGCAATGTCCGCCGGGCGATGGCCACGCCCATGCCGGCAATCGCGGCCTCGATGGTCAGGTGGTTGCGATTGAACGTATGGCCACGCCGTACGTCGGCACCGTCGAAGCCGATCGCATTCAGGTAGAACTCCCACTCCGCATATTCATAGCTGCCGCGCCAGGCGGTGATGTCGTGCAGCAACGCAAAGTGCACCAGATCCGCCGGCCCGTGCAGCGGTGGCCGGCCACGCAACAGGCTCGGCGCGCAGACCGGGAAAATCTGTTCATCGAGCAAGGTTGTGGATAACAACCCCGGGTAGCTACCGTCGTTCAGGTCGATCGCCAGGTCGAAGTCGCCTTCGTGCAGCGCCACGCTGCTGTCCTCGGCCACCAGGCGCAACTGGATATCCGGATAACGCTGCTGCAAGCGTGGCAGACGCGGGGTCAGCCATTTGCCCAGAAACGAAGGGATGGAGCGCAAGCGCAGAATGCCGCTGATCATGCCGGCGTCCAGCCGACGCAATTCCGCGTCGATGCTGCCATAAGCCTCGTTGACGGTGATCGCCAGCCGCTGGCCCTCGGCGCTCAACTCGACGCCCCGTGCACGGCGATGAAACAGGCGAAACCCCAGGCGCTCTTCCAGTTGGCGAATCTGCTGGCTCACGGCCCCGGGGGTGATGTGCAACTCTTCGGCGCAACGGGTGAACGACAAGTGTCGCGCCGCACAGGAAAACACATGCAGCCAGACGTAGGTCTGGGCATGAAATTGACGACTCATCGTTTAGTCCTACTAAAGCCTGTCTTAGGAAGTTTCGTTGGTCAGTGCTGACCGAGGTAGGCAGTATCGCCGACATTGCGCTTGTCCTACAAAAAATGGCAGCGATTCCTACTCCATTGCTTGTAAGGCTTTAGCATGGCTATCAGTGTTTTCGATCTCTTCAAAGTCGGTATCGGTCCGTCCAGCTCTCACACCGTCGGCCCGATGCGCGCCGCCGCCACCTTCGCCCAATCGTTGTTTGACCAAGGTCTGCTGGGGCAGGTCTGGCGTGTGGAAGTGCGCCTGTACGGTTCGCTTTCCGCCACCGGTGTCGGCCACGCCACCGACCGCGCTTGCGTCATGGGCCTGATGGGCGAATGGCCCGACAGCATCAACCCCACCAGCATCCCTTCGCGCATTGCCCAGGTGCTCGACGGCGGTGAACTGCTGCTGGCCGGGCGCCTGAGCATCGCCTTCGATTGGCAGCGCGATTTGCTGCTGCTCGATGAAAGCCTGCCCTACCATCCCAACGCCATGGCACTGACCGCCTTTGGCGAGTCCGGCCTCTTGTTCGAGCAAACCTACTATTCGGTGGGCGGCGGCTTTATCGTCGAAGCGGCCGAAGTCGACTCCGGCGTGCCGGCGGCCAACGACGTGGTATTGCCGTACGACTTCTCCAGCGCCGCTGAACTGCTGACGCTGTGCAATCAACACGGCCTGCGGGTATCCGAGTTGATGATGGCCAACGAACGGGCGTGGCGCAGCGACGCACAAATCCGTCAGGGCCTGCTGCATATCTGGTCGGTGATGCGCGAGTGCGTCGAGCAAGGCCTGAGCCACGAAGGTGTATTGCCCGGAGGCCTGGACGTGCCACGTCGCGCGGCAAAACTGCACCGCAGCCTGCTGGAAATCGGCAAGCCGAACGTCATCAGTTCGACCCTCTCGGCGATGGAATGGGTGAACCTGTTCGCCCTGGCGGTCAACGAAGAAAACGCCGCCGGCGGACGCATGGTCACCGCGCCTACCAACGGTGCGGCCGGGATCATCCCGGCGGTGTTGCACTACTACATGAAGTTCAACCCCGACGCCTCGGACGATGATGTGGTGGCGTTTCTCCTCGCAGCCGCTTCCGTGGGCATCCTGTGCAAGAAAAACGCTTCGATCTCCGGTGCCGAAGTCGGCTGCCAGGGCGAAGTCGGTTCCGCCTGCGCCATGGCGGCTGCCGGCTTGGCCGAAGTGCTGGGCGCCACCCCCGAACAGTTGGAAAACGCCGCCGAAATCGGCCTGGAACACAACCTCGGCCTGACCTGCGACCCGGTCGGCGGGTTGGTCCAGGTGCCGTGCATCGAGCGCAACGCGATTGCCGCGGTGAAGGCGATCAACGCCACCCAGATGGCCCTGCGCGGCGACGGCAAACACTTCATTTCCCTGGACCGGGTCATCCGCACCATGCGCGATACCGGTGCCGACATGCACGACAAATACAAAGAGACTTCACGGGGCGGCCTGGCTGTCAGCTGGGTGGAGTGCTGACGAGCATTCCCTGACCACCCTGGCAGGTCGCTTCAGGTGACCTGCCCCACGTGAGCCCGAGCAAGAATAATAACGAGGCAAAAACGATGACCGATGTACGTACACCTGCTGCTGAAAATCCTGCTGTAGACGTCACCCGCGACACTGCAACAACCCGCAAAGGCTGGAGCAAGCACGACACCACCTGGATGCTCGGCCTGTACGGCACGGCCATCGGCGCGGGCACGCTGTTCCTGCCGATCAACGCCGGCGTCGGCGGCTTCTGGCCGTTGCTGGTGTTGGCGCTGCTGGCCTTCCCGATGACCTTCTTCGCCCACCGTGGCCTGACCCGCTTCGTGCTGTCGGGGCGTTCCGGCGACATCACTGACGTGGTGGAAGAACACTTCGGCATCGGTGCCGGCAAGCTGATCACCCTGCTCTACTTCTTTGCAATCTTCCCGATCCTGCTGGTGTACAGCGTGGCGCTGACCAACACCCTGGGCAGCTTCATGGAACACCAACTGCACATGACCCCGCCACCGCGCGCGGTGCTGTCGCTGGCGTTGATTCTGGGGCTGATGGCCATCGTTCGTTGCGGCCAGGGCGTGATCGTCAAAGCCATGAGCGTGCTGGTCTATCCATTCGTCGCCGCACTGCTGTTGCTGGCGGTGAGCCTGATCCCGAACTGGAACGGTGCATTCTTTGCTTCGGCCGGCGACGGCATGCCCATGTCGGTGTTTCTCAAGACCCTGTGGCTGGCGATCCCGGTGATGGTGTTCTCGTTCAACCACTCGCCAATCATCTCGGCCTTCGCCGTCGATCAGAAACAGCGCTATGGTGCCCAGGCTGAACAAAAGAGCAGCGGTATTCTCGCGGTCGCCCACGGCATGATGGTGGTGACGGTGATGTTCTTCTGCTTCAGCTGCGTGCTGGCCCTGTCACCGGCAGACCTGGCGGCCGCCAAGGCACAGAACATCTCGATCCTGTCGTACCTGGCCAACCACTTCCAGACCCCGGTCATCGCCTATGCCGCGCCGTTGATCGCGCTGGTGGCAATCACCAAATCCTTCCTGGGCCACTACATCGGCGCCAGCGAAGGCTTCCAGGGCCTGATCGTGAAAAGCCTGCGCAGCCGTGGCCGGGCGATGTCGGCCAGTTGGCTGAACCGCGCCACCGCGTTGTTCATGATCCTCAGTTGCTGGGCCGTCGCTACCTTCAACCCAAGCATCCTGGGCATGATCGAAACCCTCGGCGGGCCGGTGATCGCATGCCTGCTGTTCCTGATGCCGATGTATGCCATTCGGCGCGTGCCGTCCCTGCGCCAGTATTCGGGTCAACTCTCGAATGTGTTCGTGGTGCTGATCGGCCTGATCGCACTGTCTGCGATCATCTATTCCGTCATGCCCTGAAACGGACCGAAAACCAAAAAGGCGAGCCTCTGGGCTTAATGCCGATCAGTTAAGCCAAAGACCAGCCGAACATAGAACCCGTGGCGAGGGAGCTTGCTCCCGCTGGGGCGCAAAGCGGCCCTGTTTTGGGGCTGCTACGCAGCCCAGCGGGAGCAAGCTCCCTCGCCACAGGTTTCGTGTTCGGCTTTATTTCTCCTAACTGACCGGCATTAGCCACCGGGCTCGCCTTTTTATTGCCGGCTCTGCGGTGCCCGGGAATGCTCGGCATGTCCTTTGCTTTGCCAAGGTTCGAGCGACATGGAAGTCGCTCGAGCTTTCGCGAACGGCTTGCCGATGGTCTGGAAAAGCGAACCAATCCTGATCACGACCGGTCAATGACTGCACGATCCAATCAAGCGGTGACGCATCATGGATAACCCTTTCCAACTGATAACCGACACCTTTGCCCCGGACTATCAGGTCAACCTGAGCATTCAAGGGCTGGACGGCGGCATCATGCTGACCCTGTCCAACGCCGGCCGAATCATCGCCAAACGGATGATCAGCACCGAACAACGCAATGACCCCAAGCGCCTCAAGCGCCTCAAGCGCCTGGTGCAAAGCATTCAGTTCGGCATTGCCATCGAACAGGGCCATAGCGCCGTGGCGATCCTCGAAACCATGACCGATGGCGACAACCACCGGCTGCCGACATCGATACGCAAGGCTCCACTGCCCATGTCAGCGCGGCATTAAAGCTCGCCCTTCTCGACTTCCGGATGCTCACTGGAGCCCGCACCGATCTTGCGCTGCGGGTGTTCGATCTTCACCGAAGGGAACTGCGAAGAGGCATAACGCACCACCAGAATCGCAAACGCCAGCAACAGAATCCCGCCGCACAGGTAGATGATGCCCAGGTCCGGCGGATTGTGGTGCGAGACGTTGGAGATCAGCAGGCGGGTCAATGCGGTGATCGCTACGTAGATCAGGAAACGCACCGGCATGTGGTTGGTCTTGAAGTAAATCCCGACCATCGCCCCCAGTTCCAGGTAGATAAACAGCAGCAAGATGTCATCGATCTTGATGTCTCCCTCTTCGATCATGCCGAGAAACTCCATGACCGCCGCCCAGGCCGTCACCGCGCCGATGGCGAACAGCGCCAGGTAATGGAAGGTTTCAACGAACAGATTGCCCAGGGACTCGGCCAGTTCATGCACGTTCTGGCGAAGTCGCTCCGCCCAATTGATTTTCACGGTGGTTCTTCCTTAGGTCGGCTCGACCGGATGATGCGGGTTCGACGTGACGGTTGTTCTGCATGCAGAAAAAAGGCCAGCGGCTATGGAGTGAGATGATAATGGATTGCGACTGGACACTTCTGCAGTGCATTTACCCACACCTTCGCGGGCAAACCCGCTCCCGCAAGGGGCAGCATTGATCCTCGAAGACAAACCCGCAAACACGTCTACATTAAAAAGCCACTACCCAAAGCGCAGGGATTCGCTTATCCTTTCGCTGTATATAAATACAGTAGTCGTAAAAGACAACTAATGTGAAGGCATGTGAGGTGGTAAATGGCCGTCGAAGTGGTATACCGCAGCAGCCGAGATCTGGAGCGCTTGTTCATGGATAAAGCCGAAGCTGACCGTCATGACAAAATGCTCGAACTGGCCGAATTGCTGGCTGAAGTGTTGCAAAAAGCCGTTCCGTCCCTGACCGAACAGCAGGTCGAAGAAGCCGGGATCTACATGGCGAAAAACCGCGATGTGTTTGCCAAGGCGTTCAAGAGCCAGCCGGATGCCCTGTCCGAATTGCTCAACGTGCCGGCTGAAGTAGCCGAAGCGACTGAAGCAGCGGAGCCGGTCAAGCCCGCGAAAGCCGCCAAGCCCGCCAAGTAAGCAACACCCGAATTGAATAGGCCCTGAGTCAAATGGCTCAGGGCCTTTTTCATGCCAACGACAACGCTCGCCTCTCAGGCCGTTAATTGGCGAGAGATGTCTGCTCTTTTGGACTTGTTCCCGGTTCTGTCCATAGCTTGGAGACTGTCGAGTAATGCAGCATGAATACCAACAGGCCCGTACCCCCGCATATCCACCATAAGGTAAAGCCACCATAGGCTCCGTATAACCATGCCCCCACACCGGGACCATAAAGCGAGTGACCTAACCATGCGGCGCTGAATATACCCAGGTATTTGCCGCGTTGACGCCCTTGAGAGCGGTTCATTACCGACAGTGTCCAGACAGGCGTCAACAGCAACTCGGCAGCGGTAATCACCAACATGGTCAATACCGCCCAGATGATATGGCTGCCCATATTCAGAATAAGGAAAGCCCCACCGAGTAGCAAAATACCCAGGCGTGAGGCGATGACGATTCCATGTCGTTCAATCCATCGGCTCACGGGCAACTGCAATACCACTACCAGCAGCGCATTCATGGAAAACAGATAGGCGATCCAATGAGGACCGGCATCAGCGTGCTCACGCAAGAAAATCCCGAATGTGCCATACATCTGATCGAATATACCCAAGGCCAGCAATTGACCAAGAATGAAGACAAGGAAAAAACCGTCTCTCCAAGGCGAACCCACTGCAAAATCCCCTGTGTCTTTCTGCGTCGCCGCAATGCTCTCAAGCTGCCAGAGTCCTACGGCATGTTTCAGGGCATAGCCGAGCAATAAAAAGCTGCCAAATAAATTCAGCAATCCTTGAAACAGAAACACGTAGCCGTATCCAAAGCCGACCAGTGTTCCGGCCAGCAGACCTGCGAGGGCGACTCCCAGATTGAATACCACTCGATGCAAACCCTGCACACGAGCTTGTAGCTCTTGCGGACTCCCCTCCATCACCAGGCGCAAGTTGGCTGGACGAAACGCACCGTCAAAAATGCCTACCATGGGCACCACGATCAGTAACAGTGCAAAGGGTGGGGTCAATGCCAGCGTAACGGCAAAAACACCGCTCAACAGCAAAGAGATCCCGGTCGCCCATTGTGAGTCCAGACGCTCCGATAACGCGCCACCGACATAAGCCCCGAGGATACATCCGCCGCCATAAGCAGCCATGAGCCAAGCGATAGTAGAAAAGTCATACCCATATACCTCGAGGAAGTACAACGGCATAAACAATTTGACGATACCCCCAGCGCTATTCAGCAGCGTCGCCAACAGTTGGAGTTGTACCGATCGAGGCAAAGTTCGAATCATCTTTTTCAATCAGTTAATTAGAGGATGGAGTAGCAATATGTACGGTGTCTTCATGCCTGCTTTTGGACAATCGTACTTTTGCCGTTCTGGCCAGTGACACGGCCAACATCATGGCTTGCTCTGCCGACTCATGAGAGACGATGATCGAACCGATGACCCCTTGATTAGACGCTGCCGGCTCGTACCACTTATTGATTTCGCCAAGAACCTGAACACTCTCCACCCTTGGGCGGCTTCTCATTTCATGTTCATTTTCAAGCCCTAGAAAAAAGCCAGCCTCAGGCATCGTCACACGATGGATCGCAACACCTCTGTTGACAGAAGGATTCCATTCGATGGATTTGCCTTGAGCCAGTTCAACGATCGAATGCTGGGCCACATAGGAAACTGCCAGCCCATGATTGCCGGCTGACGCGGTAAACAGAGGAATATTCGGAGATAACTTCCTGATGGCGTTGTAAGCACCGCGTATCTTGAATGAGTTGGTCAGCTGATTACATTCAAGTTTTGCCCAAACAACACGCGTCGCAGTACTGAGCCAAGAAAGCCTTATCAACGGAGTATGTAAAGCGAGCTCCCTTATAAAGAGTGCATCCTGCTCTACTTCATTGGAGAACTGTTGATATTTATCGCTCGACCGCGCACATATCAGATCATCCATAGCTCACTTCCTTGCAAAGATATACTTAGATACGCCTACTTACTATCGACTAAAAAACAGTCTCATACAAAACCCGTACGGGACAATACATTTCTACCGTTCACCATTCAGGAATGGTCTTGGACTACGGAAAATATGGCATATTCTTACAGGCGCGACCTACTGTGCAGACTCGATTAATGCAGCGCTAGCGAGTGAAAATATCGCGATACCAAACAATTATGATTATTGAGAACCAGCCATATCCCAGAGCATTAGCCGCACTACTTTAAACATTATGCAAGGGACTGCATTGATCCTGGGAGACAAACCCGCAAACACGTCTACATTAAAAAGCCACTACCCAAAGCGCAGGGATTCGCTTATCCTTCGCTGTATATAAATACAGTAGTCGTAAAAGACAACTAATGTGAAGGCATGTGAGGTGGTAAATGGCCGTCGAAGTGGTATACCGCAGCAGCCGAGATCTGGAGCGCTTGTTCATGGATAAAGCCGAAGCTGACCGTCATGACAAAATGCTCGAACTGGCCGAATTGCTGGCTGAAGTGTTGCAAAAAGCCGTTCCGTCCCTGACCGAACAGCAGGTCGAAGAAGCCGGGATCTACATGGCGAAAAACCGCGATGTGTTTGCCAAGGCGTTCAAGAGCCAGCCGGATGCCCTGTCCGAATTGCTGAACGTGCCCGCTCCGGCAGTGGAATCGGTTGAGCCTGCCGAACCTGTCGAACCGCCCGCCAAACCGGCCAAGGCCGCCAAAGCCGCGAAGTAAGCAACGTGCGAATTGAAAAGGCCCTGGATCATGAGATTCAGGGCCTTTTTCATGCCCGTGTTTTACAGGACATCGGGATGGAATGGTTAAAACGCGAAACTGGTTTCCGGCATCGCCATCAAGGAGTCCGCGCCCGCCAGAATAGCCTCACGATGGGCACTGGCCCGGGGCAGAAGCCGATCCGTATAGAACGCTGCGCTGTACAGCTTGGCCTGGTAGAACCCGGCCTCGTCAGTGCCCGAAGCCAAGGCGGCTTCGGCCCGGGCCGCCGCCTGCAGCCAGAACCCGGCAATCAGCACATAGGCCGAATACTGCAAGAAGTCCACGGAGCAGGCTCCGATCTCCTGCACATTGCGATTGCTCGCTTCGAGGATATGGGTCGTCAGTTCCCGCCACTCCTGCAGACGAACCTGCAGCGGTATCACCAACTGGCTCAACCGCCCCTCAAGCGACTGGCGGGTGCACCACTGGCTCAGCTCGTCTTGCAGGAGGCCGAGTTCCTTGCCGCCATCACCCAGCAGTTTTCGGCGAATGAAATCCAGCGCCTGGATGCCGTTAGTCCCTTCATAAATCTGCGTGATGCGGCTATCGCGCATCAACTGTTCCATGCCCCATTCACGGATAAACCCGTGACCGCCGTAAATCTGCACACCGAGGCTGGCGACTTCCTGGCCCATGTCGGTAAAGAATGATTTCACGATCGGGATCAGTAATGCCGCGCGTTGACGCGCACGCGTGCGAGCCTCCTGATCCGGGTGACCATGTTCCAGATCCAGTTGTTGCGCCGTGTACGCCGACACCATCCGGCAGCCTTCGATCAAGGTTTTCTGGGTCAGCAACATCCGTCGAACATCGGGGTGGACGATGATCGGGTCTGCGGCCTTTTCCGGCGCGGCAGCCCCCTGCAAGGCTCGGGATTGCAGCCGCTCCCGGGCGTAGCGCACAGAACCCTGGAATGAACGCTCGGCAACGCCCAGCCCTTGCAAACCGACTTGATAGCGCGCGTCGTTCATCATCGTGAACATACAGGCCAACCCCTGGTTCGCCGAGCCGATGATCCAGCCCGTGGCGCCATCAAAGTTCATCACACAGGTCGAGGCGCCCTTGATCCCCATTTTGTGTTCGATGGCACCGCAACCGAGGTTGTTTTTTCGCCCTGGACGGCCATCCGCATCGGCGATGAATTTGGGCACCAGCAGCAGACTGATTCCTTTGACGCCTGGCGGAGCATCCGGCAGGCGGGCCAACACCAGGTGCACAATATTCTCGGAAAGGTCCTGCTCACCCCCGCTGATGAAAATCTTGCTGCCGGTGACGGCATAACTACCGTCCGCTTGCGCGATGGCGCGGGTTCGCAACAGTGAAAGGTCAGTGCCGGCCTGGGGCTCCGTCAGGCACATGGTCCCGGTCCAGGTGCCTTGGACCATTTTTTCCAGGTAGCTGTTTTTCAGCGCCTCGTCACCGTGCTTGTACAGCGCCAGCACGGCGCCTTCCGTCAACCCCGAATACACCCGGAACGACAAGCTGGCGGCCATCAGCATCTCATGGAAGCTGGCCGACACCATTTGCGGGAATGCCTGGCCACCGTACTCGGCAGGTCCGGTCATGCTGGCCCAGCCGTTATCGACATATTGTTGGTAGGCTTGCGCAAACCCCTTGGGGGTTGTGACCTGGCCATTGACGAGGGTCACGCCTTCTTCGTCGCTATTACGGTTCAGCGGCGCGACCACCTCTGCGGCATAGCGAGCCGCTTCGTCCAGGACGCCGTCAATCAATGAGCGATCAAGGCCGTGCCCCAGCAGCTCACAATGGGCACTGACATCAAACAGTTCATGGAGCACGAAACGCATGTCACGCAAAGGTGCTTGGAAGCTCATACACGGCCCTTCTACATCGGCAAGGATTGGTTTCTCCCACCTTGCCGATGAAGTTGCGGACCACCACAAGCCGAGCCTGACAAAAAATGCTCACTTGCCCTGCCATGCAGAAAAAAGACCCACCACCAGCTTGGGCGCTCAGCGATACAGCAAGCGCTCCGCCAACTCGTCCGCCACCCGTGCCGGCGAGCGTTTTTCCGCCTGGGCGTGGGCAAAGACTTCCGTGAGGCGCGAGCTGATTTTCGAGAGGTGGGCGGTGATCGTCGGCAACTCTTCGCCCTGGTGTTTCAGTGCGACATAAATCAACCCACCGGAATTGATCACGTAGTCCGGCGCATACAGAATGCCGCGATTCTCCAGTTGGTCCGCCACCTGCAAATTGGTCAGTTGGTTATTGGCCGACCCCGCCACCGCCGCACAACGCAATTGCGCCACGCTGTGGCTGTTGAGCACTCCGCCCAGGCCGCACGGTGCGAGGATGTCACAAGGCGTGCTGAGCAAGGCATCGTTGGCAATCGGATGGGCCCCCAAAAGCTCCATTGCCAGCTGGACTTTTCCCGCATCGATGTCGCTCACCAGCAGTTCGGCGCCCGCTGCGTGCAACTGCTCGGCGAGGGCAAAACCGACATTGCCCAATCCCTGGATTGCCACCCGCAGGCCCTCCAGGTTGTCGCTGCCCAGTCGCGCCATGGCAGTGGCTCGAATACCGGTGAACACCCCCATGGCCGAATGCGGCGAGGGGTCGCCCGAGGCCGTGGTGCTGGTGACATGCTGGGTTTGCTGGGCAATGCAGTCCATGTCGGCCACCGAGGTGCCGCTGTCGATGGCGGTGATGTAGCGTCCGTCGAGCTGCTCGACGCAACGGCCGAAGGCCTCGAACAGGGCCGCACGGTTCTCGACATGGGGCTGGCGCATGATCACCGCCACCCCACCACCCAGCGGCAATCCGGCCAGGGCTGCCTTGTAACTCATGCCTTGCGCCAGGCGCACGGCATCGATCACGGCGCTTTCATCGTCGGGATAGGCAAGGTAGCGGCAACCGCCCAGGGCGGGGCCCAAACGGCTGCAATGAATGGCGATCACGGCCTTTAACCCGGTGGCCGGGTCAACGCTCAGGTGCAGCGATTCAAGGCGAGTGCTTTGCATGAGAGCGAACATCGTAGGGCTCCCGAATCACTTCCAGTAGTCGCCAGTATAGGCTTGCGGCTAAAAATTGCTGAAGCGCACCGGAATAAGCAGAGTGAGTCGTAGAGGCTTTAGGACATATCCCGCGACACCCCGTGCAAGGCACTGGACGAATGCCCGTGACGGGGCTAAAACGAGGCATTCACCGGAGATTTCGATGAAACCGCGCCAAGCTTTTTTCGCCTGCCTGCAACGCTCGCCACCAGCGCTTTTTGAAGCGGCGCTGTGGATCGCGGCCGAACATGATCCCGAGGTGAAACCCGAGTTATTGCTCGAGCAGTTCAAGGACGTCGAGCAACGGGTCAGCGCCGGTTTACCGATGTTGCCGGTCAGCGAACTGGGCCAGCCGTTGTTGCGACGGCTCAACGACATGGGCTATCAACAGGACGAATCCTCCCCGCTACGCCCACAGGCGGCATTGCTCAACAAAGTACTGGAGCGGCGGCGTGGGCAACCACTGGCGTTGGGCCTGGTAGCCCTGGAACTGGCTCGACGACTGGAGATCCCGATGGTTGGCGTCAACTTCCCCGGGCATTTTCTGTTGCGAGTGCCTGGCGCCGACCATCTGCTTGATCCATGCGGCGGTAGACGCCTGTACCCCAACGATTGCCGCGAGCTGCTGCAACGTCAGTTCGGCCCGAACATGCAGCTCAACGCCGAGCATCTGCTGACCTGCGAACCGGTACAGATGCTCCAGCGCCTGTCACGCAACCTGCGCCAGTTGCACTTGAGCAATGACGACAACCTTAACGCCCTGATCGACGCCGAGCGGGTGCTGGAACTGGGAAATGCCAGTGCCAGCGACTACCTGGCCCGCGCCAGCCTGTATCAACGCCTGGACTGCCCCAACGCCGAACGCTATGACCTGGAGCACGCCCTGCTGCTCTGCGAAGACCCTATCCAGCGCATTCGCCTGACCGAACGGCTGGGGCATCTGCCGCCCAACGCTATCGTGCATTGATTCCCGCGATCCTGGCACCCCAGTGTTACTGACAGAGCGCGTTATCGTTCATCGTGAGCAAGCTCGCCCCCAATAGGACTCGGGGCTGTATCCACGGGTGAACGCACCTGAATGATCAACAGCGCGGCAATCACTGCCGGAATCGCACAGAAGAAGAAAATCTGCTCCACGGGAACATGCATCGCCAACAACATGCTGCCAAACAGCGGGCCAAGAATCGACCCGAAACGCCCGACGCCCAATGCCCAACCGGTGCCAGTGGCTCTAACGTGAGCCGGATAGAAGTTACTGGCAAAGGCATTGAGGGTCAGTTGACCACCAATGATGCAGAAACCCGCCGCGAACACGAAAGCCACCAGGTAGCGTGGATTGTCATGGTTCAGGCCCAGCAGGATGGTGCACACCGCGGCTGCCGCCAGCACACCCGACAACAGACGTACTTTGCGCTTGAGACGGTCGGCGATCCAGGCCATGCAGATTGCACCGACCGTGCCGGCGAACAGGAACATCGACGTCACCAGATTAGCGTCCTTGAGTGTCAGGCCGCTTTCCAGCAGCAATGACGGCAACCAGCTGATCATGAAATACAGCAGGATCAAGCTGACAAAGAATGTCGACCAGATCAGCAACGTAGGCCGTGCGTAACCGTTGCGAAAGAGCTCCACCACTGTCAGCTTGCTGCCCTGCTCCTGCTCATTCTGTTGCACCGAAGCCGCCGGAGGCTGCCAGTTCGGCAGCATGCGGGCAGTGACTTTGCGCAGTCGCGCATAAGGCGGCTGATCACGCAGCAAGCGCGGCAGGGATTCAGGGAGAAACCAGAACAGGAAAGGGAACAGCAGCAAAGGCGCGACACCTCCCGCCAGGAACACCGCCTGCCAACCGAAACTGTCGATGAAACCGGCCGCCACAAAGCCACCCGCAGCGCCGCCAAACGAAAAACCGCATGCTGCAAGCGTGACCATCAGCGTGCGCAGGCGGGGGGGTGAGTATTCGGACATCAGCGCCATGGCACTGGGCATCGCCCCGCCCATGCCTATACCGCAAATGAACCGTGCAACCATCAAGGTGTTCAAAGAGTCGACGAAGACCATCAACACCGTGAGGCTGGCGTAGATCAACACACAGCACAGCAGAATTCGCCGCACACCGAAGCGGTCAGCCAAGGGGGTGACCGCCAGCGAGCCCAGGGTAAGACCCAGCAGGTTGGCACTGAACACCGGGCCGAACGCCGCTTTTTCCAGCCCCCAATCCTGCGCGAGCGCAGGCACTACATAACCCAGGACCTGTGCGTCGTAGCCGTCAGTCACCAGCAACAACGCGAGAAGCAACAAGAGCAACCACTGATAACGCGACACCGGGCGGGCGTCGAGCGCCGACCGAAAGCTGGCAATCTGATTATGCATCGCAAGGTACCTTTATTATTTTTTGGTTATGCCGGGGGGGATTCCACATCTCTTGCGGGAGCGGGCTTGCCCGCGATGAATGATGAAGTGGTGCAAGCAACACACCGCGCTGTTCCTGTGGGGACGAGCTGGGCACCGCCCGGCCCGCCCCCACAGGGGCTGGTGTTACGCCGGGGTATCGGGCTGATTCGCCGGATGAGCCTTGATGAAGGCCGGGTGTTGCGCCGCCAGGGCTTCCACTCGACGAATCCGGGGGAACGCCTCAAGGGAGATACTGAAGCGCTCCGCTGCATACAGCTGTGGAATCAGGTAGACATCCGCCACCCCCGGTGCACTGCCGAAACAGTAACCCTCATCGCCGATCAACTGCTCGACCGCCGCCAGTCCCTGAGTGATCCAGTGACCGATCCACTGCACCACCTGCGGCTCGTCGTGCCCCAGCTGGCGCAGTTGATTGAGCACACTGACGTTGTGCAGCGGATGAATGTCGCAACCGATCAACGCCGCCACCGAGCGTTCGTGCGCGCGCCTGGCCAGGTTGCCGGACAGCAGCGGCACCTGGGGGTAACGCTCCTCCAGGTACTCGATGATCGCCGGTGACTGGATCAGCAATTCGCCTTCGTCCGTGCGCAAGGCCGGCACCCGGCCTTGCGGGTTGATCTGCAAGTAGGCCGGCTGCCGGTGTTCGCCCCCTTGCGGCGCGATCAGGTTGACCGGCAGTGCCTGGTAATCCAGCCCTTTGAGCGCCAGGGCAATGCGCACCCGAAAGGATGAGGTCGAACGGTAGTAAGTAAAGAGTTCCATGGCCTGAACCTCTTAGCGTGCTGGCAGGATCTTGCCACGGCATTCGCCGAAGCCGATGGACGCAAAGCCGTCACGGCTGCAACGGGCGCGCAGGATGATTTCGTCGCCGTCTTCAAGGAACTTGCGCACCTCGCCAGACGCCAGCTCAATCGGTTTTTTACCGCCCTCGGTAATTTCCAGCAGGCTGCCGAACTGGCCGTTTTCCGGACCCGACAAGGTACCCGAGCCAAACAGGTCGCCGGCCTGCAACTGGCAGCCGTTGACGCTGTGGTGCGCAACCATTTGGGCAACGGTCCAGTACATGTGCTGGGTGTTGCTCAGGGTCAGTCGATAGGCGGGCAGACGCTGTTCACGCATGGTTTCGGTGAGCAGCAGCACTTCCAACTCGATATCAAAGCCCCCGGCGGCCTGATCGCGCTTGTCGAACAGGTACGGCAGTGGCTGCGGATCACCCTCAGGGCGCGCCGGCTGGGCACGGCGGAATGGCTCCAGCGCTTCGGCGGTCACCACCCACGGCGAGATGCTGGTGATGAAGCTTTTCGACAGGAACGGACCCAGTGGCTGGTATTCCCAGGCCTGGATATCCCGGGCCGACCAGTCATTGAGCAGGCAGAAACCGGCGATGTGTTCGGCGGCGTCACCGATGGCAATCGAATCACCCATCTCGTTGCCCTGGCCGATCCAGATCCCCAGCTCCAGTTCGTAGTCCAGGCGTGCGCACGGGCCGAAAGTCGGCTCGGTCTGGCCGGCTGGCAGGGTCTGGCCTTTCGGGCGACGGACGTCGGTGCCGGAGGGACGGATGGTCGAGGCGCGGCCGTGATAACCGATCGGCACATACTTGTAGTTCGGCAGCAGCGGGTTGTCCGGACGGAACAGTTTGCCAACGTTCTGTGCGTGCTCGATGCCGACATAAAAGTCGGTGTAGTCATTGATTTTCGCCGGCAGGTGCATCTGGCAATCGGCGGCCAGTGGCAGCAATTTCGCGCCTTGGGCTTCGATCTTGCCGTGCAGGGTGCTGCCTTCGGCGAACAGTTCCAGCAGGCGCTCACGCAGGGCAACCCGCGCACCGCGACCGAGGTCGAAGAACGCGTTCAGTTGGCCGCCACGGGTGGCTTCGACGGCCGTGCGTGCAGCACCGTCAAACAGGCCGGCCTCGAGTGCCGCTTCCAGGTCAAAAATGTGCTCACCGATGGCCACGCCGCTGCGCGGCGCCGAACCCTGAGTGCTGAACACGCCCAGCGGCAGGTTCTGCAACGGGAAATCCGCGTGGCCGTTGGCGGAGGCAACCCAGCTACGAGTGGGGGTGGTCTGGATCATGGGTTATCTCCGATTCGGATTGAAAGTGACGGGCAGCGAAGCCCAGCAAGCATCATAGGTGTTTTGCAGTTGCGGGCAGTCGAGTGCGAAACGGCTTGGGCGCAATACCTGGCTGGTCTCGAACATGAACGCCATGGTGTTGTCGATCTTGCTCGGTGTCAGTTCGACATTGATCGCCTTGGTGCAGGTCTCGCCATCCGGTCCGTGAGCGCTCATGCAACTGTGCAACGACGCGCCGCCCGGCAGGAAGCCTTCAGCCTTGGCGTCGTAGGCTCCCTGGATCAGGCCCATGAATTCGTTCATCAGGTTGCGATGGAACCAAGGCGGACGGAAGGTGTTCTCGGCAACCATCCAACGTGGCGGGAAGATCACGAAGTCGAGGTTGGCCAGGCCATGAACGCTGGTGGGCGACGTCAGAACGGTGAAGATCGATGGGTCCGGATGGTCGAAGCTAACAGTGCCGATGGTGTTGAAACGACGCAGGTCGTATTTGTACGGGACATTGTTACCGTGCCAGGCCACGACGTTGAGCGGCGAATGGTCCAGCTCGCACCCCCACAGTTCACCGAGGAACTTCTGTACCAGGGTGGTCGGCTGCCTGAGATCTTCGTAGTGCGCGACCGGGGTCAGGAAGTCCCGAGGGTTGGCCAGGCCGTTGCTGCCTATCGGCCCCAGGTCCGGCAGACGCAACGGCGCGCCATGGTTCTCGGCCAGGTAGCCACGAGCTTGCGGGTCGAGCAGTTCGATACGGAATTTCAAGCCCCGCGGCAGTACCGCTATTTCCAGCGGCTCCAGTTCCAGCACGCCCAGCTCGGTGACAATACGCAAACGGCCCAACTCAGGCACCAGCAACCATTCGCCATCGGCATTGAAGAACACCCGTTCCATGGAGCGATTGGCGCAGTAATGGTAAATGCTGATGCCGGACGGTTTTTCCGAACCCGAGTTGGCGGCCATGCTCACCAGGCCGTCGATGAAATCAGTCGGCTCGGCGGGGATGTCCAACGGGTTCCAGCGCAAGCGGTTGGGCGTCACTTCGCCCAGCGGACCACCGGCCAGTTGCCGCTCCAGCTTGACGAACGCCGGGTGGTTGGCCGACGGCTGAATACGGTACATCCAGGTGCGCCGCGCTTCGCTGCGAACCATGGTGAATGCGGTGCCGGAGAACAGTTCGGTGTAGAGCCCGTAAGGGGCTTTTTGCGGAGAGTTCTGGCCGACAGGCAATGCGCCAGGCAGCGCTTCACTGCTGAATTCGTTGCCGAAGCCTGACTGATAAACCAGCGCCGGTGCCGTTGAATCGAGGTTCATGGAGCCTCCTGAACAGGGAGTAGGCCGTGGCCATGGCTCCTTTTCAGAGTCTCGGCACGCCCAGGTTATTTTTATCGTAATTCGATTACGCTTAACGTAATTTGATTGGTATTGACCGTCAAGCTATAAAGACGCCCATTCATCTCCAGGCATGACTGAACCATGGAAAAGCCGCGCGCAACCAGCGACAGCAACGGTAAACAGAAAGTCCGCTCGGCCGAGGTCGGCACCGACATCCTCAAGGCGTTGGCCGAGTTGTCGCCGTCGACGTCATTGTCGCGTCTGGCCGAACACGTGCAGATGCCGGCGAGCAAGGTTCACCGCTATCTGCAGGCGCTGATCGCCAGCGGTTTTGCCGAGCAGAACACGACGACCAACCACTACGGTCTGGGCCGTGAAGCCTTGCGCGTCGGCCTGGCGGCCCTGAACAGTATGGACGTGCTGAAAGTCGCCGCCCTGCCACTCAGCGAGTTGCGCGACGAGCTGAATGAAACCTGTTTCCTGGCGGTGTGGGGCAATCAGGGGGCAACCGTGGTGCACATCGAGCCTGCGGTGCGGGCGGTGACGGTGGTGACCCAGTTAGGCTCGGTGCTACCGCTGCTCAGTTCGTCCACCGGCCTGGTATTCGGCGCGTACTTGCCGCATCGGGAAACCGCCGAATTGCGAGAGCAGGAAGTCCAGGCCGCAGAGGCTCACCCCTTGGCCGATGAACAGGCCTACAGCACCTTGTGCGAACAGATTCGCCAACGCGGCCTGCACCATGTGCATGGCTTGCTGATGCCAGGCGTCGATGCGCTCTCGGCACCGGTGTTCAATGCGGTTGGACAGATTGCCGCCGTGCTGACCATCGTCGGCCCGACGTCCTTGTTCCACGCCGACGAAAACGGGCCGGCGGCGCAGCGCCTGTTGGCAGCAACCCGGGCCGTGAGCTGGCGCATGGGGCATGAACCCGCCACGGCCTTGACCTGATCGCTGCACGACTGCACTCAGGTAAAAAAATCCAAGGCCTTGGCCACCGCCTGGGTTCGACGTTCAACCGCGCACTTTCCGAGGATCAATACCCTTGCGGGCCCGGGACTTTGAACCGGGCATGGACGGACAGGATGACGGGGGTATCAGCCACACCCATGATGCAAGCGCACCAAAGTCGAGATCGCGACTGTTGCCAATGATGTAACAGTGCATGTCTCGAATCGCTATTTTTCCCATGCAAAGAAGAACTTACTATTGTCTGGCTTTCACGGGAAACACCCTGAATGCGCAAAGGCACTCAAGTGTGGATCGTCCACTTGCCCTGCCAAAAAGTTCAGATGAGTTGAGCCTCCGATTCAATTCATTGCCCGCTGTTCACTGACGTTGATTTGTAGCTCCTTGATCTAACGTCTTACCTTGGCCGCTGCGTTTGCAGCGGCCTTTTTTATGCGCAGGTTTTTATTCACTACAACCTGGCACTACAGCACCGGCGATACAAAGCCAGACAACACTAACGCCCTCTCCTACACAAGCACCAGATAAGCGCCACACAATTACCGATACCTCACTGATAGGCTAATTTTAACTGGCGGTAAACGCCAACTAAAATACGTCTATAGCAGAGTTATCAATCATGTTCCCCATCAATACCCAATACCGTTCCACCAAAGGTTACAACAGCCGAATTCGATTTCTGATCCTTCACTACACTGCCGGCAACTTCTCAAGTTCGATCGCAGCACTGACCGGCCCCAGCGTCAGCGCTCATTACCTGATCCCCGACGTTACCGACCCCACCTACGCCAAGGCCGGGCTCACGGATCAGCAGATTTTCAGTCTTGTCGATGAACGGCAGCGGGCATGGCACGCCGGAGTCAGCCAGTGGGACAATCGCAACAATCTCAATGACACCTCGATCGGTATCGAGGTGGTCAATCTGGCGAGTGACAATCAGGGACACTTCAACTTTCCGCCTTATCACCCTCTGCAAGTCGCCGCGATTGAGCAACTGGCACTGGACATACTCAAGCGCTACCCGGACATCAGTGCGCGTAATGTCCTGGGCCACTCCGACATTTCCATTGGCCGAAAGAGCGACCCGGGCCCGGAATTTCCATGGCATGCGCTGTATTTGAAGGGTATCGGCGCCTGGTTTGACCCAGTGACTCAACGCACTTTTTTCAACGAATATCAAACAAACGGACTGCCCACGCGCCAACAGTCACTCACACTCTTCAAGTCTTATGGGTATGACATTAAGGCGGCCAACACGAAGTCTGGATTCCAGCAACTGGTGCGGGCATTCCAGCTGCATTTTCGTCCTGAAAAATATGATGGCGCCATGGATCTGGAAACAGCGGCGAACCTGGCGGCACTGGTTAAAAAGTACTCGAAATAGCACCCTGTTCAACATACGAGTATCGTAACTTGATCGAACACTCTACCGAGGCCGCTGCATGAGCAGCGGCCTTTAACTTGTTACAACGAATACTTCTGCAAATTCCCCATCATCTCCTTCAACGCTTCAATGTTGTCCTTCGGATGTGCCGCACCTTCGAAGTCGCAGATCTGCTGCCAATGGGCCGCTACCTCTTCTGGCGAAAAACCCTCGCGCGGATCAAACCCGGCACCGAGACTACGCTCCCAGCGCACTTTACCCATCCAGCCGCCACCCACTTCGAACAGCCCGGAGGTTTCCTGGCAGTTTTCGCTCGCCAGGTACACCACCAGCGGGCTGACCAGTTCCGGTTTCAGTTGCTCGAACACGTGTGGTGGGATCAGGCCTTCGGTCATGCGTGTACCACCGGTCGGGGCGATGGCGTTGACCAGGATGTTGTTTTTGCGGCCTTCGATGGCCAGGGTACGGGTCAAGCCATAGAGGCCGAGCTTGGCCATGCCGTAGTTGGACTGGCCGAAGTTGCCGTAGATGCCCGACGTCGACGCGGTGAAGATTACCCGACCGTAGTTTTGCTCGCGCATGTGCGGCCAGGCGGCACGGGTGACTTTGTAGGCGCCCTCGACGTGGACGCGGTAAACCAGGTCCCAGTCGCTGTCGTCCATTTTATGGAACGTCTTGTCCCGCAGGATCCCGGCATTGTTCACCACCACGTCGATCCGGCCAAAGGCGTCGAGTGCGTGCTGAACGATTTTCTCGCCGTCGGTCACCGAGTCATGGTTGGCGATGGCAGTACCGCCGGCCTCGCGAATCTCGGCGACCACTCGGTCAGCTGCGCTGGCGTTGGCCCCCTCGCCTTGCGCCGAGCCGCCAAGATCGTTGACCAGCACGTTGGCCCCGTGCCTGGCGAACAGCAACGCATGGGCCCGTCCCAGGCCGCCGCCCGCCCCCGTCACGATCACGACTTTATCTTCGAAGCGCACAGACTCATTCATTACCCAACTCCAGCAGGCCCAAGGACAGTGAACCCGAGTGTCGGGCACACGGCATGCACTCACAATCAAGTGGGCTGAAGCTGAATGGTGGACGATAAGGCAGGGGGATGATCGAGCGGTGTGCCAGGCGATCAGGAACAGGCGACTTTCAACGCCAGGGAACTCAGATGCTCACGAAAGGCCAGGTAGTGCTTGAGCACCTGCACCGGCGCTTCAATCTGCGGGTAATGACCAATGCCTTGCAGCAACACGGTGTCCGGATTGGCAATCAGCGCCCGGTAGCGTTCGACCATGTGTCCACCCGACACCGGGTCGGCTTCACCGTCGATCACCCGTAGTGCAACCTCTCCCGTCTGCATGGCGCGAACCCAGCGATTGCGCAGTGCACGGCGTTGCGGCACATAGGCGATCAGCTTGTGCAGGATACGCGGCCCATTGTTGCTGTTGATCAAACTCCAGAAATCGTCCAGCTCGCTTTCACTGAGGCGGGATCGGGGACCGAAGATCTGCCGAAAACTCTTGACCAGGGTATCTCGCGTAAAGGCTCGCCCGATCATCCAGCCCAAGGGGCTGAGCAACAATTTCTGCATGAGCACCGGCCGATGAGTCTCGGGAAACAGCCCGCCGTTGAGGAACACGCAACTGGCAATCTGCGCTCGATCCTCTTCGTGCCGGGCCAGTAACTCCTGTGCCACGCTGTCCCCATAATCGTGGGCCAGTAGATGCACGGGTTGGTCGATGCCTAAATGAGCCAGTAGTGCCTGCTGCAGGTCTGCCTGCTCCAGCAGACAGTATTCATGGCCGAGGGGTTTCGCCGAGTCGCCAAAACCGAGCATGTCGCAAGCGATCACCCGATAACGCTGGGCCAGGGGCTGCCACAGGTAGTGCCAATCCCAGCTGGCGGTGGGAAAGCCGTGGATCAGCAGCAAGGGTTCGCCCTGGCCAGCCACCCAATAGCGGATGGCCTGGCCACGGAACACAAAGCTCTGGCTTCGTTTGCGCCAGACGCATAACGGGATTTCGGCGAGAGACATTTAGAGTCTGTAACCCGGGTCTTGTTGATCGAGTTTGCGCAGCAACGCAGGCCAGGCCAGCGCGCCACCCATTCCTTGAGCACTTTTGGTCACGCCGGCAATCATCGCTCTGGCGCCGGCGAGGATCTGCGGTTCGATGGCAATCAACTCGGCCCCGCCACTCTGCGCCAGCACCTGGATATCGCAGGCGCGCTGGAAGGTGAACATCATCAGAAAAGTGTCGGCGATCGTGCTGCCACAGGTCAGCAGCCCATGGTTGTGCAGCATCAGGAAGTGGTTCTGCCCAAGGTCCTCTTGCAGGCGTGCCTTCTCCTCATGGTTCAAAGCAACACCTTCATAAGGGTGATACGCCAGGCTGGAGAGGACAAACAACGATTGCTGACTGATCGGCAGCACGCCTTGCTTTTGCGCAGAAACCGCTACGCCCGCTGCCGTGTGGGTATGCAGCACGCACGCCACGTCGTGACGCACTTCGTGCACCGCGCTATGGATGGTGTAACCGGCGGGGTTGATCTCGTACGGACTGTCCATTTGCTTGTTGCCGGCCCGATCGACCTTGACCAGGCTCGACGCGGTGATTTCGTGAAACATCATCCCGAACGGGTTGATCAGGAAATCTTCGGTGCCCGGCACCTTGGCCGAAATGTGGGTGAAGATCAGATCATCCCAGCCATGCAGAGCCACCAGCCGATAACAGGCGGCCAGATCCACCCGCGCCTGCCACTCGGTGACGCTGACCTGATCTCTGACATTCGGGGTTGATGCTGCGGGGGCTGCGCTCACGACAAGACCTCAGTTCTTATTATTCTCAACATGTGAAAACAGTCTAGTCAGCTATCGGCATTCGGGTAGTTGCATTGGCAGCCAGCTTAATGACCTAACGAGTCAGTACATTTTCCAGTCGACTGGGTCGTGCCCCATGGCACGACACCCACTTGAGCAGGCCCCCGGCGAACGGCGTCTGGTCACACTGCCCTGCATAGTCGCGCGAGCGTCCGATCAACCGCGCAGTGCGCTGATCAGCTCAGCCAGCCAAGGTTCGGCATCCGTTTCGGGGGTCACACTTTCACTGGCGTCCAGGCGCAACATGGGCAGCACTTCACGCACCCCCAACTCGCTGAACAGCTCGCGCATCTGTTCACCGCCACCGCAGAAGGTATCACCGTAACTGGCATCGCCCAGACCGATCACCGCGCCCGGCAAACCGCGCCAGGCCGCTGGCAACGTATCGCGAATCATCGAGTACAGCGGTTGCAGGTTGTCCGGCAGCTCGCCCATGCCGGTGGTCGAGGTCACCGCCAGAAACGCTTCAGGGCCGAATGCCTGAACATCCGCCAGGGTCGCGCGCGGGTTATGCCAGGTCTCGAACCCCGCAGCATTGAGTAGCTTGGCCGCATGTCGGGCGACTTCTTCAGCCGTGCCGTAGACCGAGCCGGAAAGGATGGCGACTTTCATCAATCTGATCCTGAATCTGAGTGAAAACCGGAATACTAACAGCTGACGCAAAAAAACTGCGATTGACTCTCAATCAGCAATGATAGCCAGTGGACAGTTTCCCGGCCTGTCATAGAATGCAACGCACCACTCAACGCAGAAAGGACTCTTCGATGATCAACGCTCAATTGCTGCAATTGGTGATCAACGCTTCAAACGATGGAATCGTGATTGCCGAAAGGGAAGGCGAAGACAATATCCTGATCTACGTGAACCCGGCCTTCGAAAAGCTCACCGGTTACAGCGCTGAAGAAATCCTCTATCAGGACTGTCGTTTTCTCCAGTCTGGAGATCGCGATCAACGCGCCTTGGGCAGTATCCGTGAAACGCTGGAAAACGGCGGTTCCTGTCGCGAGGTCCTGCGCAACTACCGCAAGGACGGTACACCGTTCTGGAATGAACTGTCGCTTTCAACGGTGTATAACGAAAGCGACAAGCAGACATATTTCGTCGGTGTACAAAAAAACGTCACGGCCCAAGTCAAGGCCCAACTGCGGGTCGAACAACTGGAAGCCGAGTTGAGCACATTGAAAGCCCAATTGCGGGCGCTCAATACGACAAACGGTCAAAACAACTGAACGAATCAATGGTCACTAACTACAATCACCAATGACTTTGTAATTATATCTTTCGAGTAAACCATGCACCGCGATGCCCTTCTGACTCAGGATGAACTCGATTTCATCCAGATGATGCAACACAACCCGCAGCTCAACGTGCGTGACGCAACGTCGAGCCTGCTGGTGAATGGGGGCGCCCAAATTCGCGACCTGCTGACTCGCCTGGCAGCGCACGAGCAAGTGACCATCCAGGCACAGTTTGAAAACCAGCAGATAACCTTCCCCCTGCACCTGGTCGAAGACGAGTTTCATGCGCTGCATTTGCGCCTGGGCGTACCGAGCATCTATGAAGACGGCCCCATGGTTCGCCCGTGGCGCCTGGTGCTTGAAGAGCCGGTCGCGCTGGAAAACGCCAAAGGCCAGCCAGGCATGCTGTGGGTACATGAAGTGTCATTCAAAGGGGTCCTGCTGGAAGTGCGCAATCGCACCAAGCCACCGAAAAGCTTCGCGCTGTGGTTCAGCCCTTCAGGTTATGAGCGTATCGCCCTGCGCGGCACCTTCGAGCGGGAAACCGAACACGGTTACTACGCCTATCGGCTCAACCAGGGCGACAAGGACGAAACCGAACGGTTGCGTCAGTACATCCTTCAGCAACACCGCCTGACCCACCCTGCCCTGCACACCTGAGCATCAGGTATCGAGCGTTCCCAGAAGGAACCGCTGCAGACGCTGTTGCATCAGCCCGCCTTCGCTACCCAGGCAGCCAATGGACGACCCGGCCAGGCTGTCCTGTGCCAGGTCCGACGCATCGCCGACCAATAGCAGACGGCAATCCAGGCTCATTGCCAGACGATTCAGACGACGAGTGAAGTCCGGTGTCGGCGCCCGATTGGAAACCAGCACCAGTGCCTGGGGCTGGATTTTTTCACAGACCAGGGTCAGTTCATCAAAGGGCTTTCCCAACGCCAGTACCCTGACACCCATGTCCTCGCTGCCCAGATACAACGCCGCCAACAGCAACTCAAGCTCGTGACAGTGC
The DNA here is from genome assembly GCF_058789115.1 of Pseudomonas sp. FW300-N1A1. NCBI lineage: Bacteria > Pseudomonadati > Pseudomonadota > Gammaproteobacteria > Pseudomonadales > Pseudomonadaceae > Pseudomonas > Pseudomonas sp. FW300-N1A1. The sequence goes on along the minus strand of NZ_JBYTBK010000015.1, from coordinate 7,411 downwards.
CCTTCGATGGCAGCCACGGCGACCCGCACCGGCCGCGAACCGCGCAACATGATCAGACGCTGGAGAAGCCTGGTACGCAGGAACCCGTCGAGCATCACCCACTCGCTGGTTTGTCCGAAGACATCCTTCTGTTGCAGTAGCTGCGCCCATAACGGCATGAAGATGTCCTGGAACACCACGGCCAGTGAATAGGTGGAAAAGACCTGACCGTAGATACGCCCCAGTTCGACATCATCGAAATGACTCAGCGCAGCCTTGATCTGGGTTTGCCACTGGGCATAGTCGGCCTGGCCCAGCTCATCCGGGATGATCTTCGAGACAACCCGGATTTCACGGCTTTGGGTCAGAATCCGCCCTACCTTGCTGACCGCCACGCCCCGGCCAATCCAGCCAAGAATGCTGCGAATCTGCTCGATATCGGTCATGGAGTAGAGTCGATGTCCGCTTTCGGTGCGCGTCGGCTGAATCAAACCATAGCGCCGCTCCCAGGCACGCAGGGTTACGGGGTTGACGCCTGTCAGGCGCGCCACTTCTCGAATCGGGAACAATTGCTCCTGACTGACGGCAAGAGGAGCCAATAAAGGCTCGTGAAGCTCAGTATCTTCCATGGGCGCGTGGACATCCTTGCCAAGTCGGATCTTACTTTATCCCTCAAGCGCCCCCGACATTCAAGCGCGCGGCATTCGACGAAGGTCGTTGGTGTTTTTCGCACAATCAGGAATAATTCTTGCCTGTTTGTTAGCGCAGTCCTCTACCCCGGCGCTGCGTTTCGCATGCCTCTTACCCGGAAATGCATGCACGTCATATGGAGATACAAAATGTCTACCTCACCGGTCACCCTGATGGTGGCGCGTCGCGTTGCCAATGGGCGCTATCAGGACCTGATCGCCTGGTTGCGCGAAGGCGAACAACTGGCCACCGACTTCCCTGGTTATCTGGGCTCTGGCGTGCTCGCTCCGCCGCCCGACGATGACGAGTTCCAGATCATCTTCCGCTTTGCCGACGAGAAAACCCTGCACGCCTGGGAACATTCCGTCTCGCGCACCACGTGGCTTGCGCGCGGCAGCGACCTGTTTGCCCACCCCTCCGAGCATCGCGTCAGTGGCATCGACGGTTGGTTCGGTGCCATCGGGCAACGTCCCCCTCGCTGGAAACAGGCCGTGGCGATCTGGCTGGCGTTTTTCCCGGTCTCGCTGCTGTTCAACTTCGTCCTCGGTCCATTGCTCAACGACATGAGCATGCTGCCCCGCGTGCTCGTCAGCACGCTGGCCCTGACTCCGCTGATGGTCTACCTCTTCATTCCATTGTCGACCCGCCTGCTGGCCGGCTGGTTGAACAGCACGCCTGTACGGTCGTTGCCCACCGAGCCCTCCACACAGAATCGCTGATCCCCCACCGGTGCGCTTGGCATAGGTTAACAAGGCTCGTCGCTGGTATAGTTTTGCCATACCCGCCGTGCGAGCTGCCCATGCCCCCTTCCCTTGCCCCGATCCTCATCACCGGCGCCAGCCAGCGTGTCGGGCTGCATTGCGCCAAACGGCTGCTGGAAGACGGTCAACCGGTGATCGTCAGTTACCGCAGTGAACGCCCCGGCGTGCAAACCCTGCGCGATCTGGGGGCGATCACACTGTTCGCGGACTTCTCCAGCGAATCCGGGATCCTGGCCTTTATCAGCGAACTGAAACAGCACACCCACTGTTTGCGCGCCATCGTGCATAACGCCTCCTCCTGGCTGGCAGAAACGCCTGACACCGAAGCGAGCGCATTTACCCGGATGTTCAGCGTGCACATGCTGGCGCCTTACCTGATCAACCTGCACTGTGCAGACCTGCTGGAGCGCTCGACCCCGGCGGACATCGTGCACATCAGCGACGATGTCACGCGCAAGGGCAGCAGCAAGCACATCGCCTACTGCGCCAGCAAAGCGGGGCTCGACAGCCTGACCCTTTCGTTCGCGGCAAAGTACGCCCCGAAGATCAAGGTCAACGGTATCGCCCCCGCCCTGCTACTGTTCAACCCCGACGACGATGCTGCCTACCGCGCCAAGGCACTGGCCAAGTCCGCGCTGGGCATCGAGCCCGGTGCCGAAGTGATCTACCAGAGCCTGCGCTATTTGCTGGACAACCCTTATGTCACCGGCACGACCCTGACCGTCAACGGCGGACGGCACGTCAAGTAAGCCGCCCCGCGAGGATGTTCCATGACGTTATTGCCCCAGCACTACCGTGAGATCCTGATCGGCCTGGGTGAAGACCCCGACCGTGAAGGCCTGCTCGACACCCCGTTGCGCGCGGCCAAGGCCATGCAGTACCTGTGTCATGGTTATGCGCAAAGTGTCGAAGAGATTGTCAACGGTGCACTGTTCGCCTCTGACAATGATGAAATGATCATCGTCGACAACATTGAGCTCTACTCACTCTGCGAACATCACCTGCTGCCCTTCATCGGCAAGGCCCATGTCGCTTATATTCCTACCGGCAAGGTGCTGGGCCTGTCGAAGATTGCGCGCATCGTCGACATGTTCGCCCGGCGCTTGCAGATCCAGGAAAACCTCACCCGGGAAATCGCCGAGGCGGTGCAGCGTGTGACCGGCGCCGCCGGTGTTGCGGTGGTGATCGAGGCCCAGCACATGTGCATGATGATGCGCGGCGTCGAAAAACAGAATTCGATCATGAATACCTCGGTGATGCTCGGCGCTTTTCGCGAGTCGAGCACCACCCGTCAAGAATTCCTGCAATTGATTGGACGGAGCAAGTAGCAATGCCACAACTTCAACCAGGAATGGCCCGCATCCGGGTCAAGGACCTGTGTCTGCGGACCTTCATCGGGATCAATGAGGATGAAATCCTCAACAAGCAGGACATCCTGATCAACCTGACCATCCTGTATGCCGCCCAAGACGCGGTACGCGATAACGACATCGATCACGCGCTCAACTACCGCACCATTACCAAAGCGATCATCGCCCACGTGGAAGGTAACCGGTTTGCGCTGCTCGAACGCCTGACCCAGGAGTTGCTGGACCTGGTCATGGCCAACCAGAGCGTGCTCTACGCCGAGGTCGAAGTCGACAAACCCCACGCCCTGCGCTTTGCCGAGTCGGTGTCGATCACCCTCGCGGCAAGCCGCTGAGCTTTGAGCTACAAGCCGTAAGCTTTAAGCTAGAAGCCAACGTAATCCATATCTTGCAGCTTGAAGCTTGCCGCTTGAAGCTGGCTCAGAGAGACCTATGACCGACCAACAACGCCTGGAACTTGAAGCCGCCGCTTTCCGTCGGCTGGTTGCCCACCTGGACAGCCGCAAGGACGTGCAGAACATCGACCTGATGAACCTCTCGGGGTTCTGCCGCAACTGCCTGTCCAAGTGGTACAAGGCCGCCGCTGACGAACGCCAGATCGAGGTCAGCCTCGACGACGCCCGTGAAGTGGTTTACGGCATGCCCTATGCCGAGTGGAAAGCCCAATACCAGCAAGAAGCCAGCGCCGAGCAACAAGCGGCGTTCGCCAAAGGAAAAACCCATGACTGACCTGAACACCCTGCGCGCCAGCCTGAACAGCGGCGAACACGCGTTCGCCGATACCCTGGCGTTCATTGCCGAAGGCTACGACTACCAGCCACAGGCCTTCAACAACGGTGGCGTGGAAAACGCCGCCGGGCAGAACGAAGGTTCGTGCAAGACCTTGGGCCTGGCCCTGCTGGAAGGCTTGAGCGATGAAGAGGCACTGCTGGCATTTGGCGAACACTACCGCTCGGTGGTGGCGACGCCTGAAGGCAGTGATCACGGCAACATCCGGGCACTGATTGCCCATGGCCTGGCGGGTGTGAAGTTTACGCAGCAGCCACTGGCGCGCCGCTGAAAGGAGCTTGGCTCGATCACTGTGGCGAGGGAGCTTGCTCCCGCTGGGGCGCGTAGCGACCCTAAAACCGGATGACGACTGCTTCGCAGCCGAGCGGGAGCAAGCTCCCTCGCCACAAAAGCTCATTCATCGCACGACGGCACTGATCGACAGATATAAAAAAACCGGCCAAGGCCGGTTTTTTCATTTCAACGCTCGCGAAATCAAGCGTTCTGCAGATCGTCCAAGTAACGCTCTGCGTCCAGTGCGGCCATGCAGCCAGCGCCCGCCGAGGTGATCGCTTGACGGTAGACGTGGTCAGCCACGTCGCCGGCGGCGAAGATACCTTCGAGACTGGTAGCAGTCGCATTGCCTTCACGACCGCCCTGCACCACCAGATAACCGTCCTTGAGGGTCAACTGGCCTTCGAACAGCGACGTGTTCGGGGTATGGCCGATGGCGATGAACACACCGTCGACTTTCAACTCGTCGAAGCTGCCATCGTTGTTCTTCAGGCGCGCGCCGGTCACGCCCATGTTGTCGCCCAGCACTTCGTCCAGGGTCGCGTTCAGCTTCAGTTCGATCTTGCCTTCGGCAACCCGGGCATTGAGCTTGTCGATCAGGATCTTCTCGGCACGGAAAGTTTCGCGGCGGTGGATCAGGGTCACCTTGCTGGCGATGTTGGCCAGGTACAGGGCTTCTTCAACAGCGGTGTTGCCGCCGCCGACCACGGCCACTGGCTTGTTGCGGTAGAAGAAACCGTCGCAGGTCGCGCAGGCCGAAACGCCTTTGCCCATGAAGGTCTCTTCCGACGGCAAGCCCAGGTAGCGAGCGCTGGCGCCGGTAGCGATGATCAGGGCGTCACAGGTGTAAGTGCCGCTGTCGCCGATCAGGGTGTACGGCTTGGCAGCAAAGTCGACGGCATTGATGTGATCGAAAACGATTTCGGTCTCAAAACGCTCGGCGTGCTCTTTCATCCGCTCCATCAGCGCCGGGCCGGTCAGGCCGTGAACGTCGCCCGGCCAGTTGTCGACTTCGGTGGTGGTGGTCAACTGACCACCCGCCTGCATGCCAGTGATCAGCAACGGCTTGAGGTTAGCGCGGGCGGCATAGACCGCAGCGCTGTAACCGGCAGGGCCGGAACCGAGAATAATCACTCGCGAATGACGTACATCAGACATGACTCACTCCTATCGACCGGCCGGTACTACCTGGCGCGGATGCCGGATTGCCGGCTGGAATAAAAAAGGACCGTGCCGACGCTTGGGGAAGCGCCATAGTGGGACAGCCCTGAAAAATAATGGGTGCAGCGTATCGAGGAGGCGAAGATTAAGGAAATACGGTTTAACAATCCAGCTCATAGGCGGTCTCTATACACCGGAGGTCTATTTATAGGCGCCTTTGTTACAGTTAATGTCGATGCCGTTACCGTGCTTTCGCCTGCCGGGCAAAGCCGGTAAGGTCGGCGCGTTTCTCATTGCTCGGAGCACACTATGCCCGCCCCCGTTCTGTCCGGCCCGCAATACCTGCGCGAAGGCCTCAAGCTGATCCTGAGTCCCGGCCTGCGCTTGTTTGTGCTGTTGCCACTGGCCATCAACCTGGTGCTGTTCGTCGGATTGATCTACCTGGCCAGCCATCAGTTCAGCCTGTGGGTCGACACCTTGATGCCCTCCCTGCCCGACTGGCTGAGTTTTCTCAGTTATGTGCTCTGGCCACTGTTCGTGGTGCTGGTGGTGTTGATGGTGTTTTTCAGCTTCACCATGCTGGCCAACGTGATCGCTGCCCCCTTCAACGGATTTCTCGCGGAGAAAGTCGAAGTGGTGGTGCGTGGCACCGACGATTTCCCGGCCTTCAGCTGGGGAGAACTGATCGCCATGATCCCACGCACCCTCGCCCGCGAGATGCGCAAGCTCGGCTACTTCCTGCCCCGGGCCCTGGCGCTGTTCATCCTGTCGTTCATTCCCGTGCTCAACCTGATTGCCGCACCGCTGTGGCTGGTCTTCGGCGTGTGGATGATGGCGATCCAGTACATCGACTACCCGGCGGACAACCACAAGCTGGGCTGGAACGAGATGCTCGCCTGGCTGCGCGAGAAACGCTGGCAGAGCATGGGCTTTGGCGGCAGCGTTTACCTGGTGCTGCTGATTCCCGTGGTCAATATCCTGATGATGCCGGCCGCCGTGGCTGGGGCGACATTGTTCTGGGTGCGCGAGCGCGGCGCGGAAAACCTGGTGGCCAAGCAAGGCTGACCCTTCATGAATTCGTCATCGCGCTGACACAATGACGACACGGCCTCAGCCGACACTGAGGCTATGACGACAGCCCTGCACATCACCCTGATCACCGAAACCTTTCCACCCGAAATCAACGGTGTGGCCAATACCCTTGGCCGCTTGTGCGATGGATTGCGCGCGCGTGGGCACCAGATCGAACTGGTGCGACCGCGCCAGGCGGGCGATCAGGCCCGAGCCAGTGATGACGAGCTGTTGCTCTGCCGAGGCTGGCCGCTGCCCGGATACCCTGGACTGCAATGGGGCCAATCGTCGATGCACAAGCTGCTCAGGCGCTGGAAGCGTCAGCGCCCGGACGTGCTCTACATCGCCACCGAGGGGCCATTGGGCTTGTCTGCCTTGCGGGCAGCACGGCGATTGGGCATTGCCGCGGTGAGCGGTTTCCACACCAATTTCCAGCAGTACTCCAGCCAGTACGGCCTCGGGCTGTTGACCCGGCTGCTGACGCACTACTTGCGCTGGTTCCATAACCGCTCCCAACTGACGCTGGTGCCCAGCGCCAGCCAGCGCCTGGAACTGGAGCGTCGGCACTTCGAGCGCCTGGCGCTGTTGTCCCGGGGAGTCGACAGCCAGTTGTTCCACCCGACCAAACGCCTGGGCTCTCTACGGGAAAGCTGGGGGCTGGCCAATGACGACATCGCGGTGATTCACGTGGGCCGGTTGGCCCCGGAAAAAAACCTGGGGTTGCTCAAACGCTGCTACCAACACCTGCAATCAACTTATCCACAGCGTCGGATGAAATTGATCGTGGTCGGTGACGGACCACAGCGCGCCGCCCTGGAAAAGGACATGCCCGATGCAATCTTCTGCGGCTCACAACGCGGTGAAGCCTTGGCCTGCCACTATGCATCCGGGGACATTTTCGTGTTCCCGAGCCTGACCGAAACCTTCGGCAATGTGGTACTGGAAGCACTGGCCTCAGGCCTTGGGGTGGTGGCCTACGATCAGGCCGCCGCGGCGCAGCACATTCGCCATGGCTACAACGGTGTCGTGGCGATGCCAGGGGATGAAGACGCCTTTTGCGATGCCGCTGGCTGGCTGTTGGAGGAAGCGGAGGCCCTGCGCTGCATACGCCTGAATGCACGTCAGCACGCGAGCCGTCAGGGGTGGACGGCGATCATCGAGCAGTTTGAAAGTCAGTTGCGCGGCGCGTGTGAGGGGGAATTGGCGGTACCGAACGCACCGACCTTGCCGTAACACCATGGCGAGCCAGCTTGTATGTTTAGACTTGTAGGGGTGGTGGGACTAAAAGCCAGCATCTGACTCTAGCCAGTACAGACCGTG
>NZ_JBYTBK010000014.1:0-117275 GCF_058789115.1 Pseudomonas sp. FW300-N1A1 | reverse complement strand
TTTTTGGGGCTGCTCTGCAGCCCAGCGCGAGCAAGCTCGCTCGCCACGGGGGATGTATTGAGCAACCCTATCCTTAATTGAACAGCATTACGCTCATGGCGGGTCGCTTGCTTGTCGTGGTCACACTCTCATGTTGCCTTCAACACGTGACCGATCGCACGTGTGGTTGTGGAAAAAGGTTGTTCAGGGTTTCCAGCAGACGGATGTAATAAATGGGCTTGCGAAACAGGTCCAGCACCTGCAGGCGCAACAGGTCACTGACATCATCCATGTCGGCATGACCCGAGGTGACTATCACCGGCAAGTGTTGACGCAAGGTGTGCTCACGCAGACGGCAGATCAACGACATGCCGCTTTCTTCGGGCATGCGCAGATCCGTGATGACCAGCGCGATATCGGGGTGGCGAGTCAGATGTTGCAGGGCAAGTTTGACTGAAGTCGCCGTGAGGCAACAAAAGCCCTCACCCTCCAGCAGTTCAGCCAACTCCAACAGGGCGTCTTCTTCATCGTCCACCAACAGGAGTTGCTGTCGTGGCGTGGAAAGGTCAGTCATGTGGTGTATCCATAGCGGAAATACCAAGGTCAAACCACCGTCGTCGATGCCGCCGAATTGATCAACGTGTCAAGCCGGCTTGACCACCGCAGTACCCCCCAGCCCTTTGAGAACATCGTTGAATATATTGAAAACCTCGGTTCCGATCGGTGAGATAAACAACACCACCAACGTGGCGACCATCGCAGCGACAATCGCGTACTCAATCGCTGATGCGCCTTCGGTCCGGTTGAAAAACTGACGGGTTTTGAGTACCAGCAAGTGAAGGGTCATCAGACTTCTCCTTGCGCCAAAGGCGCGAATGAAACGGAACTGCGACATGATTCCTCTGTGCCACCGGAGCATTGTCAACAAAGCCTTCTCCAGCAACTGTAAGAACCAACTAATTACAAAGTAGTAATCCGGCCGTTGGCATCCAACCAACTTCGCATTTACAGGGACCTCATCTTTGCGCGAGTTATTTTAAAGTTCAGTAATGGCATTTTGGATTAGCTGCGCTACCTTCAAATAGCCAAATCGTTGCTTGTTCATAGCTGCCTGGTTGCGACGTTATCTCGTGGAGTGTCACGAGCCGATGATGCAGCAGGAAAGGGAGAGCCGTCATGAACAGTCGTGTCACCATGGGTCTGGCTGGACTCTTGCTGGTCGCAGCCATCATTGTCGGATACTGGGGACTGGTCTTGAGCCGGCAACCGGCTCCGATTGCAGAATCGGTTGTTCCGCCTCCCGCAGCTCCCACCATGGTTGAAAAGACCATCGCGAATGCCGAAGACCAGACCCGCCAAACCGTGGTGGTGCTGGTGCGCGATGTACCGCCATTTATCCCCTTGACGGCCACCGATGTAGCCCTGGAAAAACTGCGTAGCGCTCCTGCTGGCAGTTTGAGCAGCCTCGACCAGGCTATCGGCCGGACCCCGTGGCGACACTTGAGTATCGGCACCTGGCTGAGCGACGACAGCTTCGACGCGGGTGGACCGCTGGCGCGAATGATCCATAAGGACGAGCGCGCCCTGGCCGTTGCGGTGGACGAAGTCATTGGTGTCGGCGGGCAGCTGCTGCCAGGCGACTACGTCGATGTGCTGTTGTACCTGCGTCAGGACCAGAGCAATGTGCAACAGTCGGCACAAATCGTGATTCCGGCCATGCGCGTATTGGGCATCGGTGAACAGTTCGGCCTGACCAACGATGGTAAACCTGCCACGCCCAGCGCCACCCCCGAAGAAAAACTCAAGCAGGATCAGCGTCGCATCACGGCCCGTACCGTAGTGCTGGCAGTACCCGAGCAACTCTTGAGCCGGCTGATGCTGGCAACGCAATCGGGGACCTTGCGCCTGGCGGTACGCAGCAGCGAAGAACAACGCCTGGCCAAATACTGGGCGGGTGAAAGCAGCTCACCCACCCACATCGATACCACCAATCGACAACTCTTCCAGTTCGCCCAGCTGGCGGTGGGCGGCGCGGTAAAAACCTCTCCGGTGAGCAGCGGGCCAACAGCGGCACCACGGCGCGGCATCGAGGTGATTCGCGGCAACCAGGTTACCCAACAAACCCCTTGATTGAGCAAAGAGGCATGCCCATGCAAAGTCGCTGCGTGCCGCTGTACACCCCCGTGATCCACTTCGACTAACGCTGCGGGTTATCGCCATGAACCAGAGTCAGAGCCTGAGCCAGACCTTTCTCGCCATCACTCGCAACAACACCGACCTTGAGTGGCTGCAAGGCGCGCTGGCGCCTTTGGGGCAGGTGGTCAGCGCGGGTGCCGGTAGCCTTGATGAACTGCTGGCGCTAGTCGACGTGACGTTTACCAACCTGGTGTTTGTCGGCCTGGACCGTGAACACCTGGTAGCCCAGAGCGCATTGATCGAGGGTGCACTGGAAGCCAAACCGATGCTGGCCATCGTTGCCCTGGGTGACGGCATGGACAACCAGTTGGTGCTGAACGCGATGCGTGCCGGCGCACGGGACTTTGTCTCCTACGGCTCACGCTCCAGCGAGGTCGCCGGGCTGGTCAGGCGCCTGAGCAAACGCCTGCCATCGGTTGCGCCCAACACACAACTGGGTGGCCTGACGGTACTGTTCGGTACACAAAGCGACGCCGACGGTGCGCTGTTGTCCAGCCATCTGGCGCTAGTGGTACAAAAGAGTGGCCAGCAGACCCTATTGCTGGACCTCGGTTTGCCACGGGGTGACAGTCTGGCGTTGTTGGGGTTGGAAAGTTCGTTTCACTTTGGTGATGCGCTGCGGCATCTGCGACGTCTTGATGCAACCTTGATCGACAGCGCATTCACCAGCGCCGAAGCCGGGTTGCGAATCCTCGCCTATGCCGACCACGATGAACCGCTGGAGCGCACCAGCGCCGCCGAGTTGTACATGCTGCTTAGCGCCTTGCGCCAACACTTCCAGCACATCGTGGTGAACCTCACCGGTCAACCGGACAGCGAAGCCTTGCGCACCTTCGTCAGCCACTGCGACAAATTACTGTGGTACACCGACCAAAGCGTCCTCGACTGCCGGCGTAACCTGGCGGTGCTGAACCAGTGGCGCGAAAAAGGCATGAAGCTCGAACATGCACGCTTGTTGGTGGACCGTTACCTGCGCAATGTTGCTCCCGACTCGCAAACACTGGGCAGGAGTTTTGGCCTGGAAGTCCTGGCCACCCTGGCCTACAGCCCGGAAGTACGGCTCAACGCAAAAAACCAGGGTGTGACCTTGTTCGAACTGGCCCCACACGAAGGTCTCACACAGAGCTTGCGCACCCTTGGGGAGCAACTGGCCAAGCGCTCCGAAAGCCTGGACAAACCCAAAGTCAGTTGGCTGAACCGCCTGCGAGGCAGCAAATGAGCGGTGAACATCTCTTCGGTGCCCAGTCCCGTCATGCTCTCGGCAACACAGACCACGAAGGCCTGAAACTGGTCCTGCACCGCTACATCATCGACGCCATTGAAGAGTCCGGAAAAAACCTGCTGGAGGGCTCGCGCCCGCAACTCTCGCAATTTGTCACCGACAAGGTCGCCGAATATATCGCTCGCCTGCACCTGGCGATCTCACGCTATGAAATGGAGCGCCTGGGCGAAGAGATCGTCGACGAGCTCACCGGTTTCGGGCCGCTGGAAGTACTGTTGCGCGACCCGACCGTCACCGAGATTCTGGTCAACGGTCCGCACCGTGTGTTCATCGAGCGAGACGGTGTGCTGCACCACAGCGACCTGCGTTTCATCGATGCCCATCATGTCGAACGGGTCATGCAACGCATCCTGGCGCCACTCGGTCGACGCCTGGATGAGTCCTCGCCGATGGTCGACGCCCGGATGCCCGACGGCAGCCGGGTCAACGCCATCATTCCGCCGATCGCGCTGGACGGCCCGTGCCTGTCGATTCGGAAGTTCCGCAAGGACATGCTTAAAAGCACCGACCTGATGGCCATGCAGACCATTGACCAGGCGATCTACGATTTCATCCAGGAAGCGGTCGGGCGCCGTTGCAACATTCTCATCAGTGGCGGCACCGGCACTGGCAAGACCACCCTGCTGAACATCCTCAGTCAGTTGATCAACCCGCATGAGCGCCTGGTCACCATCGAGGACGTCGCTGAGCTGCAACTGGGCCACCCGCACGTCGTGCGCCTGGAAACCCGCCCGCCGAATGCCGAGGGCCACGGTGAAGTCAAGGCCAGCGACCTGATCCGCAATGCCCTGCGGATGCGCCCGGACCGCATCATCCTCGGGGAAATCCGTGGCGTTGAGGTACTTGATGTACTGACCGCCATGAACACCGGCCACGACGGTTCAATGAGCACTGTGCATGCCAACAATGCCCAGGACGCCTTGTTGCGCCTGGAGACACTGGTCGGCCTGACCGGGCGCCAGGTTGCCGAGCGCACATTGCGGCAGATGATCTGCGCGGCGCTCGATGTGGTGATTCAACTGACGCGCCTGCCCGACGGCCGACGCTGCGTCAGCGAGGTGGTGGAAGTGGTGGGCATCCGTGAGGATGTCTATGTCACCAACACCCTGTTTCGTTTCGATCGACGAACCGGCTTCGGCTTTCTGCGCGAAGCGGTCAACCCCGCTGGCGATAAGCTGCGCCGTGAGTCGGGCCTGACATTCAATTGACGTGGCGAGGCGTGCGCGATGATCGGTCCGATACTGCTCAGCCTGATGTGCCTGGTATTGCTGTGTCTGTCGATCCGGTTGTTCTTCAAGGGCGTGCGTCAGACCAACACCGAACGCGTGCTGAGCCGACTGGCTCAGGGGCAACCGGAACTGGTTGTGCAAAAGACCACCTGGAGCGGCTTGGAGCGCGCGTTCCTGCGGGCAGGCCTGGGACATCCGACGCAGCGCCTGGGCCTTTGGCTGACACTCTGGGTGCTGTCGATGCTGATCGGCTTCGCGGTGGCTGGCTGGATGGGTCTGTTGAGCCTGTTGCTGCTACCTGCGCTGGCGCTGCGACTGTACATCTCCTGGCGCTATCAACGCCGCTTGCGACGAATGATCGAACAACTGCCGCAGCTGCTCGACCATACCGTGCGCAGCCTCAAGTCCGGGCGAACCCTGACGGACGCGGTGCTGGGCGCCATCGAGGCCAGTGCCGACCCACTGAAAAACGCCATGGGACGCGTGCAGCGCAACGTGCAACTGGGCGTCAACCTGCCCGATGCCGTCCATGACTTTGCCGAACTCTACGATCAGGATGAACTGCGCATGTTTGCCCTGGGGTTGAAGGTCAACCACCGTTATGGCGGCAACGCCAGCGAACTGCTGGAGAACCTGATCAAGCTGATCCGCGAGCGCGACCAGGGTGCAAGACAGCTACGGGCCATGACCGGTGAAACCCGAATGACCGCTTGGGTACTCGGGCTATTGCCGATCGGCCTCGTGTGCTACTTCATGATCACCAACCCCAATTACATGCTCGGCATGTGGCACGACCCCAGCGGCCAGCACATGCTGATCGGCTCGCTGGCGCTGCAGGTCGTCGGCTCGTTGGCACTATGGCGCATGTTGCGGAGTGTTTGAAATGGCAATACTGGCAAGTGTGCTACTGCTCCTGGCCGCCATGGCACTGCTGCTCGGCAGTCTGCTCCAGCAACGCCGACGCGAGCGTCAGGTTGCGCAACGCCTGCAAGGTGACCTGGTGCGCGACAACCGTCTGAGCAGTTGGCTACGGGTGATCGGCGACAGCAAGTTCAGTCAGCGCTCGATCAGCATCGACAGCGAAACCCAGACCCTGCTCAGCCGTCTTGGCTGGCGCCGGGCCAGTGAGCGCTCTCTGTATGCCGCATTTCAGGTCGGCATCCCGCTGCTGGTAATGGGGCTTGCGGTGTTTTGCCAACAAGTGTTTTTCCCCAACGCCAATCATCCTTGGCTGATACCGATGTTCGCAATGGGCACAGGCTATCTGATACCCAAGCGCTTGCTGGCCTACGCGGTCAAACGCCGACAACGGATCATCGCCACGGAGATCTCGACCTTCATCCCCCTGCTACGCATTCTGTTCGAGTCGGGCATGGCAGTGGAGCAAGCGTTACGTGTGCTGAGCACCGAAGCGCAAAAACTGCTGCCGGAACTGACCAGTGAGTTGCGCCTGATTCTGACCCGCGTCGACTCGGGACTGGAGCTTGGCCAGGAATTGAATCAGAGCGCCACGTTGCTGGCCGTGGACGAGTTCAACGACACCTGCGTGATTCTCCAGCAACTGATCCAGCAAGGTGGTGGGGCGATGAAATCGCTGCTGGCACTCAAGCAGTTGCTCGATGATCGACGCCTGACACGCCTGCAGGAGTACGTCTCGAAAATGTCCGCCAAGATGTCGGTGGTCATGATGGTGTTTCTGTTTCCAGCCTTGCTCATTGTCCTGGGCGGGCCGGGCTTTACCGCCATCGCCCGGGCGTTTTCCTCCTAGCAGCGTGCCTAATGCGCCGTTACCCTGCGCTGCATCCCCGAATGACTCGGCGTTAACGCCAACGCCAGCTGTGTGCGGTTATGCATGTGGGTCAAGCGCAATACCTGAGACACATACAGCTTTACCGTGTTCTCGGTAATACCCAGCTCACAGGCGATCTGATAGTTGGTCTGGCCTTTGCCGACCAATCGCGCGACCTCCAGCTGACGTGGCGAGAGCTGATTGAAGATGGCGGGGATCTCCACCCGTTCGGCGGCACCGGGAGTGTCTTCGCCCGCCCCTGTGGGCGACTTCATCAATGGTGCTCTACGGACTTTGTCGAGGTCCTGGTAAAGGTCATCGATGGATTCAGAGAGGTACTGCAGCTTCTGGTTCAGGTGACCCAGTTGCAGCGTCTTTTGCCGTTCCTGCAGGGCGACTTCCTGGCGCTGCAGGCCTTCGAGCAACTCACCCAGGTCGATGGGTTTCTGGTAGTAGTCGGCAAACCCGGCACGCAGTGCCTTGATCACATCCTGTTTGTCGGCACGTCCCGTGAGCATGATCGCCTCGAACACTCGCTCCTTTGCCGCCAGACGTTGCAGGGTCTGTACCAACTCAATGCCATCCAGGTCCGGCATGTGCAGATCACACAGCACCAGGCCGATATCGGGGTCTTCGCTGAAACGCTCGATGGCCTGCACGCCCGACTCGCAAGGAATGCAGCGGTAACCACTGCTCTCGAGGAACTCGCAGAGCTCTTCCACAATCAACGGTTGATCGTCGACCACTAGCACTTTTACTGCCGATGTGAGCTTGTTCACTCGCCACTCCATGTTCAGGTCGAGCACTGAACGTTGCTGTACCGACGATCCGGAACCCTACAGCTGCTGAACTGAAAGTAGCCGTACTTTCCGACTATGTACATAGCAATACCAGCGCAGTGCCGCTACTGGAGGCAGAGCATCGTCACGAGCATGCCGATCAACACGAACGGCGCGAAGGGTGGGTTTTTTGACAGGTCAGGCGCGAGATACGGAATGGATTTTCTAAGTCCTTGAGCAATATGCGGCCATAACCTTGGCGCCAGCAGTAACCAGAGGACACTCGCCACGCCGGCACCGATAAAACTGCCCAGCAAATGCACGGGCTCGGTCGCAAGACCGATCGTCGCCATCAGCTTCACGTCACCGGCCCCCATCCGGCCCGATGCATACCCAGGCAAGGTAAACGCCAGCGCCAGCGCCAGTGCCCATCCACCCTGCTCGGCACTCGCACCCAGCCAGGTAAGACCGCTCCAGAACAGATACGCCAATGCCAACCCGCCCACTCCCAGCGTAAGCCGGTTGCTGATGTGCCGTTGCTGAACATCCTGAGCCGCGCACAGCGCCAGCCAGATCAGTAGGACAAAACTCTGCATCGGGTAAAAACCATCCCTTTTGACTGAATGATTCTATGCTGATAGCACGTCATGCTAGTCAGGGTAGACGCACTCATGAAATCAAGCCTGCGCAAACAGCAAAAAGGGGCCGTCGCGATTGAGTTCGCCCTGGTGTTCGTGATCTTTTTCGCGGTGTTTTACGGCCTGGTGGCCTACAGCTTGCCGTTGCTGCTGATGCAATCATTCAACAAGGCCACCGCCGAGGCGGTACGGCGTGCCGTGGCGGTGGACCCTGCGACCTCCGACTACCCGACCGCGCTGCAGAACCAGGCCAACGCCGTGCTGACCCAGCAACTGGCGTGGATACCCGAGCAGTTCGCTCTGAAAGTCGGTGTCGATACCAGCTCGGTGTACGACACCACAAGTAGCACGCTGACGGTCACTGTCGCGTACCCCAGCGCAAAATTGAGCCAGGTCTTCCCGTTGCTGGTATTACCGGGGATCGGCACCGTGCCCAGTTTGCCGACAACCTTGAGCGCGACCTCGAGTCTGCAATTTTGAGCTCCGCCGGCAAGCTCCTCGCTCGCTTGCGCAAACGGACGCCCTTGAACGTCCTCGATGCCCCTGACATGCCCGCCACGCCAACCTGTGGCCTGCACCTGCATCTGGACCACGATGCAAACGTTATCCAGATAACCGGCCACTTGCGCCACTTGCTCATATCACCACGCCCTGACACCGCATCACCTCACCTGCTCAACTACCTGATGCCTGGCCACTCGCTGTGCGTCGAAGGACGGCCGGCCGACTGGCAAGGGCACACACTCGACCTGGATTTCCAGAGCCTGACCGGGACCCCACTACACCTGCGCGGCTGGGTTCAACCGCAGGCAAACGGCTGGTTGTTACAGTTGATGGACATCAGTGATCTGTTGCTTGAGCGCGAGCAGGTAAACAGCCAGGAACAGCTTCAGCACCTGATCGAGCAAACCAGCGAAAAGCTGCGGATGTGCAACCTGCCACGCCTGTCGCAAATCGCTGGCGAGCAACTGCAGAACCTCGCTCAGCACTGGAAAATCCCCTGCCTCGCCCTGGCCCTGCAAGATGATCAGGACCAAGGCTGGCAAATCCATATCCAGTACACCCGTCACGATACCCCGGCGCTCTGGCATGACAGTCAACGCCTGGGTACTTGCCTGGACAGCTTGAATGGCAGCTCGCCACAGCACCTGCGCTTCTCACCGGGCAACAGCCACCTCCCGCGCTTGCAGGGGCTGTTCGGAAATGCCGATGGGATGGCCGTGCCCTATTGCGATGCCCATGGCATTACCGCCTGGATGCTTTGCGGCTTTTTTCCTCCCCCCCAGAGCAGATCGCCACTGAGTGATCAGGACTGGTTACGCCTGGCCGCCGCCCTGGCCGGCCCTCTGCTGAGCCGCGTGCGCGAACAGCAACAACATCAGCAACTGGAGCGGCTGGAGTCGTTGCAAGGGTTGTTGGGCACTGGCTGGTGGGAGTTGTTCGTCGAGGGCAACGAGATACGGTTGGCGCCATCCCTGGCCGCTACCTTGCAACTGGACTCTCCAAAGTTGTTGGTGGCCCGCTGGCTGGAGTCCATCCATCCCGCCGACCGCATCGAACTGAAAAGTCGCCTGGACGACCTGCTGCAACACGACAGGCCCTTGTTACTGTGTGTGCGCTTGCATCGCCCCGAAGCCAGCCAGGCGCACGCCTGGTATCGACTCCAGGGACAGGCCCTGGGCAGCGGTGAGAAACGCCGTGTGGTGGGATTCATGCTCGACATCAGCGACATCAAGAATCAAGAGCACAATGCAGCCGCTGCCCACGCCAGGCTGACCAACCTGGTCGCCAGCTCTCCGGCGGTCATCTATGTGCAGCAATACGTCGAAGGCGCGCTACAACCCACATTCTTCAGCGACAGCCTGCTGCCGTTGCTCGGCTGGACATTGGCCGACTGCGCCGAAGGTGCCTTGATCGAACGACTGCATCCTGAGGATCGCGACGGCTATTTCGAGCGTACCCGCCAACTGTTACGCGAGGGCACCGTGCATACGCGCTATCGCTTGCGCGACAGTCGCGGGGAATACCACTGGTTGCTCGACGAAGCCAAACTGCTGCGCGATGACCTGGGGCTGCCGGTGGAAGCGGTCGGGCTTTGGCTGGACGTTACGCAAGCGACGCTGGCCGCCGAGCAGGTCCGGCAAAGCGAAGAGCGCTACCGGATGCTGGTGGAAGACTCTCCGGCGATGATTTGCCGCTATCGCCCGGACCTGAAATTGACCTTCGGCAATCGTCCACTGGCAACCTATCTGGAGTGCTCGCCGCAACAGCTGCCGGGGATGAGCCTGGGCAGTTGGCTGTCGGTAGAACAACGTGACGCATTCGTACAGCGCTTGAGCCAGTTGACCCCGGAGTTTGCGGTGAGTACCGCGGAAATCTGCCTGCAGCTACCAGGGCGCGAACACGCCTGGTGGGTCTGGTCGGATCGCGGGGTATTCGATGAGCAAGGCCGGCTGCTCGAGATACAGGCAGTGGGCCGCGACAACACGGAAGTCCGCCGCGCCCAGCAACAACTCACCCAAAGCGCGAAAATGGCCACCCTGGGTGAAATGGCCACCGGGCTGGCGCATGAGATCAACCAGCCGTTGAATGTCATGCGCATGGCCGTGGTCAACGTGCTCAAGCGCCTGAGCAATGGCGATGTACAAGTCGACTACCTGCAAGACAAGCTCAAGCGCATCGACGCCCAGGTCCAGCGCGCAGCCCGGGTCGTCGATCACATGCGGGTGTTTGGCCGGCGCTCGGAGATCGAGCAACAACCGTTCAACCCGTTGCACGCGGTAGAGGGTGCGTTGTCGTTGCTGGCCGAAGGCATGCGCGGCAAAGGTGTCGACCTGCAAATCAGCGAGAGCGGTTTCGCCGTGCAGGTACGCGGCCACATCGATCAGTTGGAGCAAGTCCTGATCAACCTGATGGTCAACGCTCGCGATGCCCTGCTGGGCAGGCGCGAGAATGATCGCGAGTTCAAGCCGTGGATCCGGGTCCAGACAGAGTGTGATGAACGCTGTGTGCGACTCTTCGTCGAGGACAATGGCGGCGGCATCGATCCGCGCTTGCTGGAACGGATTTTCGAACCCTTCTTCACCACCAAGCCGGCGGGCGTCGGCACCGGACTGGGGTTGTCGGTGAGCTATGGCATAGTCAACAACATGGGCGGACGGCTGAGCGTGAGTAACTCGGCTGAAGGTGCGAGGTTCTGTATTGAATTACCGATAGCACAACTGATCTAGTGTCCTGCCTCATAAATACGTTCCTCTTTTGACGAGTGGCTGTTGTTGTCAAAAGGAGCAGTACTTACGAGACAGAACCTTAGATCACCAGTTGCGCCCTGCCTCCTGCATGACAACTGAGGTTGGCCCCGACCTCAGCATTGCCCAGACTGATGCCCAGCGCCGTGAGCAATGAATTGACGACAGGGTCCAGCAGCGGCCCCAGAAACCCCTGGATCGCATGGACCAGAATGCCGCTGATTTGACTCAACAACCCCGCCACTTGTGCGAGGGCACTGCCCGTCACGTTGCCACTGGGAGGCGCGTATGAGGTCACCTGAAGACCGCTCAACGTACCTGCCAGGCCGGTGACGATGTTGGTTGTAGCGATATGCTGATACTGCGCAGGCAGGCCGATATTGGGCGGCAGTGGATAGATCAAGCTTTGGTTGCGCTGCCCGATACTCGTTTGCGCCATCAGGTTCAGCCCCCCGCCCGCGCCTGGCGTGATCGGCCCACACCCGAAGATCCCCCAGCAGGTTTGCACGCCAATATCGATCAAGCGAACGGGCTGAACCACAATGGCCGCTGCCGATGAAAAGGCTTGCGCAGGATCAATCTTGCCGATGCCAAGGTTCACCATCGAGGTCGTTGCCTGGACCGTCAGGCTTTTGGAGGCCTCGCTCGCACAGCTGTAATCGGTGACATAGCTTTTGGCACTGGCGGCTTCGAGGCTGATGTCCAGATTGTGGTCAATCGTCAGAGCCGTATGATCGCAAGGCGCGAGAACCAGGCATAACGCCGAGCTCAGCACACCCACCAGGTCCAGACTCAACAGGCTGTTTACAACACCCGAGACGGGCGTCAAAAGGTCTGGAAGCGCTGACGTCAACTGGGGAATGGCCTTGAGTACCGGCAGCTCGATAGTGATCAGCGCCCTGACCTGGGCCGTGCGAACAAAGATCTGATCCTTGCCTGTTGCCAGTCCGGCCTTCGCCAACGCTGGATTGCCAATGGCCGACAACCGCGCAGGTTCAATGACTTTGAGTTGCACGCCAACATTGCCAATCAACGGCACGCTCAGTTGAGACGATACCGCCGCCGCACTTTGGCTGTTGGCCAGTTGGGCAATCGCCTGAACCAGCTCAAAGAGCTGCAGGCTGGAGTCCAGACCCGCTGCGGACGTGCCTGCCTGCACACTGATCAAATCTCCCAGCTTGAGCGACTGCACCTTGCTGGAAATCGCGCTGACCGACTGCAATACCTGAACGGTGCCACTCGCCGCCGCGCCACCTTTACTCAGTATCTGTACCGCCGCATCGATCAGTTGGGTAGGCGTTACCGTTGTGTTGAGCAGTGTCTCGTAGTCCCCGGCTTGCACATGCAGGTCTATCGCCAACTGATCCAGGTAACCGAGCAAACTTATCGTGGTATTGGCCAATCCATCCCAGCCGCCGGCCATCAGCGTCAGTTGACCGCCCAGCATGCCTCCGATCAGCGCGTTGAGAAGCGCAGATTTACTGCTATCGATGACACCCAGGGTGCTGCGGATCGTCAGCATGGCCAGAGGCGAAGGCGGCGCTGCCACTGCTGTGGCGCTGAGCACGGTATGCAGCTCAACCCCGTCGCTGGAAAACAACGCCCCCACACCCGCGGCAACACTGCGCAGCACCGTGTGCTGGGCAACGACGCGTATGGCCTCGGACTTGCTGGCATCGGCGGTAAACGAGCGCACATGATCTGCGCCGGTCGCCAGCGTGCCGCAGTGAGTAGTGAGGGTTCGATCAACGTTCGGGGTGAACCCATTGCGCGTCGCGCTCTGAACCGCGTAGGCCGCGGCACTGGTTCCCGGCAGGCAGTTGCCACCTCGGGTCACCGCCTCTAGCGCCGCCATGTCGACGACCCGCTGCAACTTGCGCTGTTCCAGATACAGCCGCCCCGTGTCGATCACCAGCAGCATAAACAGCAGGGCCAGGGCCAGGGTCAACGCGGCGATCAAACCAATCGCACCACCCTGCCCGGCTGGACCGCAAAACCGCGAACGTGGAGACATCGAGCACTCCGTTGCCGGCACACGGCCAGGCGCTACCTCCAGCAGTGCTCGAAGTGTAGTCAAGTCTCGCAGCCGGCGCTGGCAACTTGCCAGCCCCGCTCACGGATAGCCGGCCTCACCCTGGGTCGGCCTTTACCTCCGGGATTACTTCGGTGGGTAGTTGCTCAGAATCCGTCGGGCAGTCTCGCGAATCGCATTGCTGCGATCAGTAGGATTCGGCGAACTGCTGAGCATCTGCTCGTCACTGCCGCGCCAGACCAGCTTGCCGTCCTTGCCGTCGATCAGGTCGATCTGGAGGGTGGCGACCTTGTAGGTCACGTTGCGGGTTTCGTTGTACATCGGCGCGCCATAGTAGCCGTTCCAGGGATTGCCCCAGGCGCCGCCGTAGTTGGTGGTGACCTGTTGCTGACGCTCCTCGACGATCAGGTAAGTCTGCACATTGAGATCACCCTTGCTGCCACCGGTGGCAGGGCGCAGGCCACGCTGGTCGAGCTGGTCGGCCACGGCCTGGCGAATGCGTTGCTCGGTGAGGTCACTCTTGATCCGCGGATCATCGGGACGGTATTGCAGGGCAGGCTCTTTCCAGGTCCAGCTGCGATAGGCGCTGAAGTCGCGGCTGGCGTCATAGTCGTGATTGATCTGGTTGGACTGGCAAGCACTGAGCAGCACGACACAGGCCAGTAAAGCGAGGCGGCGAAACATGATTTTTCTCCGGTTCGGACACGCAACCAAATGCGTATCATTAACCGGGAGGATACGCCGCTACCGCCTTTTCTACAGCCTCCCTTAATGCTTTTGCACGCTGGGTTTCACTGTCGTCGAGGCCGGTTTCGGCACTGGTACTCCAGACCAGTTGCCCGGTTTGGGCGTCGTACAGGTCTACCCTGACCACCAGCACTTGCACTGTGTAGGTGCGCACGACGGGAACGGTGTTGTACATGCCGTACCCACTGCCATAGCCGCCACCGTAGCGGTTGTAGCCACCGTAGGCGCCATACCCGTAGTCGTCCTGCACCTGTTGCAGCCGGGTGTCCTGTTGCAACTCGGCGCTGACCCACAGATCGGCCGCCCTGTTGTCATGCAATGGACGCAAGCCCCGTTGATCCAGGGCATTGCTGACCAACTCGGCGATCTGCGCCGAGTCGGCCCAGGTCGAACCGCTGGGCAACTGGCCGTCGAGCCAGGCCCAACTGCGGTAACGCGCATAATCTCGAGGCGCGGCCGGATAGGCGCTGCGGTCAAAAGTCTTGGCGGCTTGCGGCGGGGCCGGCGGCAACGGGTTGGAGCTGGCGACATACGGATTGCTGCCCTGGCAGGCGGTAAGCCCCAGGCACAGCAGGATCAATCCCGGATGGCGTTTCATGGTGCTCTCCACAAATGCCGGCTTCAGGCCGGACGACAGATCCAGTGCAGGTAACGCCCGAGCCCGGCGAACGTCGGATGCCGACGGTGGGCCAGTTCCATTTCCAGCAGGTCGATCAGTTCGGCGCGGGCCTGGAACTCCACCGGCATGTAGTCATGGAAAACCCGCACGCCGCTCTGGGTTTCGACCGTCCACAAGCCTTGCAGTTGCGTCGCCAACTCCCGTGGATCCAGGGGCATTTGCGGGGTCAGGCTCTGTTTCTCCCCCGCCATGTCGTTCTTGCGCATCTTGCGGAAATGGCCCTTGAGCAAGTTGCGGTAAATCAAGGCATCGCGGTTGTAGAACGCCAGCGATAACCAGCCGTCCTGAGTGGTCAGCTGATGCAGCACGGGCAGAATCGCGTGAGGCTCCGCCAGCCACTCCAGCACCGCATGGCACAGCACCAGGTCATAAGGCTCTGTCAGTTGCCCCAGCAGTTCCTGCCATGGCGCCTGGATGAAGGTTGCGGTTTGCCCGGCGTCGGCGAATCGCTGGCGCGCGCCGTTCAGCATGGGTTCGGCGGGCTCGGCCAGGGTGACCTGATGGCCACGTTCGGCCAGCCACAGCGACATGTGGCCCAGGCCCGCGCCGATATCCAGCACCCGCAGTGGACGATCTGGCAGGATCTCGGCCAGGTCAGCCTGCAGCACTGCCAGGCGGATCGCACCTTTGGCCCCACCGTAGATTTTTTCGGCGAAACGGGTCGCCAACTGGTCGAAATGACGGTCGCTCATCAGCTGAACCTCCGTTCGCTGTCCGCCAGCTTGCTGCGCACGACCTGCTCCATGTCCAATCCCAGTTCGCTGCACAACAGCAATAGATAAAGCACGATGTCACCGACTTCCTGCCCGGCATGGGCGAGTTTTTCCGGCGGCAGTTGCCGCGACTGGTCCTCGCTCAGCCACTGGAAGATTTCCACCAGTTCGGCCATTTCCACACTGGCGGCCATGGCCAGGTTTTTCGGGCTGTGAAATTGCCGCCAGTCATTGCGGTCGCGGATGCTGTGCAGGCGTTCGGTCAGTTCAACAAGGTTCATCGGGCTCTCCTGAAGGCGTATAGCTTCGGGCGGATGGTCGATGAAGGCAAGCTCGGTCGATCGGTAGGTCATTCGACCACACTGAACTCGACCCGCGCGGTCTGCCCACCCTCGTCCAGCACACTCAACTCGACGCGTCCCAGCTGTTCAAAGGTGGCATTGATGCTGTCCTGATTGGCACTGTCGCCCAATGGGGTGCCATTGATAAACCACCAACGCCGTCCAGTCCCACCCAGTGCCGATAACTTCAGCCGCAGCCGCTCCCGGCTGGCCGCGGGCCGGCGCACCTGATCACCATCGCGCACGCCGACAATCGACAGCGGTGAAGACGCCGCCAGTACCGGTCCAGGGCAATCCGGATCATTGGCCGGCAAGCGTGCTTCACGGCGTTCGATGCGTGGCAGCCAAGGCTCCAGCGGTGCCGGCCACAAGGCGATATCCCGCGCCACGGCGCCCAAGCATTTGCTGTCGACACGCAGCCCTTTGCCATTGACCCAGATCTTTTCCACCAGGCCCACGCCCAAGGGCTGGTCCAGGGCCTGCAAGGTCGGTGGCGTGGTGCCGTCCAGCGTCCAGGCGAAGCGCTGGCGTCGGCAGTTCGGGTCACTGCGGCTCATCGGCTGGCCCAGCGGCCAACAGATCGCCGCGACCCCGACATTCGCGGGCACCGCCTGTACCGGTGCGCTGATGCCGCGCTGGCGGTCACGGTTGATCAGCACATCATGCACTTGCAGCATCAACGGGGCCGCCGAGGCCAGGCCAAACTGCCCCGGTACCGGCGTGCCGTCCGGGCGTCCGATCCAGATGCCGATCAGGTAACGCGGGCCGACGCCGATGGCCCAGGCATCGCGAAAGCCGTAGCTGGTACCGGTTTTCCAGGCCAGCAGCGGACGCTGCACCAACTCGGCACGCGGGTCACGGTCGGGACGGGCCTGACCACTGAGAATCCGCCGCACAATCCACGCCGAGCCCGGCGACAGCAGCGGTCGCTCGCGCAGTTGATCGTCAGGCTGCAATCGGACAGTGGCGCTCTTGCCGCCACGGGCGAATGCGCTGTAGCCACTGACCAGGTCCTCCAGGCGACTGCCGGCACCGCCAAGGATCAACGACAGGTTCGGCTCGGCCAGTGGTGGCAGGGCCAAGGGCATGCCGCCCATGCGCATTTCGGCGGCAAAGCGTTTCGGCCCATAGGCTTCCAGCAATTGCACCGCGGGCAGGTTCAGTGAAGTCGACAGCGCACTGCTGGCCGGCACCGGACCACTGAACCCCATGGAGAAATTGCCTGGTCGATAGTCGCCATAACGTCGTGGCACGTCCTGCAACAAGGACTCGGAATGGATCAGCCCGGCGTCCAACGCCATCCCATAGAGGAAAGGCTTGAGGGTCGAGCCGGGAGAGCGCATGGCACTGATCATGTCGACATGGCCAAAGCGTCGGGTGTCGTTGATGTCCACCGATCCCAGGTAGGCACGCACCGCCATGGTTTCTGCCTCGACCACCAGAATCGCCGCCGAGGTGTGCTCCGGCAAACGCGCGCGCCAGCCCAGCAACAAGTCTTCAAGCCGTCGCTGCAGGTTGGCATCGAGGGTGGTGCGAATCAGCGGTGGGCTGTCCGGGCGGTTCAACCGCCGCGCCAACAGCGGCGCCAGGCTTGGCTCCAGGCGTGGTGCCAGCAACAAGGGTTCTTCCAGGGCTTCATCGACCACGGTCTGCGGCCACACCCGGTACGCCGCGAGCCTGCGCAACACCTTGTCGCGCGCGGCTTGCGCACGCGCCGGGTGACGGTCCGGACGCAAGCGACTCGGCGCCTGTGGCAACACTGCCAGTAGCGCGGCTTCGGCCTGGGTCAGGTGCAGCGGCGACTTGCCCAGATACGCCCAACTCGCCGCCGCCACCCCTTGCAGCGTACCGCCGAAAGGGGCGCGGTTGAGGTACAGGGTGAGAATCTGGTCCTTGGTCAAGTGCCACTCCAACTGCCCGGTCCGCCACAGTTGACGCAACTTGCCCGCCAGCGTTCGCGAATGAGGATCCAGCAGACGCGCCACCTGCATCGACAAGGTGCTGCCACCGGACAACACCCGCCCGCCGAACAGGTTCTGCCACGCGGCTCGGCCCAGCGCCAGGGGATTGACCCCCGGGTGTTGATAGAACCAGCGATCTTCATAGGTCAGCAGCGCGTCGAGGTAGTAGGGTGAAACCTGCGACGTGTCGACCGGATAACGCCATACGCCATTGGCATCGGCGAAGCGCCACAACGGCGTGCCGTCTTCGGCCAGCACCACCCGCGCCAGATCGTCCCCGGGCAAGGGCAGCGGCCAGATCCGGTCGGCCAGCCAGAGCAGCACAACCACCAGCAACGCCCCGCCCACCACCCAGCGGCCAATCCGCAGAAGCCTGCTTTCCGGCGAACGCGCCCTACCTGGTACACCCCGTCGCGCCCTTTGCCGGCAAACCCGCTCCCACAGGGAACGCATGTGCTGCGTTATCATCCGCACATTCAACACCGCAAACCTCTAGGCCTCAAGGGAACTCCAGCCTGCACGCAATGGCCAAAGGTTCAGCGCTGGCAACGCCCTTACAGACTTTCATCAGGACGCACACATGCAGGTAGAAAGCTTTTTCGAGTGGCTCGGCCAGGCGCTGGGGTCGGTCATCCGGTTCATCGTCGAGGTGCTCAGTGGGTTGTTCAATACCTTGACTTCCGCAGGCGGCAATTTTGTCGAGGGCCTGTCGCAGGCACTGGGCATGGACACCTCGGTCATCAGCATCATCGCATTGGTCATCGGTTTGATGCTGCTGTACTCGGCCGTTCGCGCCTTCATGCGTGCATCGGTTATCGTCGGGGTTATCTGGCTGATGCTGGGACTGTGGGTGCTGAGCTGGGTGATTCACTGATTCGGATCAGCGCCCCAACTTGATCGCTCCCACGCTCGCGCGCGGGAACGATCAACTCCCCCTAGGGTAATCAGCGCCCCTTGATCACCATCTGCGGTACGGTTTCACCCACGGCCTGCCAGTTCGGCCGGTACATCGACTCCACTTGCGGTGGCGGTACGCGGTAGATACCCGGGGTGACAGCCCGTGCCAGGTACAGCAAGTGCGAGGTATCGCGACCCTCCAGATTCATTGCCGCCACGTAACGGTCATCGCGGAACTCCTGGTGCTTGAGGCTGGCGTTCTGCATTGACTCGCGCCACTCCTTGACCTGGCTGCTGGCGTTTTCCAGGCTCGCAGCGCTTTGTGCCAGGTTCTGGTTTTCCAGCTCCAGGCCCGCCGGCAACAAATCCACCACCAAGGCATCCGGCACGCGCTGTTTGGCGCTGACGGCAATGTGCACCAGCACCAGATCGCCGCTGGCCAGGTCACTGAGGTCCAACAGCTGGCCGTTCATGCCCAGGTATTCGCGGCGAATCATCAGGTTCTCGCCACCCGGTACCGGCGCGTGTTGTGGATAACCGGAGATCGTCAGCTGCTGGTAGACCGGCTCGCTGCCTTCGTTGCGCAGGGACAGCGGCGAAGCCAGCAACGGCCCTTCCAGCTTGAGGCCCGGCTGGTTGTTGTTCAGCTCACGGGTTTCGTTGCCACTGCTCAATTGCGCGGTCCAGTTGGCTTCCGGTTTGCCCAGCAAACCACGACCGGCGAGGAACAACGCATTACGCTCCTGTGTCGACAGATACGGACTGGCTGCCAGTTGATCGGACAGCTCGAACAGACGCTCTTCGCGCGCCCCCTGGCCCAGGTCGTTCTCCTCCAGCAACGCCAGAATCAACGCCTGATCGCGCAGCGGGCTACCGTAGTCGGCCAGCCAGTCGTTCGGTTGACGTGACGCCGCAAGCCCGGCCAGCAACGCTTGATTGGCACGGGGTTGATCGCCCATTTTCTGCAAGGCAATCGACAGTTGCACCAACGGCAGGCCAGAACGGGCATCGCTACGGCGCTCGAACAGACTGCGCAGCGCCCCCAACGGTGCCTGTTGGCTGCGAGCCAACACCAGGCCTGCATACGCCTGTACGGCAAAGCGGGTGTGTTCGGCGTTTTCGCTGTAGTTCACTTCGATCAGGTTGCGCTCCTGCAGGTAGCGCAACAGTCGCTCACTGGCCTTTTTAAGGGCTTCGGGCGGTACGGCAAAACCCTGGTCACGCGCGCGCAGCAGGAAGTCCGTGACATAGGCCGTCAGCCAGTACTCCTCTTCGCCATCGGCGCCCCATAGGCCAAAGCTGCCGTTGTAGCGCTGCATGCCCAGCAAGCGCTCGATACCCAACTCGATCTTGCGCTTGCGCTCGGTATCCGTATCACCCTTCAACCCCAGGCGTTTCAGGCTGGCGGCATCGGCATACAGTGACGGGTAGAGGCCGCTGGCGGTTTGTTCCAGGCAACCGTAAGGGTAAGCCTTGAGCGCGCGAATCTGTTCGCCCAGGTTCAGCGGCGGCCGGCTCGACAGGCTGAGCAAGGCTTCACGCCCGGCCACTTCGAACTGCGACAGCTGCCCTTCAGGCAAGCTCCACGGCTGGTCCTTGAGCACCGCGCGATAGTGCTTGAGCAGCGCCGGATACGCCGGACGCACCCCCAGGGTCCACTCGCGGGTGAACGGCGGCAGGCTCTCGCCCGGCAGATCAAGACCGTTGACCAGGACCTTGACCTTGCCCTGACCGAAACCACCCAGCGCGCGCACCGGGATGTGCAGCGTGGTGCGCTGACCCTGGGTCAATGCCACGCTGTGCGCGGTCTCGCCCACCAAGTCCAGCTGGCCCTCGGTGCTCAGTTGCACCTCCAGCTTCTGTGCCTTGCCCGAGAGGTTCGACAGGTCCAGCGCCAGGGTGGTCTGGTCGCCACCGGCGAGGAAACGCGGTGTCGACAGTTCGGCGATCAAGGGCGCGGCGATCACGGTTTTGCCTTCGGCCATGCCGTAGCGTTCATCGGTCCAGGCCTGGGCCATCACCCGCAACTCACCGTTGAAGTCCGGGATGTCGACGCTGACCTCGCCTTCGCCCTGCTCGTTCAGGGTCACCGGTGCGCTTTGCAGGGCAACGATGGTCACGCTGGTGTCCGGGCGCTTGCCCCCCTTGGCGAGTGCCGCGTCGCCCCCGAACGCCAGGCTGGCCAACCGACCCTGCCCGGCTTCGATCAGTTGCCCGTAGACGTCCAGTTGGTCGGCACCATAGGCCTTGCGGCCAAACAGGCTGGAGTAAGGATCCGGGGTCGGATACTCAGTGATATTGAGGATGCCGACATCAACGGCAGCCAGCAGCACATGCACCTGTTTCGGCACACTGCCATCGGCGTTCTTCGCTTGAATCTTCACGCTCAGCGGTTGTTTCGGGCGCATTTTCTCCGGCACTGCCAGGCTCAGGCCGAGCTTGCGTTGAGTCCGGTCCAGCGGCAGATGCAACACGCCGACCGCGCGCTTGGGGGTGACGTTAGCCTTGCGCTCGCCGGGGCGAATCACCAGCGCACTGACATACAGATCGTGGCGCGACCACTTCGGATCGAGTTTCACCGCAAAGCTTTTACCTTCGGCCGGCACATCGATGGCCTGCCACCACAACGGGCCATCCGCCGATTCCACCAGCAGATACCCTTTGCCGGCCGCCGGCGGCGTGACCGTGACGTTGGCCGTGTCGCCATCACCATAGGCGGGCTTGTCCAGGGCCAGCTTCACCTGGTCCGGACGTACCGCGCCGCCTTCGGCGTTGTCCTGGCCGCGGTAGCCGGCCCAGAAGCGCAGGCTGCTGACGACGCCGGTCTGCGGGTCTTCGACTTCGACGCGGTAAGGTCCCCATTCCACCGGGAAACTGACCTTGGCCGTACCACCAGCCTTGATACTGACGGACTCTTCGGCCAGGTTGAGGAACTTCTCGTTGAAGTGATAGCTCCAGCCATCGTTGTCCGAGTAGTTCCAGTAGTAGTCGCGGCGCTCCTGGATCAAGCGCACCTTGAGGTTGTCGGCCGCCAGTTTCTGGCCTTCAGGGTTGGCCACCAACAGTTCGAATTCGACCGGCCCGTCGCCGCCGGCTTCTTCGCCATCGAACAAGGCTCGCAGCCCCGGCATGCGGTCCGCCGGCCATACCGGTTGCACCACGCGCCGGGTAATCGGCCGGCCACCAGACTCCTGCAGGCTGGCCTGGACGATCAGTTGCAGCGGCGACTTGACCTCGGCCCACTTGCTGTCCAGGGAGATCAGGACTTCGCCGTCTTCATCCAGGGCGGTTTCCTCCAGTTCCAGGTCCTGGCTCAACTCCTCTTCGGTGACCGAGCCGAACTGATAGCCGGGCAAGCTCTTGACCGCTTCACGCAACGGCCGCACGTACACCTGACCGCTCAAGCGATTGCCTGCGGCGGGGGCGCCGTACAGGTAACGACCACTGACCGCGACTTCGGCGGTGTCGGCGGGCTTGATCGGTACATCGCTGCCCTTGAGTTCCAGGGCCAGGCGCTCGGGCAGGAAGTCTTCCACCAGGAACTCGTAAAGCTGCGGTTTGCCGTCACCCAGGTCGAACACCAATTGCCAGCGCCCGGTCGGCGCTTCGGCGGCCAGTTGCAGTTGATACTGGTAGAGGCCAGACGCATCGGCGTCCCAGACAAACTTGCGGCTGACCTGCTCATCCGGGCGCCGCACTTCGACGCTGACCGGCTGCGGCTTGACCGCGTTGCCGTCCTTGTCTCGCAGCAAGGCATTGAGCAGTACGGTTTCGCCGGGACGGTAGAGGTCACGCGGGCCAAACACGAAAAACTGCAACGGGTGGGCCTGCGGACCGGCAATGTTGAACTCGGCCAGGTCCAGCGCTGCACTGTTGAGTCGCAGCAGGCTGGTCTGTTCGCCCTGATGAGCCAGCAGCACTTCGGCCTTTTTCGGCAGCGGTAACTCGGCATGGCCGCCCTCCCCGGTCATGCCCTGGGCAACCATCCGGCCATCGGCGTCGAGCAGTTCCAGGCTGATGCCGTCAAGGGCCTTGCCGCCATCCAGTGCCTGGGTGAACACGTCCAGGCGATTCTGGTAACGGTGCACCGACAGGCCTATGTCACTGAGGGTGAACAGGGTGGCCGGTTGCGAGTAGTTGTACGTGCCGGAGGCACGCATCACCGCCAGATAGACACCTGGCTGCTGCAACGGCTTGAGGCCGGAAATCGGCAGCAGCAGGGTTTCACGGGTATTGCGCGCCGGGTTCAGGTCGAAACGACCGCCATACACCAGCTCGGCCATGGGCAGCAGTTCGCGGGATTCGTAGCTTTGCAGGCTGTTGTTGCGGCCCCACTGGGCGAGGAACGCCGGCAGCGATTCGGATTTGATACGGAAGAACTCGACATCGACCTTGTCGACGTTCAAGGCAATCACTGGCAACCCTTCCGCCAGGCGGGTCGGCAACAAGGTGCCACGACTGGCAAAGCCCACGGTCGGTTGCAGGTCACGGGTTTCCAGGCGACTGACGAATTCGGCGGCCAGCTTCGCGTCGTTGACCCCGGTCAGCCCGGCATCGACGGTGAGGACCAGTTTGCGCTGCGGCTCAAGGTGACGCAGGCGCAGTTCCATCAGGTTGTCGGCAAGCTCCCACGCGCCATCGACCTTGCCGCTCTTGCTGTCCACCAGGTGCACCTTGTCCGCGAATTTCTGCTGCGGGTCCAGTGGCACCGAGAAACTCACCGACAAGGTGCTGGCACCGTCGAGCTGGATTTCCGAGACATCCACCACGCTCAGTTCACGCCCTGCATAACGCTGTTTCAGCGCCGCCATGTCGTGCACGGCCTTGGGTGCCATGGTCGTTGCAGCTGGCGCGGCGGGGGCCGTTGTCTTGTCGGGGGTCGATGAATCGCAGGCGCTGAGCAGTGTCAGTACACAAGCCAGGAACAATCCTTTGTTAAGCATGGGGCACTCGCGGGCAGGAGTATCGAAGGGGGTAAC
Source organism: Pseudomonas sp. FW300-N1A1 (assembly GCF_058789115.1). NCBI lineage: Bacteria > Pseudomonadati > Pseudomonadota > Gammaproteobacteria > Pseudomonadales > Pseudomonadaceae > Pseudomonas > Pseudomonas sp. FW300-N1A1. The sequence goes on along the minus strand of NZ_JBYTBK010000014.1, from coordinate 93,786 downwards.
TATAGCCCAAGCGCTTGCCGGGCTGATCAGATTGACCAACGGTGGGGGGATGGGTTCTCAAGCACGACCGGCTCCCCTTGCGGTTTTCCCCCGACCACCTTCTTTCAGGATCTACCGCTACAATGCCCGCTCTCGCAAGGAGCCTGAATGTCTACCCTGATCACCGACTGGCGCGATCGTGCCACCCATCGTCGTGTCTGGGCGCTGGCCGCGCCGATGATTCTTTCGAACATTTCCGTGCCGCTGGTGGCGCTGGTCGACAGCACCGTGATCGGCCACCTGCCCCATGCCCATCAGTTGGGGGCGGTCGCGGTGGGTGCCAGCCTGTACACCTTCCTGGCCTGGGCCATGGGCTTTCTGCGCATGGGCTCCACCGGCTTCGCCGCGCAGGCCGCGGGACGGGGCGACGGCGCGGCGTTGCGGCAGATCCTGCTACAGGGCTTGTTGCTGGCGCTGGGCCTGTCCTTGCTACTCGGTGCGCTGGGCGTGCCGCTCAGTGGCGTGGCGCTGCACTTCATGCAACCGTCCGCCGAGCTTGACCAACTGACCCGGGACTTTTTCCATACCCGTCTGTTTGGCTTGCCCGCCGCCCTCGCCAGCTATGCGTTGGTCGGCTGGTTCCTCGGCACCCAGAACGCCCGTGCGCCGCTGGCGATACTGTTGACCACCAATCTGGTGAACATCGCCCTGAACCTGTGGTTCGTCATTGGCCTTGAGTGGGGCGTCGTCGGCTCGGCCCGTGCCTCGGTGATCGCCGAATGGACCGGCGCCCTGCTGGGCCTGGCCATGACCCGCAGCGCCCTGCGTGCCTACCCCGGGCATATCGCCTGGGCTGCACTGGCGCTCTGGCAGAGCTGGCGCCCCCTGTTGGCGGTCAACCGCGACATCTTCATCCGCAGCCTGCTGCTGCAATCGGTGTTTTTCATGGTGACGGTTCAAGGAGCGCGCCTGGGCGATGCGACGGTCGCCGCCAATGCCCTGCTGCTCAACGGCTTGCTCCTGACCGCCCATGCCCTGGATGGCCTGGCCCATGCCGTGGAAGCGCTCTGTGGCCACGCCATCGGTGCCCGCGACCGTGAGGCCTTGCGTCGCTCATTGGTCGTGGCCTGCGGCTGGTCATTGATCGCCAGCCTGGGCTTTGCCCTGCTGTTCCTGTGCGCCGGCCATCTGTTCATTGCCATGCAGACGGACATACAGAGTGTGCGCGACACTGCCTTCATCTACTTGCCGTACCTCGCGGTATTGCCATTGATCGCGGTCTGGAGCTACTTGCTCGATGGCTTGTTCATCGGCGCTACCCGCGCGCGGGAAATGCGCAACGGCATGCTCTTGACGGTCATCCTGCTACTGCCATTTGCCTGGGCGCTGCAAGGGTTGGGCAACCATGGACTCTGGCTGACGTTCCTGCTGTTCATGGTGTTGCGCAGCCTCACCCTGGCTGCGTTTGCCTGGCACTTGCGCAAGCACGACGGATGGTTTGCCGGCCACGCTCACTGAGCCGACAAATACCGGCCTGGGCCTAATGCTGTTCAGTTAAGAAACGTTTTAAGCGAGTTAGGGGCCCGTGGGGATGTATTGAGCAACCCTAGCCTTAACTGACTGGCAATAGGACTGGGCCCGGGATTCAGGATGGGCCGTTCTGCCAACGGTTGCGTAAACTGTCGAGCCGTTCTTGCTGAGTGCGGCCCGGCAACGGCGCATCCAGTGCCGCTGACGGGTACTGCAAGCGCAGTCGCAGCCAGCCATCCAGCACGGCGCTGTCGCTGAAGCCCTGCTCGAGCCCTTCCTGCACACAGGACCAGATCAAGCCGTAGTCATGCCCTGTCGTCTGGCTCCAGCACCAGGCGTGCCGTTCCAGCATGCACGCCTGCAATTGGCCCTGCTGACGCAAGCTGAGGTTGTCTTCGATCGCCAGTGCGCTGACCGACAAGGGCGGACGGCTCAATTGCTGCCACCCCAGGCTGCCCAGCGCCCGGTCCGCCCAGGTGCCGCCGTACCAGTACAGCTTGTCGATCGGCCCCAGCCAGCGGCTCAAATCGCGGGCATCGCAGCCATCAAAGAAGTAGCTGGCGGTGTAGGGGTTGTAGTAACTGAGCAGGCCTTTGTAATGCAGCCCGAACGTAACCGTGAGCATACGCCGCAGGTGTCCGAGCAACGGTTGTGCAGAAACCGATGTCTCCAGCAACAGACCCGGCCAGTCCAGCGGCGCCTCGTGTACGCATTGCGCCAGCGCCGGCTGGGTCGACAGCTCCAGCAACTGCGGCCCCTGGTCACGCAAGGCATGCAGATCGGTATTCTCGAACAGCCCATGGCGCGGTGCATCGGCAAAACATTGCTGCAGCTTCCACCCGGCGTCCGGCGCGCCCGGGACATCCAGCAAAAACCATTGAGCCGCCTGGGTCGCACTCATGCCACACCACTTTGACCAAACCCGGCGGCCATGCGACAGACGCAAACCGTTTGCCGGCAATGGCGCAAACTCCCCCCACCGGGCAACAGGCACAACAGCACCAGCGGCTGACTGCTCCGGACCTGTGCCAGCCAATCACGGTGCGCCGCCGGGGATAGCGCCTCCCACTCCGCCGTGGTTGCCGTGACCGGTGCGGGGGCCGCCGCCTTGAGATGAATGTTCGGGCTGGACATACACAGGTCGGCACCGTCAAAACGCACCTCACTGCAACCCACCTTGAAGTGTCGTTGTGTGTGGGCATCAACGGTCAGCGCCTGACCACTGGAGAGCTGAAGTTGTTGCTCGGCGCCCACGAACATCGCCGCATTGATCTGCAGGCGCAGCAAGGCCTCGCGACCTGAGGCCGAAGGCGTTTCAGGATGCAGCACTGCGTCCCCGGGGAGCATCGCCGGCTGAAAGATCCCCGTGATCAACGGCTGGTCAGGATCGCCATCGATGAAGCTCACACAGACCTCCACCCCAGCGGCGAGGCTTGCAATCGCCTCGTCCGACAACCGGGTAGCAACCGGTAGCCAGCAATGGCTCGGGCTGGCGCCTTCGCCCTGATACAGCCAGTCGAACTGCACGGCGACCCGCCCCATCGAATCGATATGCGCGCCCTCGACATGGACTATCCAGCCACGCTGCACGCTACTCATTCGATGTTTCGGGTGCGGTTCATCAGACTCGATCGGCCTGTCAGCCGGCATCGCCCACAGGCGGTTGCGGTAGTGCGGCACTGGCATGGAGTTGCCAGCGTGCTCGACCCGGGTCAGTAACCACTGACCGTTCCACGCCGTACAGGAGTGCCCCGACAATGCCAGGACCCGACCGCTGCGCAGGGTCGGCAGGTCTGTTTCGGCTTCTGCACGGATCGACGCTGGGCGCTGCGGGTCGCCCTCCCGGCTTTGCGCATGCACCTTGAAGTGCCTGATTGCAGGTATGCCGCCCTCGACATCGCAGGATTCGCTCGCAGCAACGGGTTCGCGGCCCAGGGTGTCGGTAAAGATCAGACAGTGACTGCCCCGGCGGTGCCGAAAGTAGTAATGAATCCGCGCCTGCTCGCACAGGCGTTGAACAAATGCCAGGTCGGACTCGCGGTATTGGGTGCACACATCCAGCGCCGGGTAATCGCCCCGAAGCGCGAACCGGCAGGCCTTCTCACCGATACCGTGCGCCCTCAGGACCTGGGCAAGGATCTGCGGGACCGACTGCTGGCTGAAGATCCGTTGACTGAAGCGTTGCGCCAGACAGGCCAGTTTCGGTCCAAGCGACACCTGCCAGAGCCCCGGCTTCGCGCCACCGTGAAGCTGCGCCAGGTCATGGATCTGTCCGTGGATACCGGCGTGCGCCTCCCCGAAGCACAGATAGGCCGGGCAATACATCAGGCTGGCGAGGTCCAGTTGTCTTTCATCGAGCTGCAACTCCAGCCAGAAAACAAAGGGCGCACTGATGGATTCATAGCCGGTAAAGGCGGCAACCGTAAAGGGTTGGGACTGGCCCGCTATCTCCAGGCGAAATGACGGCTCGTTGACTGGATCGGACATCGACGTTTCTCTACAGGAGGGGCGGCCGGGGATTCTCGCTGAGAGACATGGCCGAGTAGAGTGCCGAAATACAACTTGGGAAAAAGCCTACGCGAAATGAAGAAACGCCAACGTTGATAGTGCGACGCAACTAAACATCTCTATAAAAATGAAGAACCGCCGCACCGGACTATCTGAAATTTCCGCAACGTACGGAAAACTTTCAGACAGCCTGGTCACAGCGGTGATTGACCTCAGGAAGACAGGTAAGACGAACGAGTCAGGCCCAGACGCAGCGCGTCGAGGAACTGAGTGCGCTCGGAAGCACTGATTCGGGCGCTGGCAACCTTGTCGCGGTAGTGCGTCATCAGTTCTTCTGGCGACAAGTGCACATAACGCAGCATGTCTTCGATGGTGTCGTGGGTCTCGATACCGGCGTGGTAAACACTGCCATCGGCATTCTGGTAGATGTTCACCGAGTCGGTGTCACCGAACAGGTTATGCATGTCGCCCAGGATTTCCTGGTAGGCGCCCACCAGGAAAATCCCCAGCAGGTAGTCTTCACCGTCGTTCAGTGCATGCACCGGCAAGCTGGTTTCAATGCTCTGCTCATCGACGTACTGTTTGATCTTGCCGTCGGAGTCGCAGGTCAGGTCTTGCAGCACGGCGCGGCGCAGCGGCTCTTCGTCGAGACGGTGCAGCGGCAGGATCGGCAGGACCTGGCCGATGGCCCAGGTGTCGGGCAGGCTCTGGAACACCGAGAAGTTGCAGATGTACTTGTCGGCCAGCTTGTCATTGAGTTCGTCGAGCACCTGGCGGTGCGAGCGCTGACGCGCCTTCAACGAGTTGTGCAGGCGACGGCACACCGCGAAATAGCATTGCTCGGCCAGGGCCTTTTCGGCCAGGGTCAGCTTGCCATCGGCGTACTGGGCCGCCACGTCGCTCATGTAGTGAGTCGCGCGCCAGTAGGTTTCGGTGACCATCTCGATGTCGGTCGGGCCCAGCAGGTCCACCAGCCACTGTACGGTTTCCGGCAGTTCTTCCTTGTTGGCGATCTTCGGCACGTCGTCGTTGTGCTTCTCGACGTCCGTCACTTGCACCACCAGCATGGCGTGGTGAGCCGTCAGGGAGCGGCCGCTCTCGGAGAAGATGTTCGGGTGCGGCAGGCTCTGCGCATCGCAGAATTCCTTGAGCATACCGACCACGACGCCGGCGTAATCGTCCATGTCGTAGTTGATCGAACTGGCGTTACGCGAGTGCGTGCCGTCGTAGTCCACACCCAGCCCGCCACCGACATCGATGTGATCGACTGGCAGGCCCAGGTTGCGCAATTCGCCGTAGTAACGGATCGCTTCCTTGAACCCGTGCTGGTAGTCCGCCAGGTTGGCGATCTGCGAACCCATGTGGAAGTGCAGCAGGCGAATGCCCTGGTCCAGGCCCGCCGCGCGGAAGCGCTCGACCACCGACAGCAACTGCGCCGCCGACAGGCCGAACTTGGATTTCTCGCCACCGGTATCGGCCCATTTGCTCGACGCCAGGGACGACAGGCGAACCCGCAGGCCGACCTGAGGCTTGACCTTCAGCGAGGCGGCTTCCTCGATCACCAGGCCGACCTCGGATTCTTTCTCGATCACGATGAACACGTTGTGGCCCAGCTTCTGGCCCATCAGCGCCAGACGGATGAACTCACGGTCCTTGTAACCGTTGCAGACGATGGTGCCGCCCTTCGGCGCCAGGGCCAGCACGGCCAGCAGCTCCGGCTTGGAGCCGGCTTCCAGGCCGATGGACACGTCCTGGGTAGCGATGATGTTTTCGATCACCGCTTCCTGCTGGTTGACCTTGATCGGGTACAGCGCGGTGTACTTGCTCTGGTATTCCAGGCGTTCGATGTTGGCATCGAAGGCACCGGTCAGCTGACGGACGCGATCTTGCAGGATGTCCGGGAAACGGACCAGCAATGGCAAGGACAGGCCGCTTTTACGCAGCTGGTCGACTTGCTCGAACAGATCGATGGGCGAACTGGTCGGACCGTTCGGACGAACTTCGACGCGACCGGCGTCATTGATCGCGAAATACCCGGCCCCCCAATGGCGAATCCCGTAAACACTGCGGCTGTCCGCAACTGTCCATTGGCTGCCATCGTCTTTGCGTGTGCGTCGTACGGACATCGAAGTCCCCTATAAATGAAGTCAGAGAGCGCCTCCCGGGTTGAGGGCTGGCGCAGCTTAAAGAATGAAAATGACGATTAGCCTGCAACGAGGGGTAGACCCCGGATGCAGCGCTGAGTTTAGAAACCGGTCAGAACAGGCTCTGTGAAAACCCTGGAGACGACACCACACCTGAATCGGATCAGGCCTGCATCAAGTCGGAGTGGTCTTCACAGAGGCTGCTAGCCGCCGGATTTCTTCGCTTTGAAACCGTGCTTGATCAGTTCGGCCAAGAGTAGCTCGACATGATCACCCTGGATTTCGATGATCCCGTCCTTCAACGCGCCACCGGTACCACAGCGTTTTTTCAACGTGGTGGCCAACTCCTTGAGCGCGTCTTCAGCCAGCGGCACACCGCTGATGGTGGTCACCGTCTTGCCGCCACGGCCCTTGCTTTCGCGACGCACGCGCACGATGCCGTCGCCGGCCGGGATAACGGTTTGTTTGCAGATGCAGGTTGCCACCGGCTGGCTACAGTCCGGGCAATGTCGACCTGCGTCGGTGGAAAATACCAAGCCACCAAGGGCGGCGAAGGATGCGGCTTTTTTGGCCACCGGCAATCCTCTTGGGAGGACAAAGACTGGTCGCAGCAACGTAGGCACGTGCTATCGACCGCGAAGCCCCACTCAGGCAGGGGCAGCGCTACTGGACCGGTACAACCCTGTAGGAGCGAGCTTGCTCGCGATGGACATCAACGATAACGCGTGCACTCAGACAGCACCCGTCATCCCTGCGTTCTTCGCGAGCAAGCTCGCTCCTACAAAAAGCAACCCGGTCCAGCTTGAAAAGGTCGCGCAGTGTAACGACAAAAAGCCCACTTGCTAAGAGCCAATCGGCGCCAATTTATGCATCTTTTGCGACGTCGGCCCCGATCGAGCGCAGATAGCGTTTCAAGGCCGCCAATGAGTCCGGGCAGTAAGGCTTTTCGTGGATTTCCTGCATGACCTGTTCGATCGGGATAAAGCGGGCCTGGAGCACTTCCTCCGGCTGCAGGACCAAGGGTCCGTCCCAGACCGCCGAAAATGCCGAACACCAGAGCCGGTTACCGGTGTCTTCGAAGAAAAAGTGGTCGTGGGCGGTCAATGGCACACCACTCACACCCAGTTCCTCCGCCAACTCCCTGGCTGCCGATTCGGCATAGGTTTCCGTCGCCAGCACCATGCCGCCCGCCGCCACATCCCAGAACCCTGGGTAGATGGCCTTGCTGTAGGTGCGTTGGTGCACGCACAGGTCGCCCGCGGAGTTGAACAGCATGATGTAGGTGCCGCGCCCGATCAGGCCGCGCGCGCGCAGATCCGCACGCACCAGGGAGCCGAGCAGGTTGTCCTGCTCGTCGACCCAGGCAATCTGCTCGGCATCCGAGGCCGCGCGATGGGCGGCCTCCCGGGAGTTATCGACCATGACTCAGCCCTGGTTGAGCAGTTGGCGCAGGTCAATCACCGCCGCGTTGGCCCGCGAAATGTAGTTGGCCATGACCAGCGAGTGGTTGGCCAATGGGCCGAAGCCGCTGCCGTTGAGGATCATCGGGCTCCAGAGTGTCTCCTGGGACGCTTCCAGTTCACGAATGATCTGCCGCACGCTGACGGTCGCGTTCTTCTTCGCCAGTACATCGGCGAAGTCGACTTCAATGGCACGTAGTAAATGCGACAGCGCCCAGGCCTGGCCGCGCGCTTCGTAGAACACGTTGTCGATCTGCATCCAAGGGGTTTCCACCACCTCTTCATCCAGTTGTGGCACCTGGCCCGGGGCCACGACTTCGGTTTTCAACGCGGTGTTGAGCTTGACCCGGCCGACACTGGCCGACAGACGTTGCGACAGCGAACCCAGACGGGTGCCCACATCGCCCAGCCAGTTGTTCAGGTTGTCGGCACGGGCGTAGAACAGCGCGTTCTTCTGCGTTGGGTCCGACAGGCGTGCCTGGTAGCGGCTCAGGGAGTTGATGCCCTCCTGGTACTCCGACTCACTGGATGGCAGCACCCAGCTCTTGTTGTCGAAGTTGAAGCGCGGCTCGGCCTTGGCCAGGTCGGCGTCTTCCGCCGATTGCGACTGCGAGCGGGCGAAGTCTTTACGCATGGCGCGCGTCAGGTCGCGCACCTGCACCAGCACGCCGTACTCCCAGCTCGGCGTGTTGTCCATCCACAGGCCCGGCGGGAAACGGTCGTTGGAGATATAGCCACCCGGCTTGTCGAGCAAGGTACCGGCAACGGTCTTGAGGGTTTCCACCGTGGTGTACCCGACAACCATCTGCTTGCCTTCTTTCTCGGCGGCGACTTGTGCGTTCTGCTGAACCGCAAACAGGGCCGGTTCCTTGCTCCAGTACCAACCCAGGGCAATGGTCACCACCAGGTAAAGGCCGATCAACGTGGCCAATGCGCGGCTGAACAGCAAACCACCAAAATAGCTGCGGGTTGCCGACTTGGGTTCGGCGGCACGTTCAGGCGCACTGCCTGCGCGGTTCTTCCAGTCCAGCATGGCGATATCCTTTCAATCACTTGAGTTCATCGGTTCGACCGCAACCCTACTCCATCGTGCCTGATGGTGAGCGGATTAATCCTGCCCCGGCACGGCGCTGCACGCATCACAGTCGAGCCGACACTATAAAGGAAGGACGGCCCAGAGCCTACGCGACCAGTCGGTCATAAACTGAATCGTGTCGCTGTGCAGATTATTGACTTACGGCACTCATGCCATCGAAAAGATGGTGCTAGCATAGAGCCACCAGTCGACCTCAGCATGCACCCTCACTAGTAGTCAGGATATGACCGAGCCAGAAGACCCCAGCCGTGAGCGCCTCAAGCAGCACTTTGCCCAGCGGGTAATTCATCAAGCACGGCAGATTCTTGAGATATGGCAGCGCCTGCAACGCAGCGAATGGTCGACGACCGATCTATCGGAACTCAGTGAGGCGAACCTGCGCCTGTTGCGCTTTGCCGAGCGCTTCGAGCAGACCGAACACACCCAACTGGCCCACAGCATCACCCAGTCACTGCAGGCCGTCGACGCCAACCGCGGACGCCTGAGCAGCGGGCTGATCACTGACCTGAACCGGTTGATGCAGCGCTTGTCACGCACTGGCCTGCGCCAGGGCGACCAGCTCGAACAAACCTTCCTGCCGCCTCTGCGCAAGCCGATCTATGTCTTGCTGCAGGACCACGACCGTGCCGAACGCCTGGCCAAACAACTGGAATTCTTTGGCCTCAGTGCCCAGTCCCTGGACAGTGTGGCGGCCTTTCGCTCATCCATGGTCGAGCGACTGCCGGCGGCGATTGTCATGGATGTCGACTTCGCAGGCCCAGGCGTGGGCCTGCAACTGGCGGCCGACGCCCAGGCCGGGCTGGAGCATAAACTGCCGCTGCTGTTTTTCAGCCTGTTGGAAACCGACACCCCGACACGCCTGGCGGCGGTACGTGCCGGTGGCCAGGAGTTCCTGACCGGCACCCTCGAAGCCTCGAGCCTGCTGGAAAAAATCGAGGTCCTGACCTGCGTCGCCCAGTACGAACCCTATAAAGTGCTGATCATCGATGACTCTCGCGCCCAGGCCCTGCACACCGAGCGCCTGCTCAACAGCGCCGGAATCGTCACCCGCACCCTGATCGAACCGATCCAGGCGATGGCCGAACTGGCCGATTTCCAGCCTGACCTGATCATCCTCGACATGTACATGCCGGCCTGCACCGGTACCGAACTGGCCAAGGTGATTCGCCACAACGACCGTTATGTCAGCGTACCGATCATTTACCTGTCGGCCGAAGACGACCAGGACAAGCAGCTCGATGCCATGAGCGAAGGCGGTGACGACTTCCTGACCAAGCCGATCAAGCCCCGCCACCTGATCACCACCGTGCGCAACCGCGCCGCCCGGGCACGCAACCTCAAGGCGCGGATGGTCCGTGACAGCCTGACCGGCCTGTACAACCATACCCATATCCTGCAACTGCTCGAAGACTGCTCATTCCGCGCACGCCGCGAACAAAAGCCACTGAGCTTCGCGATGCTCGATATCGATCACTTCAAGCGGGTCAACGACAGCCACGGTCACCCCATGGGCGACCGGGTGATCAAGAGCCTGGCGCTGTTTCTCAAGCAACGCCTGCGCAAGACCGACTTCATCGGCCGATACGGCGGCGAAGAGTTCGCCATCGTCATGCCGGACACCGATATCGAGTCGGCCTGCAAAGTGCTCGATGAAATCCGCCAGCGCTTTGCCGAGATTCACTACCCGGCCAAGCCGCAGGACCTGTGGTGCACCTTCAGCGCTGGCGTGGTGGACCTGCAGGAAGACTCCGACAGCCTGATGATGGCCAGCCAGGCCGACGCGGCGCTGTACCGCGCCAAGGACGCCGGACGCAATCGGGTTCAGGCGGCACGCCGATCAAAGCAAAGTGCCATCTTTTCATCAGAATCCAGCGATTCGGTCATAACGCTGTAACGCAAGCGCAATAACTTCAGGCGCCTCCCTTCTGTCGTTGGTTGCCCACGATGCGCCTGAAGTTGCTGACCAATCTCAATACCCTGCTGTTAGTCGCGGTGTGCATCGCACTCGGCGCCACATTGTGGTGGTCGCAAAAGGCCCTGGAACGCCCTTATCTGTTGATGGAGCGTTACCTGGGCCTGTCGCAGTTGTTCCATAACCATGTGGCACGCAATGTCGAAGACTACCTGGCCAGCGGCGATGCCTTGCGCTTGAGCGGCGCCAGCCAGGCCCTCGACACCCTGCAAAAAGAGTTGAGCGTGATGCCAGCGGACCTGGCACAAAGCCTGCGCCCCAGCCTTGCCGACCTCGACGAATTCAGCAGGACCGAACTGCTGGCCGCGGGCAAACTGGCCGGTGACCCGCAAGCCCTGCTGCTACAGGCCGAACGCGAACTGGGCGCGAGCCTGGAACAACTCAGCCAATACGCCACCGGCGCCAACACACCCGATACTACGGCTTACCTGACGCCACTGCTGGCCGCCGCGCAGCATCTGGGCAAGCTCTCGCTGGCCCGTGACAAACTGGTCAGCAGCGGTCGTAGCGAGCTGGCCGGCGACGTGGAGCGTGAACTCGCCAACATCCGCGCCCAAGCCGTGCTGATCGAGGCTTTGCCGCTGCTCGGCGTCGCCGCCCACCAAGCCTCCAACGCCGACGACTTCGCCGCGATGATGGGCCTGGAAAGCAACGAAAAAGCCGTCGTCGAAGATGCCGGCACCGGCTTCAAGCGTGAACTGTCCAGCCTGCTCGCCCGCTATCCCGCTGAACTGGCCCGCACCCGCGAGCAGATCCAGAAACGAGCCGACCTCAGCGCCGCCACCCATGTGAAGATGGACGCCGTGCAGCAAGCCATTGCCGCGCTGGAGCCGGCCGTCCGCGCACAACATGGGCAAATCCAGAGTGAAGTGCGGCTGATCCAGGGCGTGATGATTGGCCTGATCCTGTTGATTGCGCTGCTGATCGACACCTTGCAACGACGCCTTGCCCGGGTGCTGACCAACCTGGCTCCGGCGCTCTCGACCTGGGCTGAAGGTGACTTCAGTCGGGACATCCAGTTGGGTTCGACCAACCGCGAACTGCACGACATTCAGGAGTCGCTCAATCGCCTGCGCGTGTATCTGGTGGACCTGGTGGGGACCATCCGGCAAAACGCCGAACAAGTGGCGGGCAGCAGTCGCGTGCTGGCCGAACTGAGCCGCGACCTGCACAGCGGCGCCGAGCATCAGGCCGGCGACACCGCGCTGATCCGCGATTCCCTTGGCGAACTGGAAGCGACCATCCAGCAAGTGGCCAGCGATGCCAGCCAGGCCGCCGAAGCCAGCCGTCATGCTGGCCTTGCGGTCGAGCATGGGCAGCAGGTGATCGGCTTGAGCCTGACCGGGCTTCACGCCCTGGTCGGCGAAGTCCAGGGCAATGCCCAGATGATCGAGCACCTGGCCGAGGAGTCGGCAACCATTGGTGGCGTACTCACGGTGATTCGCTCGATTGCCGACCAGACCAACCTCCTGGCCCTGAACGCTGCCATCGAAGCGGCCCGCGCCGGAGAGATGGGCCGGGGCTTTGCGGTAGTCGCCGAAGAGGTTCGCTCGCTGGCGCAACGCACCGCCGGTGCCACGGCCGAGATCCAGGCCTTGATTGGCGCCCTGCAACTGGCGGCAAGGCAATCAGTGGAGGGCATGCGCGCGCAGGTCGAACACGCCGAAGCCACTGCCAGTCAGGCACAAGCGGCAGACGGCGCACTGGATAAAATTGTCGGTGCGATCCAGACCATTGCCGACACCGCCGCACGCATCGCCGATGTCACCGCTCAACAAAGCGGCGCGGTCAGCGAGATCCGCGACCACAGCGAGCGCATTCACCAACTGGGCGGGGAGAACCTGGTGCGCATCGGTGAAGGCCGCAGCCAGGGCGAAAACCTGCTGGCGTTGGGCGGGCAACTGCATACCGCCGTGCAGGCCTTTCGTGTCTGACACAACCCCTGAGCCTGACAACCGCTCTGTGGCGAGGGAGCTTGCTCCCGCTGGGGTGCGCAGCAGCCCTGAAACCTGCAACTCGGTTGTGTCAGGCATACCTTGCTCTCTGGCTTTGCGACTGCTACGCAGCCGAGCGGGAGCAAGCTCCCTCGCCACGATGAATCATCGAAACCTCTGGCTCGGCAGTCATCGGCGCCGTCCGCTATCATGCGCACATCTTCGATACGCGAGATTGTCATGCGCCGCCTGCTCTGCCTGATGCTGTTGATCCTGGCCCTACCGGTACACGCTACCGGCCTGCTGGACAGTCGTCCCAGTTCGACCCTGGGCGCGATCAACAACAGCGCCGATTTCCTGCCGGTACGCAAAGCCTTCCAGCTGAGCCTGGTGGAAGCCACGCCGCAGTCGATCAAGCTGCGCTTCGTCGCCACCGAGGGGTACTACCTCTACCGCCATCGCTTCCAGTTTCGCAGCGATCCGGCCGACGCAGGCCTGGGTGCCGTTCAACTGCCCGCGGGCGAGAAAAAGCACGACGAGTACTTCGGCGATGTCGAGGTCTACCACGGCATTCTCGACGTAGAACTGCCCCGCAACAGCGCCGACCCACGCGCCTTCACCCTGGTTGTCACCTATCAGGGCTGCGCCGACAAGGGTTTGTGCTACCCACCGGAAACCGAACGCCTGCAGATCGATGGCGCAACCGCCAGCAACGAGCCCAGCGCTGCCTGGAGCTGGCGTGAACTGGCGCTGTTCTTTCTCGCGGGCCTGGGCCTGACCTTCACCCCTTGCGTGCTGCCAATGCTGCCGATTCTCTCCGGCGTGGTGCTGCGCGGGCAAATTGGCGGACTGCGCGGTTTCAACCTGTCGCTGGCCTATGTGCTGCCGATGGCCGCCTGCTTCGCCTTGCTCGGTGCCTTGATGGGGTTGTTCGGTGCCCAGTTGAACCTGCAGGCACGCCTGCAATCGGCCTGGGTGCTGGTGCCGTTCGCCCTGTTCTTCGCCGTCTTTGCCCTGGCGATGTTCGGGATGTTCGAACTGAAGCTGCCACATGCCATCAGCAGCCGCCTGGACCGCATTGCCGGGCGTACCGAAGGAGGGTCGCTGTGGGGTGCGGCGGTGCTTGGCGTGGTCTCGAGCCTGTTGGTCTCACCTTGCGTGTCGGCACCCCTGGCCGGAGCGCTGTTGTACATCAGCGCCAGCGGCGACGCGCTGGGCGGTGCATTGAAGCTATTCGTACTGGGTCTGGGCATGGGCGCCCCCTTGTTGTTGGTCGCCACCGGCGGGGCGGCCTGGCTGCCGAAGAGCGGGCCTTGGCTGGTGTATGTGAAGAACGCGATCGGCGTATTGTTGCTGGGGTTGGCGATCGGCCTGCTCAGCCGCGTACTGCCAGGACAAGTCACCTTGCTGCTGATCGGCTTGCTGACGGCAGGAGTGGGGTTGTTCCTCGGGGCACTGGAGTTCGTCTACAAGCCTCCGCGCAAACGCCTCGGCCAATTGCTCGGAATGTTCCTGATCTTTTACGGCCTGGCCTGCTGGTACGGCGCCTTCAGCGGCCAGACCGATCCCTTCAACCCGATTGGCCAGCCCCGGGTCATCAACGCCGCCGGTAGCCCACAAGCACCAGACGCCGGCCAGTGGCAGACCATCAGCACCCCGGCGGAACTCGACCAGGCCCTCGCCGCGGCGAAAGCCGCCAACACCCCGCTGCTGCTCGACTGGTACGCCGACTGGTGCATCAGTTGCAAAGTCATCGAACATGAGGTGCTCAACGACCCCATGGTCGTCGAACGCCTCAACGGCTACCGGCTGATTCGCTTCGACATGACGGCCAGCAACGCCGAACAACGCGCCCTGCTCGACCGCTACCAACTGTTCGGGCCACCGGCCCTGATGTTTTTTGGCAAGGATGGCAATGAACGTACTGACGTGCGGGTAATCGGCGAGATCACGGCGCGAGAGTTCGCCGAACGCGTCGCCAGAGCGAATGACCAGATTTAATCAGTCGGTCATATAAATCGCGCAATCATCGGTCATTGTGCTGGCTATTGCAGAGAACTGGACAGTCACAAAGGCTTTGCGGCATAGTCGCCGGGTTCTGATACCTGCACATAGATAACAAGGAACAGCAGATGGCGACCCTTTTGGTGCTGCACGGACCCAACCTGAACCTGCTCGGCACCCGTGAACCGGGTGTCTACGGCGCCGTGACCCTGGCCCAGATCAATCAGGACCTGGAACAACGGGCCCGTAATGCCGGCCACCATTTGCTCTACCTGCAAAGCAACGCCGAGTATGAATTGATCGACCGCATCCACGCCGCCCGCGACGAAGGTGTGGACTTCATTCTGATCAATCCAGCAGCTTTTACGCATACAAGTGTCGCATTACGTGACGCGCTGCTGGCGGTGAGCATCCCATTCATCGAAGTGCATTTGTCTAACGTGCACAAACGCGAACCTTTCCGCCATCACTCTTACTTCTCCGACGTAGCGGTGGGAGTGATCTGCGGCCTTGGCGCCAGCGGTTATCGACTGGCCCTGGAGGCCGCCCTGGAACAGCTTGAAAGACCGGCAACGGCTTGAACAACAAGCGTTAAACGCCCCTGACCGACCCTTGGGAGTTGATGATTCATGGATATCCGTAAAGTTAAGAAACTGATCGAACTGCTGGAAGAGTCCGGCATCGACGAGCTCGAGATCAAGGAAGGCGAAGAGTCCGTACGCATCAGCCGCCACAGCAAGACCCCGGCCCAGCAGTACTACGCACCGGCTCCAATGGCAGCGCCTGTTGCCGCACCGGCCGCTGCTGCTCCAGCCGCTGCCGCTGCGCCTGCCGCTCCGGCCGCACCGGTACTGAACGGCACCGTTGCCCGTTCGCCGATGGTGGGTACGTTCTATCGCAAATCTTCGCCAACTTCGCCGTCCTTCGTTGAAGTGGGGCAAAGCGTGAAGAAAGGCGACACCCTGTGCATCGTCGAAGCCATGAAGATGATGAACCACATCGAAGCTGAGACCAGCGGTGTGATCGAGTCCATCCTCGTCGAAGACGGCCAGCCGGTTGAGTACGACCAACCGCTGTTCACCATCGTTTGAACCGCGGAGAGCCTTTGATGACTGCGAAGTTGGAAAAAGTTCTGATCGCTAACCGCGGTGAGATCGCCCTGCGGATTCTGCGTGCCTGCAAAGAGATGGGCATCAAGACCGTCGCCGTTTACTCCAAGGCCGACAAAGAGCTGATGCACCTGGGTCTGGCAGACGAATCCGTCTGCATCGGTCCGGCATCGGCCGCCCACTCCTACCTGCACATCCCGGCGATCATCGCGGCTGCCGAAGTGACCGGCGCCACCGCCATTCACCCTGGCTACGGTTTCCTCGCGGAAAACGCCGACTTCGCCGAACAGGTCGAGAACTCCGGCTTCGCCTTCATCGGCCCGAAAGCCGAAACCATTCGCCTGATGGGCGACAAGGTGTCGGCCAAGCACGCGATGATCGCCGCTGGCGTTCCAACCGTTCCAGGCTCCGACGGCCCACTGCCGGAAGACGAAGAAACGGCGCTGCGCATCGGCCGTGAAGTCGGCTATCCGGTGATCATCAAGGCCGCTGGCGGCGGCGGTGGTCGCGGCATGCGTGTGGTGCACAAGGAAGAAGACCTGATTTCCTCGGCGCAACTGACCCGCTCCGAAGCAGGCGCGGCGTTCGGCAACCCGATGGTCTACCTCGAGAAATTCCTGACCAACCCACGTCACGTGGAAGTCCAGGTACTTTCCGACGGTCAAGGCCACGCCATCCACCTGGGTGACCGCGATTGCTCGCTGCAACGTCGCCACCAGAAAGTCCTCGAAGAAGCGCCGGCACCGGGCATCGACGAGCAGGCTCGCCAGGAAGTCTTCGCCCGCTGCGTCAAGGCGTGCATCGACATTGGCTACCGTGGCGCCGGCACGTTCGAGTTCCTGTACGAGAACGGCCGCTTCTACTTCATCGAGATGAACACTCGTGTCCAGGTAGAGCACCCGGTATCGGAAATGGTCACCGGCATCGACATCGTCAAGGAGATGCTCAGCATCGCCGCCGGCAACAAGCTGTCGTTCACCCAGGATGACGTGGTCATCCGCGGTCACGCACTGGAATGCCGGATCAACGCCGAAGACCCGAAAACCTTCATGCCGAGCCCGGGCACGGTCAAGCATTTCCACGCGCCAGGCGGCAACGGCGTTCGCGTCGATTCGCACCTGTACAGTGGTTATGCCGTGCCACCGAACTACGACTCGTTGATCGGCAAGCTGATCACTTACGGGGCCACCCGTGACGAAGCCATGGCGCGCATGCGCAATGCGCTGGATGAAATCGTGGTCGACGGTATCAAGACCAACATCCCGCTGCACCGCGACCTGACTCGCGACGAAGGCTTCTGCAAAGGGGGCGTGAACATTCACTACCTCGAGCACAAGCTGGCTAGCGAAAAGCACTAAGCTTTAGTCGGTATGCGACAAGGCCGCCTTCGGGCGGCCTTGTCGTTCCTGGAGAACCTCTACGCCCCCTTTGTGGCAAGGGAGCTTGCTCCCGCTCGGGTGCGCAGCAGCCGCAAGACCATTCAATCGGGTTGCGCCAGGCAGATTCCGATGTGCCCTTTCGGGACCGCTTCGCGCTCCAACGGGGGCAAGCCCCCTCGCCACAGGGATCGGTTCCGCCCCCATTGCATAGCTATCCGGTCGTCTTCTTCCTCGCTCTCGCGTAAACTTGCACGCTTCTCGCAGCCCACCAGGCTGCAATCAATATTTTTCAAAGGTGCCCGCCATGCCTTGGCTGCAAGTCCGTCTCGCCATCAGCCCAGAACAAGCCGAAACCTACGAAGACGCTTTCCTTGAAGTGGGCGCCGTATCGGTGACCTTCATGGACGCCGAAGATCAGCCGATCTTCGAGCCGGAACTCAACACCACCCCGCTGTGGTCGCACACCCACTTGCTGGCCCTGTTCGAAGGCGGCACCGAAGCCGCTGCAGTGCTGGCCCATCTGGAACTGCTGACCGGCAGTCCGCTGCCCGAGCATCACAGCGAAGTCATCGAAGACCAGGACTGGGAACGCAGCTGGATGGACGGCTTCCAGCCGATGCGTTTCGGCCAGCGCTTGTGGATCGTGCCGAGCTGGCACGCTGCCCCGGAGCCTGATGCCGTCAACCTGCTGCTCGACCCGGGCCTGGCCTTCGGTACCGGCACCCACCCGACCACTGCCCTGTGCCTGGAATGGCTCGACGGCCAGGACCTGAAAGACTGCAACGTGCTGGACTTCGGCTGCGGTTCCGGGATCCTCGCGATCGCCGCCTTGTTGCTGGGCGCCAAACAGGCCGTCGGTACCGACATCGACGTGCAGGCGCTGGAAGCCTCCCGCGACAACGCCGGACGCAACAACATCGCCGAAGCGCTGTTCCCGCTGTACCTGCCTGAAGACCTGCCGCAGGTTCAGGCCGATGTACTGGTGGCCAACATCCTCGCCGGCCCGCTGGTTTCCCTGGCGCCGCAACTGTCCAGCCTGGTCAAGGCCGGCGGAC
The DNA here is from genome assembly GCF_058789115.1 of Pseudomonas sp. FW300-N1A1. NCBI lineage: Bacteria > Pseudomonadati > Pseudomonadota > Gammaproteobacteria > Pseudomonadales > Pseudomonadaceae > Pseudomonas > Pseudomonas sp. FW300-N1A1. The sequence continues at coordinate 75,616 of NZ_JBYTBK010000014.1, read as the reverse complement.
GCCTGGCGCTGTCGGGCATCCTCGCCGAACAAGGCGAAGAAGTTGCAGCCGCTTACGCCAAGGACTTTGACCTGGACCCGATTGCCAATCGCGATGGCTGGGTGCGCATTACCGGTCGCCGGCGCTAAAATGAGCCTCTGCAGACTCCGGATGGCCGCATGACCGATAGCTTCGTCACCCAATGCCCGCATTGCAAGACCAGTTTCCGCGTCAGCCACTCTCAATTGAGCGTGGCCCGTGGCGTGGTGCGCTGCGGCTCGTGCCTGCAAGTGTTCAATGCTGCACGGCAGTTGCTCGAGCAGCGCATGGGCGAACAGGCGAGCGCGCTCAGCTCGTCGCCATCGGTCGAAACGGCACCCGAGCAACGGGCCATCAGCCAGAAGCAGTGGACCGCCTCCGAGCTTGACCTGGACCACCTCGACCTCGACGAAGAACTCGCCAAGCTCGAACAACGGGAAATCCAGCCCGCCAAGGAGTTTGGCCAGGAGCACAAGCCCCGGGAAGATTCACTGAGCGCACGCCGTGACGCCAACGAAAGTGAAGCACCGTGGCCCGACAGCCTGTTCAGCGAGCCTGCAGCGGAACGCGCCTTGTCCAGCGACACGTCCCCGACACCTGCGACAAGCGGGATGCTGGACGACGATGAGCCGACAAAGCCTTCACGCACTGAACCTTCCCTGTCCCTGGAACTGGTCGACCTCGACGACGAACCCGAGACGCCGCCACTGCGCCTGGAACCCCAGGAAGAGGACGAGGAGCTGAGTGCCTCGCGTGAACACTTCAGTGCAACCGACGACGATCCCGAGCCGACTCCGCAGGCAGCGGAACCCGTACGCAAGCGACGCGCGCGAGGCGAACCGACCAGGCACGACGACGTGCTGCAAGACCTGGTCGACGATCCGCTGCAACTGGACTGGCAACAACGCCGCTCTCCCTGGGGACGCCGGCTGTTCTGGAGCCTGATGGTGCTACTGGCCGCTGCCGCCCTTGCCGGCCAGTACATCGCCCATCACTTCGACGAACTGGCTCGCCATGACCAGTACCGCCCCTGGTTCCAGCAACTGTGCCCGCAGATTGGCTGCAGCGTACCGTCCAAGGTCGACATCGCCAAAATCAAGAGCAGCAACCTGGTGGTGCGCAGCCACCCGGATTTCAGTGGTGCCCTGGTCGTAGACGCCATCATCTACAACCGCGCGCCCTTCTCCCAGCCGTTCCCCTTGCTGGAACTGCGCTTCGCCGACCTCAACGGCCACTTGATCGCCAGCCGTCGCTTCAAGCCGGGTGAGTACCTCAACGGCGACTTGGCCGACCTTGTGGAAATGCCCCCGCAAACCCCGATCCATATCGCCCTGGACATCCTCGATCCCGGCCCGAAAGCAGTGAATTACAGCCTCAGCTTTCATTCGCCGGAGTGAATCGGTTCAGTCGCGCCGGGTGGATGGCGACCCTCCGACAACCCGCGAGCCGAGTCAAACGGCTGGCAATAACGGATTAACTGTTCAGATTTTATCCAGTTCAGCCTTTATCCAGTCATCGAGAGCGGGTATCATGCCAACCCTTTTTCGAACTCTCATGATCCTACCCCACAACAGGGAAGACCTATGTCGGCGGTACGCATCGGCCCATATACATTGCACAACGGCTTGATTCTCGCCCCCATGGCGGGCGTCACCGACCAGCCCTTTCGTCAGCTGTGCAAGCGACTGGGTGCAGGGCTTGTAGTCTCGGAAATGGTCACCAGTGACATGAGCTTGTGGAACACCCGCAAATCACGTCTGCGCATGATCCACGAAGGTGATCCCGAGCCGCGCTCGGTACAGATCGCCGGCGGTGATGCGCAGATGCTGGCGGATGCGGCCCGGGCCAATGTCGAGCTGGGTGCACAGATTATTGATATCAACATGGGCTGTCCGGCGAAAAAAGTCTGCAACAAGGCCGCCGGCTCTGCTTTGCTCAAAGATGAAGACCTGGTGACCGAGATCCTGCGGGCCGTAGTGGCTGCGGTTGATGTGCCGGTGACCCTGAAGATTCGCACCGGCTGGGACCGGGCGAACAAGAACGGCCTGACGGTGGCGAAGATCGCCGAACAGGCAGGCATCACGGCGCTGGCGGTGCACGGCCGCACCCGTGCCGACCTGTATACCGGTGAAGCCGAGTACGACACCATTGCCGCGATCAAGCAGGCGGTGTCGATTCCGGTCTTCGCCAATGGCGATATCGACTCGCCTGAAAAGGCCCGGCACGTGCTTGACGCGACCGGGGCCGATGGCCTGTTGATAGGTCGGGCCGCTCAGGGGCGGCCATGGATTTTTCGTGAGATCGAGCACTACCTGCGTACCGGTGAAAAACTGCCGGCGCCGGAGTTGATCGAGGTGGAACGTATTCTGCTTGAGCATCTGGCCGCGCTGCATGCCTTCTATGGGGATGTCATGGGCGTACGCATTGCACGCAAGCATGTCGGCTGGTATCTCGCAACCCTGCCGGGCGCCAGGGAGTTTCGCGCCCACTTCAATCGTTTGGATTGTACGGAAGCACAATGCGCCAACGTTCAGGAGTTCTTCGCCGAACGTTACAAGAGCCTGACAGGGGACGGAGAAGGGGTGGCCGCATGACGATGATGACCGAGACTTTAGTGAGTGGAACAACACCCGTGAGCGACAACGTGAATTTGAAACAGCACCTCAATACGCCCAGCGAAGAAGGCCAGACCCTTCGCGGGAGTGTCGAGAAGGCGCTGCACAATTATTTCGCCCACCTTGAAGGCGCCGCCGTCACGGATGTGTACAACCTGGTGCTCTCCGAAGTCGAGGCGCCCCTGCTCGAAAGCGTGATGAGCTACGTCAAGGGCAACCAGACCAAAGCCAGCGAGATGCTCGGACTGAACCGCGGCACCTTGCGCAAGAAACTCAAGCAGTACGATTTGCTGTAAGCATTCAATCAAACCAGAAAGGCGCCCGCGTAACACCGGTCGCCTTTTTTGCTGACTTCCTTTGCTTTTGATGGAAATTGAGATGACCGACCAGACTACCCGCCTGCCGATCCGCCGCGCCTTGATCAGCGTTTCCGACAAGACCGGGATCCTCGAATTCGCCAGGGAGCTCGAAGCGCTCGGCGTCGAGATCCTCTCCACCGGCGGGACGTTCAAGCTGCTGCAGGACAATGGTGTAGCCGCTGTGGAAGTCGCGGATTACACCGGTTTCGCCGAAATGATGGACGGCCGGGTGAAAACCCTGCACCCGAAAATCCACGGTGGGATCCTGGGTCGTCGCGGTATCGACGATGCCATCATGAACGAGCACGGCATCAAGCCGATCGACCTGGTCGCGGTCAACCTGTACCCGTTCGAAGCCACCATCAGCAAGCCGGGCTGTGACCTGCCGACCGCCATCGAGAACATCGACATCGGCGGCCCGACCATGGTTCGCTCGGCAGCCAAGAACCACAAGGACGTGGCCATCGTGGTCAATGCCGGCGACTACGCCAGCGTCCTGGAAAACCTCAAGGCCGGCGGCCTGACTTACGCCCAGCGCTTCGACCTGATGCTCAAGGCGTTCGAACACACGGCCGCCTACGACGGCATGATCGCCAACTACATGGGCACCGTGAACCAGGCCGCTGACACCCTGAGCACAGAAGGTCGCAGCGAGTTCCCGCGCACCTTCAACAGCCAGTTCATCAAGGCCCAGGAAATGCGCTACGGCGAGAACCCGCACCAGAGCGCGGCGTTCTACGTGGAAGCCAAGCCTGCCGAAGTGGGCATCGCCACCGCGACCCAACTGCAAGGCAAGGAACTGTCGTACAACAACGTGGCCGACACCGACGCGGCGCTCGAATGCGTGAAGAGCTTCGTCAAGCCGGCGTGCGTGATCGTCAAGCACGCCAACCCGTGCGGCGTTGCGGTCAGCCCGGACGCTGAAGGCGGTATCCGCCAGGCCTACGAACTGGCCTACGCCACCGACACCGAATCGGCTTTCGGCGGCATCATCGCGTTCAACCGCGAACTGGACGCTGAAACGGCCAAGGCCATCGTCGAGCGTCAGTTCGTCGAAGTGATCATCGCCCCATCCGTCAGCGAAGAAGCCCGCGCCATTGTGGCGGCGAAAGCCAACGTGCGCCTGCTGGCGTGCGGCGAGTGGTCGGCTGACCGTGCCGCTGCGTGGGACTACAAGCGCGTCAACGGCGGCCTGCTGGTGCAGAGCCGTGACATTGGCATGATCGGCAGTGAAGACCTGAAGGTCGTGACCCAGCGCGCTCCGACCGAGCAAGAGATCAACGACCTGATCTTCGCCTGGAAAGTGGCCAAGTACGTCAAATCGAACGCTATCGTCTACGCCAAGAACCGTCAGACCATCGGTGTCGGCGCCGGCCAGATGAGCCGCGTGAACTCTGCCCGTATCGCTGCCATCAAGGCTGAACACGCCGGTTTGCAGGTAGTCGGCTCGGTGATGGCTTCCGATGCGTTCTTCCCGTTCCGCGACGGCCTGGACAATGCGGCCAAGGCCGGCGTGACGGCGGTAATCCAGCCAGGCGGCTCGATGCGTGATGCGGAAGTCATTGCAGCGGCTGATGAAGCCGGCATCGCGATGGTCTTCACCGGCATGCGCCACTTCCGTCACTAATATGACAACGGTCGCACTGAAGCCGGCATCTGCTGCGTTGGAGCCGACCTCGATGATGCTCATTGCCAGAAGGCAACTCCGCTCATCGAGGCCGACTCCGCCTTGCATCTACCGACTTCAGTGCGCCCTCCTACAGCGTAAAGCGCTTTAGACTCTAAACAGCATTAGCGTCATCCGAGGTTTTTGAAATGAATGTTTTGATCATTGGCAGCGGTGGCCGTGAACACGCCCTGGCCTGGAAAGTGGCTCAGGATCCGCGCGTGCAGAAAGTTTTCGTTGCGCCGGGCAACGCCGGCACGGCCATTGAGGCCAAGTGCGAGAACGTCGCCATCGACGTCCTGGCGCTTGAGCAGCTTGCAGATTTTGCGGAGAAGAATGTTTCCCTGACCATCGTTGGGCCGGAAGTCCCACTGGTGGCTGGCGTGGTCGACCTGTTCCGCGCCCGTGGCCTGGACTGCTTCGGTCCAACCGCTGGCGCTGCCCAGCTGGAAGGCTCCAAGGCCTTCACCAAGGACTTCCTGGCGCGTCACAAGATCCCGACCGCCGATTACCAGAACTTCACCGAGATCGAGCCAGCCCTGGCTTACCTGCGTGAAAAAGGTGCACCGATCGTGATCAAGGCCGACGGCCTGGCCGCCGGCAAAGGCGTGATCGTTGCCATGACCCTGGCTGAAGCCGAAGATGCCGTACGCGACATGCTCGCCGGCAACGCCTTTGGTGACGCTGGTTCGCGCGTGGTGATCGAAGAGTTCCTCGACGGCGAAGAGGCCAGCTTCATTGTCATGGTCGACGGCAAGAACGTATTGCCAATGGCCACCAGCCAGGACCACAAACGTGTGGGCGACGCCGACACCGGCCCGAACACCGGCGGCATGGGTGCTTACTCCCCTGCCCCCGTCGTCACCAGCGACGTTCACCAGCGCGTCATGGATCTGGTGATCTGGCCAACCGTGCGTGGCATGGCCGAAGAAGGCAACGTCTACACCGGCTTCCTCTATGCCGGCCTGATGATCGACAAAGCGGGCAACCCGAAAGTCATCGAGTTCAACTGCCGCTTTGGTGACCCGGAGACCCAACCGGTGATGCTGCGCCTGCAGTCGAGCCTGGTGTTGCTGGTCGAAGCGGCACTCGCCCAGGCGCTGGACAAGGTCGAAGCGCAATGGGATCCACGCCCAAGCGTCGGCATCGTACTGGCCGCCGGCGGTTATCCGGGCGACTATGCCAAGGGTGTTGCCATCGAAGGTCTGGATGCAGCCGCAACGCTGGAAGGCAAAGTCTTCCATGCAGGCACTGCCCTGAAGGACGGCAAGGTGGTGACGGCCGGTGGTCGGGTGCTGTGCGCTACCGCCATGGGCGCGAGCGTCGATGCGGCCCAGCAACAGGCTTACAAGCTGGCCGCGAAGATCGACTGGCAAGGCTGCTTCTATCGCAAGGACATTGGCTACCGCGCCATTGCCCGCGAGCGTGGCGAAAATCAGGAATAAGCCAGCCATTCGGCCAGGCAAGGGCCCTGGGCCCTTGCTTGATTATTCCAACGCCGCGCATAGTTATAATCTGGCATCAATCTACGAAGGGATTTCGCCTTGCGCTGGCTCAGGATCGCCATAGGACTCACCGTCACATTGCTGACCCTGCTCTGCATGCTCCCGGCCCAGGCCGTCGCGCAAGGCAGTGGTTGGGCGGTATTGCTCGACGAACAGGGCACCCTGCAACTGGGCGACATTCGCTCGGCGCGCTACACCAACCAATTCAGCCCGATTGAACCCGACCAGATCACTGCCGCCGATCCCGATGGCGCACTGTGGCTGCGCTTTCGGCTCAATCCTGGCAAACACGAACAACTGCTGCGTATCTTTGCCCCCGACCTGTTGCATCTGGATCTCTACGTTCTGGACGGCAACACGCTGATCGACCAGACCACCAGCGGCAATGATCAACCACTGACCGAACGTCCGCTGCCCAGCACCGACTTCATGGTGCCGCTGCCTCAGCGTAGCGAGCCCCTCGACGTGTATCTGCGGCTGGTTTCCGAACACCAGCTGCGCCCCTATATCACCCTGCAATCAGCCGTGCTGACCGCCGCCAATCAGACCCAGACACTGATCTACGGCCTGCTGTTCGGTTGTATCGCGATGCTGATCCTGCACAACCTCACGCGCTATGCTTATACCCGCTCGCGAAGCTGCCTGTGGCTGGCGGCCTGTGAAGGCTTGCTGCTGCTCGGGATGCTGTTGCTCCTGAACCTGGCAGGTTCATGGCTCCCCGACTGGAATGCCGTGCAGGCACCTGAAGCCTACCTGGCCCTGCTGCTGACGGCGCCTTGCGGCCTGATGTACACCTACTGCTTCTTCAGCCCGCTCGGGCCGCATCCGCTCAACAAACTGCTGATGGGCGACATCCTGTTGATTGTCGTTTGCAGTCTGCTGTTGCTGTTCGTCGACACCCTGCCACTGAACATCATGACCTATGGGCTGGTCGCCCTGGCCGGGTTGAGCATGCTCTTCGTCGGCGCCTATCACTGGCAGAAAGGCTATCGCCCGGCACGCCTGTTCGTCGTGGCCATGGTGGTGTTCAACGCCGGTACGCTGATCATCCTGCCCGCACTGCTGGGGCTGACCCTCGTCGCGCCACAAAGCCTGATCATGGCCTTGCTCGCGTTCATCTGCCTTAGCGGCCTATTGATGGGCATCGCCTTGAGCGAACGCCAGCGCAGCATTATCGAAAGCCGCTTCAGCATCAGCCGCGACCTGGCGGCAAGCAATGCCGAGATCAACGCCAAGGCCGAGTTCCTGGCAAAAATCAGCCATGAAATCCGCACCCCCATGAACGGTGTGCTGGGCATGACCGAACTGTTGCTGGGCACGCCGCTGTCGGTCAAGCAACGCGACTACGTGCAAACCATCCACAGCGCCGGCAACGAATTGCTCACCCTGATCAACGAAATCCTCGACATCTCAAGGCTCGAGTCCGGGCAGATCGAACTGGACGACGTGCAATTCGACCTCAATGCCCTGGTCGAGGATTGCCTGAGTATCTTCCGCGCCAAGGCCGAACAACAGAACGTCGAGCTCATCAGCTTCATCCAGCCCCAGGTTCCCCGGGTGATCAGCGGTGACCCGACGCGCCTGCGCCAAACACTGTTGAGCCTCCTGGAAAGCGCCATGAAGAAGACCGAGGAAGGCGAGATCCTGATCGTCGTGGCCCTGGATGAACTGAGCAGCACACCGCGCTTGCGCATTGCCGTGCAAGACAGCGGGCAACCCATGGAAGCAGAAGAGCGAGAGGCGTTGCTGCACGCTGAACTCAATAGCAAGAACGTGCTCTCCGCCACTCGCCTGGGCGGTAACCTGGGGCTGGTGATCGCACGCCAGCTGATCCTGTTGATGCACGGTGAGTTCGGCATCAAGAGCGGCAGCAGCCAGGGCAGCACCCTGTGGCTGACCTTGCCACTGGACCCTGATCGCCTGGAACATCCGACCTGCGACCTGGACGGCCCGCTGCAAGGTGCGCGGGTGCTGGTCGTGGACGACAACGATACCTGTCGCAAAGTCCTGGTCCAGCAATGCAGCGCCTGGGGCCTGAACGTCAGCGCGGTGGCGTCCGGCAAGGAGGCCCTGGCGTTGCTGCGCACCAAGGCGCACCTGCGGGACTATTTCGACGTGGTCCTGCTCGACCAGAACATGCCCGGCATGACCGGCATGCAACTGGCGGCGAAGATCAAGGAAGACCCAAGCCTGAACCACGATATCCTGCTGATCATGCTCACGGGCATCAGCAATGCGCCGAGCAAGATCATCGCGCGCAATGCCGGTATCAAACGGATCCTGGCCAAACCCGTGGCCGGCTATACCCTCAAGACCACCTTGGCGGACGAGTTGAACCAGCGCAGCAAAGGGCAGGCCAGCGCAACGCACATGCCCTCCCCGGTCCCCGCCGCGATCAACGTCCCCTGCGACTTCCGCATTCTGGTGGCCGAAGACAACAGCATCTCGACCAAAGTCATTCGAGGCATGCTCGGCAAGCTCAACCTGTCGCCCGATACCGCAAGCAATGGCGAAGAGGCCTTGAAGGCGATGAAGGCCCAACGTTATGACCTGGTGTTGATGGATTGCGAAATGCCGATCCTCGACGGCTTTTCGGCCACACAGCAATTGCGGGCCTGGGAAGTCGGCAATCAACGCTCCCGCACGCCAGTGGTCGCATTGACCGCGCACATCCTTGCTGAACACAAGGAACGCGCACGCCAGGCCGGCATGGATGGGCACATGGCCAAGCCCGTCGAGCTGTCGCAGTTGCGCGAGTTGATCGAGCACTGGGTCGCCCAGCGCGACCTTCAGCATCGGACAGCCTCGACCTCCTGAGCAATCGGGCACTCAGGTCATCAGACTTCAGATCTCCAGGCTCCTCAAATACTCCATTGACTGGGACAATACCGCTTTTTTCACCTTCTCCCGGAACTGGGCGTAATAAAGTGTATTAAACGTAATCACCGACATCTGTTCGGTACTGCTGTGCACCTGCTTGACGCTATCAACAAACAGAAATCGCGATACACTTTGGCGAATCGTGAACTGCCGATGATAGAGGCCCATCTCCACCTTGTTCGGGCCCTTCAAGCTGCAGGGAATCATTTGAAAACAACCTGCATCCTGTGAAAGGCTCGTCGATTCGAACAACTTGAGCGCCAGTGCATTTTTTTCCAGTGCGACCAAGGCACGCCTGAGAGGGCTAGAAAACATCTCGCCCATACGTGCTGAAATGCGCTGCAATGCCAACTCTCCCATCACATCATCCCGCACCGCTGACAGCGTCTCAGGAGCCGGAACGTCCCAACCGATGTACTTGAGTGTATTGCGATAGAAATCAAACCAGTCGCCCGACAAGCCATCCCTGACAGCATCACGGGTAGCTCTTTGCGCGTACATCGTACTCAGGTAGATATCTTCTCTATGTGACTCAGGCAGATCGCCTGCGAATGCAACGATACTGCCCCCCACCACCGCCGCCTGCGGAATAGAATCGATCATGATCTTGACTCCTGAAAAGGGATATCGATGGCCGCAACGATACCGGTAACGTTGTCACTGAACTTGTCCCTGACCTTCAAGGCAATTGCTTCACGGGAACGCCCATAAAGTGTTTCGGACAGGATCGCATGGGAGTAGCGCACCGAAACGGAACCGTCGATATCCCTGACATCAAATCGCTGTGACCACGGGTTGGGCTCTAGCGCTTGCCGTGTATTGAACTCCAGACACACACTGATCATCGAGGCAGGACGTAGTGCCAGGATCGCAAGCAAGCGCACCGCGTTCGGCTGAGCAGGAAACTGCGGCCTATCAGCAGTGACCTCTTGCTGCGCGTTACGACGTAACACGCTCATCGCCTCCAGGCAGCAGGACGATCGTGCCGCCCACTCCAGTGACGCAGCCAATACTCGAGCCTCGTCGTGAACCATGTTTGCCATCGTCGCAGTGACCCACTCAAGCGGCGATGCTGTACTGTTCTGCCCAAGCAAAATCTCTTGTTTGTATTTAACGTTGCGAATCCAGAAATCGTCCAGAACGCCCGTATAAGCCCCAGACCAACTTGCCGCGCTGTTTTTTTTAATTCTTTTATCCGCTACCAACTGTGCCAACAACACCGAAATCATTAGATCGTTAGTTTCAGTCTCGCCATAGTCCTTTGGCACAAAAACAATGGCCACCCTATTAACAAATACGAAACACCTCTTGAGCATATTTAATCCTCACCTATAAAAAGGGTGGCCGACACACGGCCACCCGTTAAAATACGTCAGATCAGATTTCGTAGCTTTCGATTTTACGTTTTGAATTAGCGCCAAGTTTTTCCCGGATGTACTCGCGATTCTGCTCTACCAGCGAAGGCACCTTCCTGAAGACGGACTCGCCACGATAGAGTTTCACCTCACGAGAATCCCAATCCACAAACAGCACTTTGGCCGAAGTATTCTTTCGTATAAAACGCACAGTACCCAGCGCGATGGTTACTTCACCGTTGACCTCAGTACAGGTCCCCGTCGACATCCCACCTACACCATGCTCCAGCATGTTACGTTCATAAAGCGTCAGCGCCGTTTCGCGCTTCTTCAACGCATTAATGGCGTCACCTGCAACTTTCAACATCAGTACGCTGGCCGATCCTGGCACAGCCATTCCCGCGACAACCGCGCCCAGGACCTCCAACACCAATTGATCCATTCGAACGGAACTTCCACCCACGCTCAGATCGCTATAGAATTTTTGGCTAGCGACCCAGCCAGCATCATGCATAACTTCCACGAATTGGTAATACCATTCTTTTCCCTGAGACTCGAGAGGGAATGCCTTATTCGCGACAAGGCTCGAAAAAAGAAAAGCATGGAGAATATCTTCCTGGTTTTGTGCATCCAGATTTGCAGTAAACGCCAGAACACCCTCACCTACTATTGAAGCCCTGTCGGGCGCATCGATAGTATCTTCGGGCGTCGAAAAACTGCGAGAACGGCCCACCGGGACTGCATCAATTTCATAGCCACGCAAACGCTTGGCACTTACAGCAACAGCGGCCTTATCAATACCTTCATCAAACATATCAACCTCCTTATTAATAAAACAATCCAACCACGAACTTACACAACAACTTTAAACCCTCTCCCTGCAAAGCGACAAGCCAAACTTGTAACGCCACACTTCCAACAAACAGCACACTTACAAAAACAATAACCCTTCAAAAAACCAAACAACCCGAACGAAAAATACACATTTTCAATCAGGCGCCCACAAATTATTGACCGACTGATAGACTCTCACTCAACGATTTCCAGCGGCGAGCCAAAATCATGCTCCACGTGTTGTTCAGTGTTTACCTGAAGATGCTGGTGCTCTACAGCCCGTTCTTCGTGCTGTCCTGCTTCATCAGCCTGACCCGTGGCTATTCCAACAAGGAACGCCGACGACTGGCCTGGAAGGTCGCTTTCGCGACGCTGATCTCCAGTGTCCTGCTGTACCTGTTCGGTCGTGTGATTTTCAGCGTGTTCGGCATCACCGTAGACGCCTTTCGCATCGGCGCCGGCAGCGTGCTGTTCATCTCGGCGCTGGGCATGGCCCAGGGTAAATCGGCGGTGCAGACCGATAATGTGCAGCAGGACGTGACCATCGTTCCGCTGACCATCCCGCTGACCGTCGGCCCCGGCACCATTGGTGCCCTGTTGGTCATGGGCATAGGCCAGCCGCACTGGGATGACAAACTGACCGCCATCCTCAGTATCGCCCTGGCCAGTTTCACGGTCGGCGTGGTGCTGTACCTGTCCAACCGCATCGAACAGATGCTCGGCGACCAGGGGCTGCAGATCGTCAGCCGGTTGATGGGGTTGTTCGTGTGTGCGCTGGCAGCGCAGATTATCTTTACCGGCGTCAGAGGATATCTGGTGCCGTAATTCACTGCGCTTGCTCTCGAAAAAAAACAAGGCCTTGTGTGTCACTCACAAGGCCTTGCCGGTTTGCTGTAAACCCCATCATTCAAAAAACAGAATAATCAACTTCAAGAGTCAAACACCAACAACCAAAAGTTCATTCCAACCGTTTCGACACCTTCAACGCATACACTTTGTTGTGCAGCTGTGTAGCAAAACGCCTATTGCGCGACCTGATCAAGCGGCCTCCAGAGGAGGCCACAGATATTCAGGAAGCCGGCTTGGTGCCGTACCAACGCGGTGTATAGACCCAGTCACCACCTTCGACGCGCGGAAACACGCAGGTCGTGGACGAGCCGATCAACACCATGGTGCGCATGTCGACCTGATCGGGTGTCAACGCACCGAGCGTGGTGACACGCAGTGTCTGTCCAGGACGGCCGATATCACGCCCCAACACCACCGGAGTTTCCGGTGTGCGGTGCTGGGCGACGATCTCCAGCGCACGGCCCAACTGCCAAGGCCGCGAACGGGAAATCGGATTGTAGAAGGCCAGCGCAAGGTCAGCCTGGGCGGCCAGGTCCAGACGCTTCTCGATGATCGCCCACGGTTTGAGGTTATCGGACAAGGACAACACGCAGAAGTCATGCCCCAACGGCGCACCGGCCTGAGCGGCGGTCGCCAGCGAGGCCGAAACCCCTGGCAAGATCTCCAGATCGACGCTGTGCCACATCGGATCGCTGGATTCGTGCAAGGCTTCGAGCACCGCGGCCGCCATGGCGAACACGCCCGGGTCGCCGGACGACACCACGATCACTGAACGCCCTTGGGCGGCCAATTCAAAGGCGTGGCGGGCGCGCTGCATTTCTTCGCGGTTGTCAGTGCAGTGCAGCACCTGATCGGGACGGAAAGGGCCCGCCATGCGCACGTAGGTTTCATAACCGAGTACGTCGGTGGCCCGGGCCAGTTCGGCTTTCACCGCCGGCACCATCAGTTCGGCAGCGCCAGGACCAAGCCCGATCACCGCCAGACGCCCGCGAGGGCGACCGATCTGCGCAACATCCAGTGGCTGATTGGCAACGGCGATGGCGATGTCGTGCGTCGTCGCACTGATCGTCGCGTCAGGCACCGCGCTACGCGCCAATGCGCCGACGTCGCTCGCCGCCGTGACAAAGCGCAATGGCACACCCAACTCAAGGGCTGCTTCACGCAAAGCCGGACAGGCCATCTCGGTGTCAGCCGCAACCAGACAGGCCAACGCCTGCACCGCCACTTTCGCTTGCCGTAGCGTCGTACGAATGGTGTCCGGCAAATCCGCCACCCCGGCACTCACCGCCACCGCGACGCTGCGTGGATAGATCTGCAATTCGTTGGCGCTTGCCTCACGCTCGCCACTGCCGACATGGATCGAACGCTGCGCCTGCGGATCTTCCGGCAACTGCGCCTGATCCAGCCACGGCGCGACGCCGTCAATGCGCACGCTGTGCCCAGCCAGCAGATCGGAGACAAAACGCTTGCCCAGTTCCAGATCACCGAGGGCATAACCGCTGGGCGGGTTGAGCAGGCAAGTGCCGAAACGCAGTTCGCCGCTGGTGGTGATGGCTGCGCTGACTTCAAGCGCCGTGGCGATCTCCCGAGCCATGACATTCACCCCGCCAAGTCCGCCGAGCAGTGGCACCACGGCGCTGCCGTCTTCGGCCACGGCCAGCACCGGTGGTTCGGCGCCTTTTTCCAGCAGCAACGGCGCCAGGGTGCGGATGACAATGCCTGCCGCGCACAAGGCAATGATCGGTGTGTCTTGCTGGTAGAGCTGACGCAGGGTCGCGCCGAACTCATGGTAACTACGATCCACGTCCTCGACCCGCTCGGCCAGACCGTGGATCAGTGCATCGGGATAGCGCTGCTGGATCTTGCGCGCGATTGCAAGGCTGCCATTACCGAGAATGACAATCGCCGGAACGGGACGTGTCATCAACCTTGCCACCTCTCACCGGGAACGATGATCAATGAGAAATAAGGCGAAGACATCGGCTCGACCTGATCCAGGGGCACGATCTTTTGATTGGCCATGGTGGCGCGCTCGACGTACAACGCCCGCTGCGCCAGACCGAGCTCTTCCAGCACCTGCCGGACCTTGGGGAAGTTACGCCCCAGCTTCATCACCACTGCCGCATCGGCATCGGCCAGGCGACGCTTGAGCTCTTCATGAGGCAGCACGCCGGACAACACCGACAGGCTCTGGTTGCGATACACCAGCGGCGCACCGAGTACCGACGCACCGCCGAGCATCGAGCAGACACCCGGCACCACTTCGGACTCATAACGCTCAGCCAGGCGATCATGCAGGTACATGTAGGAGCCGTAGAAGAACGGGTCACCCTCACAGATCACCGCGACATCGCGACCGGCGTCCAGATGCGCGGCGAGTTGCTGGCCGGCGGCGTCATAGAAGTCGCTGATCACTTGCTCATAGGACAGCGGTGGCGCCAGGGTCTCGGTAGTCACCGGGTAAACCAGCGGCAACAAGGTCTGTGCATCCTGCAAGTGCGCCTCGATGATGCCGAACGCATTGCCCTTTTTACCTTTGGCCACGAAGTACGCCACCACCGGCGACTCACGCAGCAGGCGCAGGGCCTTGACGGTAATCAGCTCCGGATCACCGGGGCCCACGCCAAGACCGATCAAACGTCCAGGTTGCTGCATCATTCAATCTCCGTGGCGAGGGCATTGATCGCTGCGGCGGCCATGGCGCTACCGCCCAACCGGCCTTGCATGATCACAAATGGCACGCCACGGCTGTCCGCCGCGAGCATGGCCTTGGATTCGGCGGCACCGACAAACCCCACCGGGAAGCCGAGGATCAGCGCCGGCTTGGGCGCACCGGCATCCAGCATTTCCAGCAGGTAGAACAAGGCGGTCGGGGCGTTGCCAATCACCACCACGCTGCCTTCCAGGTGCGGGCGCCACAGTTCCAGCGCCGCCGCCGAACGGGTGTTGCCCAGTTCACGGGCGAGGTCCGGGACACTGTCGTCACGCAGGGTGCAAATCACTTCGTTGTTGGCCGGCAAACGGGCGCGGGTCACGCCTTCGGAGACCATGCGTGCATCACACAGAATCGGCGCACCGGCCGCCAGTGCATCGCGCCCGGCCTTGCCCGCCCCTTCGGAAAACTGCAGCCCATCGATGGCCTCGACCATGCCACAGGCGTGGATCACGCGCACCGCGAGCTTTTCCAGATCGGCGGGAATCCGCTCAAGGTTGGCCTCGGCGCGAATGATCGCGAAGGAGTTGCGATAGATCTCCTGACCGTCGCGGATGTAATCAAGCATCAAGGGGGCTCCGTGGGTGGGCATCAAGCAATGCGCCGACCGCTTCAATAGTGAGGTTGCGTGCTTGCAGGGCGCCGAAACCCGGCTGCCCCGCATCGCGAAAATAGAGGTCGTAGTGACCGGGGGAAACGGCCAGCAAGGTGGCAGGGGCAATGTGGGCCGCCGCGCAGGACCGCGGGCAACCGGACAGGTGAACCTGCAGTGGGTCGCCCTTGCCTTGCCGTTGCCTGGCCAGGCGTCGCGCATCCGCCTTGGTATCGGCCAGGCCTTTGCCACACCCGGCAGAGCCGGTGCAGGCAACCATCTGGGTCAACGCCTGGTCGGCACTCAGCAAAAAACCCAGGTCTTGCAGGCGCTGGCTGAGCACGGGGGCATCCGCGGCCTGGATGTTCGGCAGCAGCAGGCTTTGCCAAGGGGTCAGCCGCAGGCTGGCGTCACCGAACGCTTCGGCCAGATGCGCCGCGCCGTTGAGCATGGCAGGATCAAGACGCCCCAGAGGCGGAACAGCGCCCACATAGACTCGACCGTCCTGGCGCTGTGGATAAGTACCGATAGGCGAACTGGAATACGACAAGTCACGCTGCCCGTCGCAGAGCGGAGTCAGGGCCACACGCGTGGCCAAGGCCTGCAGGAACGACTCCTGCGAGTACTCGCCCAGCAAATGACGCATGCGGGTTTGATCCGGGCGGGCGAGCTCTAGAAACAGCTCCAGCACCGCCACCACCAAGGCATGGCCATCGCTCAACAGCACAGCCCCGGCGGGCGGGTCTAGCGGGCATCCCGCCAGACCGAACGTCAGTCGTTGCTCTCCCTCACCCTCGACAACGCCCAGCCACAGGTCATGGGGGTGTTCAAGCATGGCCAGGGCCTCGCCGCCGTCCAGCTGTACCGCGAACTTGGCCGACAAGTCGTGAAAACGGGCGTTGCTTTCCAGCGTATTGAGGATCTGCGCAGCCAGTGGGCGAGTGTCGATGCGCAGGTGACGATCAATCCCCGCCGTCGGACTGAGCATCAGGTTGCGCACATCGTCACCCGCCGCCGAGCGTGGGCCCAATCCAGCCGCCAACAGGCAGTCGATCAGTGCCCCGTGCTCGTTGCCGACCCCGCGTATCTGCAGGTTGGCGCGATTGGTCGCCTCGATCACTCCGCCGGCGAAACGCTCGGCAGCATCGGCGACCGCCACGGCCTGGGCGGTGCTGATCGACCCACCATTCAACTTGATCCGGCAGATACCGCCGTCCAACGCCTGCACGATACGCAGCAACCCCGGGCAAGCCGAGGGGCGTAAGGCAGTAGGCTGTTGACGTTCGTTCAAGGGGGCGACCGGTTCAAGAGGTAGAAGCGCTTCGCGGACGAAGGCGCGGTATTATGCCTGCTTTGTCTGACAGCATGAAAAGCCTGCCTGTCGGAACATTCATGTTTGAGGAATATAGATGGCTCCCTGGCTGACAGTAGTAGGCATCGGTGAAGACGGCTTCCAGGGTCTGGGCAAGCAGGCTCGGCGCGCGTTGCTAGGTGCCTCGCGAATTGTCGGGGGCCAACGGCAACTCGATCTGCTGCCGGTGTGCATTCGCGGCGAGCGTCAGTCCTGGCCCAGCCCTTTTTCCCTGGAACCCCTGCTGGCACGGCGTGGCGAACCCGTCTGCGTGCTGGCCAGCGGCGACCCCATGCTGTTCGGCGTGGGCGCCAGCCTGGCGCGGCAAGTGCCGTGTGAGGAGATGCGAGTCCTGCCGGCACCCTCTTCCTGTTCACTCGCGGCCGCGCGGATGGGCTGGCCGTTGCAGGATGTGGTGACGCTGTCGGTGGTCGCGCGCCCGGTCGCCGCCCTCAATGCCCAGCTGTTCAGTGGCGTTCGCCTGCTGGTGTTGAGCAACGACCGGCACAGCCCGGCGGCGATTGCCGCCCTGTTGCGCGAGCGTGGCTTCGGACCGAGCCGGATCAGTGTGCTGGAGCACCTGGGTGGCGAGGCGGAGCGGCGCCTCGAGGGTCTCGCCAGCGACTGGAACGAGCCGTCGGTGGCCGACCTGAATGTGCTGGCCATCGAGTGCATTGCCCAGCGGGATACTCCACGCGGGTCACGCCTGGCCGGCCTGCCGGACTCAGCCTTCAAGCACGACGGCCAGTTGACCAAGCGCGACGTGCGCGCCATCACCCTGGCCCGTCTGGCCCCGGTACCCGGCGAGCTGCTGTGGGACGTTGGCGCGGGCTCTGGCTCGATCGGCATCGAATGGATGCGCGCGCACCCGAGCTGCCGCACGCTGGCCATTGAAGCCGATGCAGGCCGTCAGCAACTGATCGAGCACAACCGCGATGCACTCGGCGTACCGGGTCTGCAATTGATCCGCGGCAGTGCTCCGCAGGCGCTGGCCGGACTGGAACGACCCGACGCGATTTTCATCGGTGGCGGGGTCACCCGTGACGGTGTACTGGACAACTGCTGGGAACAGCTCAAGCCCGGTGGACGGCTGATTGCCAATGCGGTCACCCTGCAAAGCGAAATGACCCTGATGGCCTGGCGCGAAAAACACGGCGGCGAACTGACGCGGATTCACATTGCCCAGGCGCAGCCGCTGGGTGACTTCGACACCTGGCGCCAGGCGCTGCCCATTACCTTGCTGGACGTGGTCAAGCCCTTCGATGCGTGACGAAACCGCCGAACAACCTACCCCCCTTCGCAGCGGCCTGACCACCGGCAGCTGCGCCACGGCCACCAGCCTCGCGGCGGCGCGCTTGCTGCTCGGCGGCGTGAGCAGCGATGCGGTGGAAATCGTCTTGCCCAAAGGCAAGCAGGTACGGATGCGCCTGGAGTTTTGCCGGCTCACGGCCGATGGCGCCGAAGCCGGGACCTTCAAGGACGCCGGTGACGACCCCGACGTGACGCACGGCGCGCTGCTCTATAGCCAGGTCCGGCTGACACCCGAGCCAGGCGTTCACTTTAGCGCCGGCCAGGGCGTCGGCACCGTCACCCGTCCGGGGCTGGTGCTGGGTGTCGGGGAACCGGCGATCAATCCGGTGCCGCGAAAGATGATGACCGACCACCTGTCATCGCTGGCACTGGAGCTCGGCTACAGCGGCGGTTTTGCGGTGACGGTCAACGTCGAAAATGGCGAAGCCCTGGCGCTCAAGACCATGAACCCGCGCCTGGGTATTCTGGGCGGATTGTCCATCCTCGGCACCAGCGGCATCGTGCGCCCCTTTTCCTGCGCGGCGTACATCGCCTCGATCCACCAGGGCATCGATGTCGCCAAGACCAACGGCTACCTGCACATCGCCGCATGCACCGGCAATGCCAGCGAAGACACCATGCGCCGGGTCTATGACCTGCCGGAAATCGCCCTGATCGAAATGGGTGACTTCGTCGGGGCCGTGCTCAAGCACCTGCGCAAAGTGCCTGTGGATAAACTCAGCCTATGCGGTGGCTTTGGCAAAATCAGCAAGCTCGCCGCCGGGCACATGGACCTGCATAGCCGTCATTCGAGCATCGACCTGCCACAACTGGCCGAATGGGCCGCTGCCATCGGGGCCGACGAGGCGTTGCAGCAGAACATTCGCGAGGCCAATACCAGCCAGCAGGCCCTGGCGATGGCCAGCGACGCCGGTATCGCCCTGGGTGATGCGGTCTGCCAGCACGCGCTGGATTTCGCCCGCAGCGTGGTGCCCCGACAGGTACAGGTCGAGGTGTTTGCCATCGACCGCCAGGGTGGCATCGTCGGCCATGCGGGAGCATTGCAATGAAACGTCTGTTGCTGCTCGGTGGCGTCACCGAAGCCCTGGCGATTGCCCGCACCCTGGGCCCGAGCCACCTCTACAGCCTGGCCGGTGTGGGTCGAGTGCCCACCGACCTGAACTGTCAGGTGCGGGTGGGTGGCTATGGCGGCGCTGAAGGCCTGGCGCGCTTCATCCAGGAGCAAGGCATCGACTTGCTGCTCGACGCCACTCACCCCTACGCCGCGCAGATCAGCCAGAACGCCGCGACTGCCGCGCAACGCAGTGGCATCCCGTGCTGGGCCTTGCGCCGTCCTGCGT
The DNA here is from genome assembly GCF_058789115.1 of Pseudomonas sp. FW300-N1A1. NCBI lineage: Bacteria > Pseudomonadati > Pseudomonadota > Gammaproteobacteria > Pseudomonadales > Pseudomonadaceae > Pseudomonas > Pseudomonas sp. FW300-N1A1. The sequence continues at coordinate 56,228 of NZ_JBYTBK010000014.1, read as the reverse complement.
GGCAAGCGCAGGCCGGGGACGATTGGCGGGAAGTCAGCGACTGGGCCGAACTGGTCAAGGCACTGGAACCCTTCAAGCGCCCGTTGTTCACCCTGGGCCGCGAGCCGCTGCAGCACCTGGATGAAATTCCGCCCGAACAGTTCTGGACCCTGCGCGCGCTGGAGGTTTACCCCGGCAATGGGCGCTGCGAAGTGATCGGAGCCCGCGGGCCGTTCCACATTGAAGACGAACGCGCGCTGTTCGAACGCCGACAGATCGACGTGCTGATCAGCAAGAACAGTGGCAGCAGCGCCACCGAACCCAAGCTTGAAGTGGCGCGAGAGCGTGGGGTACCGGTGTTGATTCTCAAGCGACCGGTGCTGCCGGAGGTTGAGCGGGAGTTTGATTGCGTAGCGCAGGTACTGGAAGCACTGGCGCTGTCAGACCGTTCCTGACATTACCTCACATGAAAGAACAATCAGGCAAAACACCCAAAAAGGGCTGTCTGGCCTGACTTAACACGCCTGTTCTACATTGCTGCACCCTCTCGAAACACCTCAGGTTCTCAAACAGCATGAACCCTCTGCGATGGGCAACCGTGATTGCCCAGAGAAGAGTGTCGCTTGCCAACCTGTATCCCAAGGAATACGATCCGGCATGATCGACTTCGAACAGTCACAAGCATTTTCCGACTGGCTTGACTCAATCAAGGACACCATCGGCAAGGCCCGTCTTCTTGCCAGGCTTCGAGCCGCCGAACACGGAAACTTCGGCGATTGTGAGGCAGTTGGCGAAGCTGTTCATGAAATGCGTGTTCATTACGGTCCCGGCTACAGGATGTACTTCACCCGTAAGCACAAGGTGATTTACCTGTTGCTGGCGGGAGGTGACAAGTCGACGCAAAAACGTGACATCAAGCGCGCACAACATATGGCGCGAAACATCGGTAGTGAGGAGTAAGCCATGGCCGAACAATTTACCCGCTTCGACGCCGCCGAATATCTCAAGACACCAGAGGACATGGCGGCCTACCTGGACGCTTGCTTCGAAGAGGATGCAGGCGACGGCGTGTTGATACGGGCCGCACTCAATGACATTGCGCGAGCAAAGGGCATGACACTGGTTGCCCGTGATGCCGGACTGGGCCGAGAAAGCCTGTACAAGGCATTGGGCAGCACTGGCAATCCGGAATTCGCGACTATCATGAAGGTCATGAAAGCCTTGGGCCTCAAGCTTCACGCTACAGCCATCTGAGTGAGCTGCGACACCACACCGCACAACGGATTTTTACTTATCAATCCCGATCAGGCTAAATACGCCACCTGATCTCCCACTCGACCGGATATGACCATGTCCCGACAACGGCTCGCATTTGCCTGGATCGCCTGCTTCGCAGTGCTGTTCAACATGCTTGCAATGCCGATGTCCAGTGCGATGGCCAAAGCGTCCGGCCAGTCGCCGGCCGAGCAGTTGTTGTGGGGCAGTTTCTGTTCCTCCAGCGGCACCAAGCTGGTGGCGATATCCCTCGGTGATCTCGAGCAAAAAGCCCCGCAAAACGACGATCACTCCAACATGCAGCATTGCTGGTGCTGCTCCGGCTCGGCGCCCTTGATGGCGCTACCAGGCCATGCGCCGCACCTGTACTTCGCGCACTTCGAGAGCAATCGAAGCCTGCCACCGCCGACCCTCGACACTCCCACGCCTCGCCAGCAATGGCCCAGTCTCAACCCGCGCGCCTCCCCCCTGGCCTGATTCGATTCGCAATTGACCTGCGTTTTAAATCGTTCCGGAGAACTGCCATGTTGAAACTATCCCTGGTCAAGCAGTCGCTGCTGCTGGCCGCGTTGCTGTTGCCTGCCTGCTTTGCCAATGCCCACGAATACACCGTCGGCGACCTGCAGATCGCCCACCCCTGGTCGCAAGAGCTGCCGCCCAATGCACCGACCGTGGCAGCCTACTTCGTGATTCAGAACCACGGTAAAACCGCCGATCGCCTGCTCAGCGTCGCGTCGCCGATTGCCGGCAAGGCCGAACTGCACGAGCACGTGATGCAAAACGACCTGATGAAAATGCAGCAGGTCCCGAGTGTCGACATCCCGGCTGGCGGCACCGTCACCTTCGCGCCAATGGCGTACCACGTCATGTTGCTGGAGCTCAAGGACCGTAGCCTGCTCACCGACGGCAAGCGCTTCGCGCTGACCCTGCATTTCGAGAAATCCGGCGACGTGACCGTTGAGGTCGCGGTGCAGAAGCAACCGCCTGCCGGCAGCCAAGTGCACCAGCACGCCCAGTAGTCGCCGCCTGGGTTTCCCGTGAACGCATTGCGCTCACGCGGCCGCAGGCGATCCGTGCCACGCAAGACCTCGTTGACGGTCGCGCGCGGCAGCTGGATCAGCCTGTTCGCCATGCTGATGATCTTTATCGGTCCACTGATCTCTCAGTCGATGCCGATGGATCAACGCGCGCCGATGTCCATGAACATGTCCATGAATATGTCGATGGACATGAGCATGGACATGTCGCCCTCTGCCCATGCCGGGCATGACGTACAACCGGCCGCCGAACACTGCCCGCCGCAATCCGACCATCACGCCATCTGGGAAAAGTGCGGCTATTGCAGCCTGCTCTTCAACTGCCCCGCCCTGCCCGGCAGCCTGTCGCTGGCGCTCTTCGACACACCGCCCGCCCCTCACTTCATCAGCCCCTCCCCACGCCTGGGCCATGCCCGGCAAACCGTCTTCCCCGGCGCCCGCACCCGCGCCCCGCCCATCGTCACGTAAACCCCTTCACCACCACCGACACGGCCGACTGTCCAGTTCGACAGCCAAAGGCGGCTGGCCGTGTGTTTACGACTGATTGATGGAATCTTTATGTCCAGGTTTTCTGCTGACACACGCTTGAGCGCTGCTCAAGCATCCTTCACCCCGAACCCATGCCGGGTTCGTATCAAACAGGCCGTCACCGTGCTCTGCGGTGCCCTGCTCGCGCCAATGGCCGGTGCCGCCGAGTCACCGACCGATCACAGCCAGCACGCCGAAGAGCTGAGTCCGACGGTGATCACCGCCATCGCCCCCAGTTCGCCACTGACCATCGTCACCAACCCCAAGGACCCGCGCCAACCGGTGCCGGCCAGTGACGGCGCTGATTACTTGAAAACCATTCCCGGATTTGCCCTGGTGCGCAATGGCGGCACCAACGGCGACCCGGTATTGCGCGGCATGTTCGGCTCGCGGCTGAACATCCTCACCAACGGCAGCACCCTGCTGGGCGCCTGCCCCGGTCGTATGGACGCACCGACCTCGTACATCTCGCCAGAGACCTACGACAAGCTGACGGTCATCAAGGGCCCGCAAACCGTGCTCTGGGGCCCCGGCGCTTCGGCGGGAACCATCCTGTTCGACCGCGAGCCGGAAAGCTTCGGCGAGCTCGGCAGCCGGGTGAACGCCAGCGTGCTGGGCGGCTCCAACGGACGCTTCGACAAAGTGGTGGATGCCGCCGCCGGTGGCCCGCTGGGCTACGTGCGAGTGATCGGCAACACCGCCCATTCCGACGATTACCGCGACGGCAACAACGACACCGTGCCGTCGCGCTACGACAAGTGGAATGGCGATGTGGCCGTGGGCTGGACCCCGAGCGCCGACACACTGCTGGAGCTGACCGCCGGCAAGGGTGACGGTGAGGCGCGTTACGCCGGACGCGGCATGGACGGTTCGCAGTTCAAGCGCGAAAGCCTCGGCCTGCGTTTCGAGCAGTCGAACCTCAGCGACGTGCTGGAAAAGCTCGAGGCACAGGTCTACTACAACTACGCCGACCACGTGATGGACAACTACACCCTGCGCTCACCGTCCGGCACCGGGATGATGGCGGGGCCCATGGCCTCGAACGTCGACCGTCGCACCCTCGGCGCGCGTATCAAGGCCACCTGGCGCTGGGCCGACCTGCAACTGATCAGCGGCCTCGACGCCCAGACCAACGAACATCGCCAGCGTAAGGCGATGGGCATCGACACCTACAAGGACGTGCCACGCAACAAGGATGCGGACTTTCACAACTATGGCGCGTTCGGCGAACTGACCTGGTACGCCGCCGACCGTGATCGCCTGATCACCGGCGCAAGACTGGACCGTGCTTCGGCCAAGGATTATCGCCAGACCCTCGGCTCGGGAATGACCACCCGGCCCAACCCGACCGCTGACGACACCCGTGCCGACACCCTGCCCAGCGGTTTCGTGCGCTATGAGCACGACCTGGCAGACAGCCCGACCACCCTGTACGCCGGGCTGGGTCATGTCGAGCGCTTCCCGGATTACTGGGAGCTGTTCTCGCCCAAGTCCGGCCCGATCGGCTCGCTCAATGCCTTCGATTCGATCCAGCCGGAAAAAACCACTCAGCTCGACGTCGGCCTGCAATACAAGACCCAGGACCTCGAAGCCTGGGCCTCGGCCTACATCGGTGAAGTGCACGACTACATCCTGTTCGACTACACCCCGACCCCGATGGGCACGACCTCACGGGCCGAGAACGTCAACGCCCGGATCATGGGCGGCGAACTCGGTGCGGCGTACAACCTGACGTCCAACTGGAAAGCCGATGCGACCCTGGCCTACGCCTGGGGCAAAGACACCACCCACGACACGGCATTGCCGCAGATGCCACCACTGGACGCACGCTTCGGCCTGACCTACAGCGAAGACAAGTGGAGCACCGGGGCCTTGTGGCGCGTGGTGGCGGCACAGAACCGCATCGACCTGAACAAGGGCAATGTGGTGGGCAAGGACTATGGCAAGAGCTCGGGCTTCGGGGTGTTCTCGCTCAATGGCAGCTACCGGGTCAATCAGCACTGGAAGGTCAGCAGCGGCGTAGACAACCTGTTCGGCAAAAACTACGCCGAGCACCTGAACCTGGCCGGCAATGCCGGGTTCGGCTATCCGGCCAGTGACCCGCAAGCGATCAACGAACCAGGGCGCACGCTCTGGACCAAGGTGGACATGAGCTTCTAACGCATCGCGGGCAAGCCCGCGCATGAACACTGCCCTTGTGGCGAGGGCGCCTGCTCCCTCGCCACAGGTGTGCAGCTCGAGAACGACTACAAGATCCAAGCCCAGCGGAGCACATGTAATGAAGCAACCCACACCGAACTTCTACAACCTGGCCTGGCGCTGGCATTTTTATGCCGGGCTGTTCGTCGCGCCGTTCATGGTGATGCTGGCCCTGACCGGCATCATTTACCTGTTCAAGCCGCAACTCGACCCACTGATGTACGGCAGCCTGATGAATGTGCCGGCCGGCCATCACAGCCTCAGCGCCGACACGCTGCTCAACCGTGTGCAATCGGCTTATCCACAAGGCCAGGTCACCCAGTACCTGCCGCCGATCAATGCCGAACGCAGCGCGCAATTCGTCGTGAAGAACGCGGGCAGCGAACTGAACGTGTTCGTCGACCCGTATCAGGGCGATGTCCTGGGCGAGCAGGACGCGAAGAACAATCTGCAGGCCATCGCCCGGGCCATTCATGGCGAGCTGATGATCGGCACCGTCGGCGATCGATTGATCGAGATGGCGGCGGGCTGGGGCATCGTGCTGGTAGTGTCCGGCGTCTTCCTGTGGTGGCCACGAGGCAAGGGTGGCGCCGGAATTCTGTGGCCACGGTTGAGCAGCAAAGGCCGTGTGCTTTGGCGTGACCTGCACGCGGTCACGGGATTCTGGGGCGCCGCCCTGTTGCTGGTGATGCTGCTCAGCGGCATGACCTGGACCGGTTTCTGGGGCGCGAAATACGCTGAAGTCTGGAACCGCTTCCCGGCCGCGATGTGGGACAGCGTGCCCAAGTCCGACGAGCAAGCGCGCAGCCTCAACACCGCCACCCGCCAGACCGTGCCCTGGGCCATGGAAAATACACCGATGCCGATGTCCGGCGACCATGCCGAACACATGGCCCACGGAGGTGCCAGCACTGCACCGGCAGCACCAACCATCAGCCTGCAGGATGTGCAGGACATTGCCGCGCAACGCCAGGTCGAACCGGGTTACAGCATCACTTTCCCGAGCACTGCCAGCGGCGTGTTCACCATCGCAGTGTTTGCCGACGACCCCCGCAACGACGCCACCCTGCATGTCGATCAGTACAGCGGCGAAGTCCTCGCCGATGTGCGCTGGGAGCACTACGGCAACGTCGCCCGCGCCACGGAACTGGGGGTGGTGCTGCACGAGGGCAAGATGTTCGGCCTGTTCAACCAGATCGTCATCCTGCTGATCTGCCTGATGATCCTGCTCAGCGCCGTCAGCGGTGTGGTGATCTGGTGGAAGCGCCGCCCCCTGGGCAAGTTCGGGGTGCCGCCGCTGCTCCATGACCTGCCGACCTGGAAAACCGGGGTGCTGATCATGCTGGCCCTGGCCGTGATGTTCCCGTTGGTGGGGGCGTCGCTGGTGGTGGTGTGGCTGCTGGATCGTGTGCTGCTGATGCGTGCGGGTCGCCAGACTGAATCGGCTTCATCTTCATCCTGAACACCGCGAGATGCGCGCGGCGGCCGGAGCTGTAGAATGCCCGGCTGCCGCCCTGTTGTGGCGAGGGAGCTTGCTCCCGCTGGGTCGCGCAGCGGCCCCAAAAATCAGTCATTGGCCCAACGCTGGGATGGCAATGCAACACAGAGCGATTGCTTTGCAATCGAGCGGGAGCAAGCTCCCTCGCCACAGAGAACGCTCACAGGAAATGGCATGACCTCGCTGAACCTCACCCGCCTGGCCTGGACACCCCTGGGCCATGGCCACTGCCATCACCAGTTCCAGCTGCGAGAAGCCAGCCTGCACGTAGGCGCCGGGGAGTTCGTCGGCCTGATCGGGCCCAACGGCAGCGGCAAGACCAGCCTGCTGCGTTGCGCCTACCGTTTCACGAAACCGGAGTCCGGCGAGGTTGAGCTGGACCATCACAACGTGTGGAAGCAGTCGTCACGCTGGTGTGCGCAACGCATCGCCGTGGTGCTGCAGGAATTTCCCGATACCTTCGGCCTGACGGTCGATGATGTGGTCGCCATGGGCCGTACCCCGCATAAGGGCCTGTTCGATGGCGATACCCTTGAAGACCGGCGCATCGCCGAACAGGCATTGGTGTCGGTGGGCCTCAAGGGCTTTGAAGACCATGCCTTCGCCACACTGTCCGGGGGTGAAAAACAGCGGGTGATTCTGGCCCGCGCCCTGGCCCAGCAACCGCAATTGCTGATCCTCGATGAGCCGACCAACCACCTTGATCCACGTTATCAGCTGGAGCTGCTGCAACGGGTCAAGCGCTTGCGGATCGGCGTCCTGGCCAGCATCCATGACCTGAACCTGGCCGCCGCGTTCTGCGATCGGTTGTACGTGATCAACCACGGACGCATCGTCGCCAGCGGTACGCCCAAAGACGTACTGACTGCCGCCCTGCTGCGCGACGTGTTCGGGGTCGAGGCTCTGATCGATGAACATCCGCTGTCCGGCTACCCGCGAATTACCTGGATAACCCAACCATGACCTTGCGTACCCTGCTCCGCTCCAGCCTGTCCGTCGCCCTGCTGCTGGGCAGCGCCCAGGCGTTCGCCGAAGCGACGCACTATCCGTTGACGATTCAGAGCTGCAACCGTGAAGTGACCTTCAAGGAAGCGCCGAAACACGCCCTCAGCCACGACATCAACATGACCCAGATGATGCTCGCCCTGGGCCTCAAGCCGCGCATGGTCGGCTACAGCGGTATCAGTGGCTGGAAAGCCGTCACACCCCAGATGCAGAGTATCCTCGACGGCCTGCCGGAGTTGGCGGCCAAGTACCCGTCCGTGGAAACCCTGCTCAACGCCAATGTCGATTTTCTCTTCGCCGGCTGGGACTATGGCATGCGCATCGGCGGCGACCTGACGCCACACACCCTCGGCCCGCTGGGCATCAATGTCTATGAACTGACCGAGTCCTGTGCCTTTGTGATGAAGCGCCCGGCGGCCAGCCTCGACGACACCTACAACGACCTGCGCAACCTCGGCAAAATCTTCGACGTGCAGGACCGCGCCAACCAGCTGATCGCCGACATGCAGGCGCAAGTGGCTGCGGCGCGCAAACACCTGCCTGTCGAAAAGCCTCGGGTGTTCCTCTACGACAGCGGCGAAGACCGCGCCATGACCTCGGGTCGCCTGGGCATGCCGCAAGCGCTGATCGACGCGGCCGGCGGGCAAAACATTCTCGACGACGTCGACGCGAGCTGGACCCGGGTCAATTGGGAAAACGTGGTGGAACGCAATCCCCAGGTCATCGTGATCGTCGACTATGGCGAAGTCACCGCCGAACAAAAACAGCAGTTCCTGCTCGACAACAAAGCCCTGCAATCGGTGGACGCGATCAAGCACAAGCGCTTCATCGTCATCCCTTATGTGCAAGCCACGCCGGGGATCGACAACGTGTTGGCGGTGGAAACCCTGGCCAAGGGTTTCCAGGGCACATGATCAACCGTCGTTATGCCGGGCTGCTCACCGCGCTGGGCGCACTGTTGCTGGTTTCGTGCGTGGTGTCGCTGGGCTTTGGCTCGGCACGGGTGCCGGTGGACGTGGTCTGGGGGATCGTGCTGCACAAGGCGTTCGGTATCGGCGAGGTTGACTGGAGCGCAGGTCACGAACACATCATCTGGCTGATCCGCGTACCGCGCATGTTGCTCGGTGCCCTGGTGGGCGGTGGCCTGGCGCTGATCGGCGCGGTGCTGCAGGCGGTCACGCGCAACCCGCTGGCCGACCCGCACCTACTGGGCGTGACCTCCGGCGCGACCCTCGGTGCCGTGATCGTGATCCTGCATGTGGGTGAGATCGCCGGCCTGCTCACCTTGCCCATTGCTGCATTCGTCGGCGCGCTGCTGAGCATGCTGATGGTACTGGCCATCGCCAATCGCAACGGCCGGCTCGACAGTGACCGCTTGCTGCTATGCGGGGTTGCGGTGTCGTTCGTGATGATGGCTGTCGCCAACCTGCTGCTGTTTCTCGGCGATCACCGAGCAAGCTCGGCCGTGATGTTCTGGATGCTCGGCGGCCTGGGCCTGGCGCGCTGGGAGCTGCTCGCCTTGCCCGCTGCCTGTGTAGTGCTCGGACTGACGCTACTGGTGGGCATGGCCCGGCCTCTGAACGCCTTGATGGCCGGCGAACAGACTGCCGTGACCCTGGGCCTGAACGCTCGCACGGTGCGCTTGCAGGTGTTTTTGATTGCCTCGTTGATGACCGGGGTGCTGGTGTCCATCAGCGGCTCCATCGGTTTTGTCGGGCTGATGGTGCCACACATCGCCCGACGCCTGGTCGGCGCCGAACACCGGCGCTTACTGCCGGTATGCGTGTTACTGGGCAGTGTGTTTCTGGTGTGGGTCGACGTCGCGTCGCGCACCTTGATCGCCCCCGAGGACTTGCCCATCGGCGTGGCCACGGCGGCGATTGGCGGGGTGTTTTTCATCGGGCTGATGCGCAGGCGCTGAGTCCGGCAAACACTCATTTCCAAATCCCCTTCCAGATGGGCCAAAGGTATTTCAAAGCTGACTGAAATACCTCTGCGCCGGCCTCCCTTCATTAAAGTTAGCAGGCTTATATAGCACTGAAAAATCTTGTCTTTAACTTGTTTTGAGCAAAACACTGATCAACCCCATACTCTTCGAGCCGCGGTTTACTGATAGAAAGCTCGACTGTACTCATCGCGGACAACGCCTTACGACGTTAACTCTCACAACTCCCAGAAGAACAAAAAGAGGTCAACTTGATTAAGAAAATCGCAGTATCCATCGCATTCATTTCACTCCCCGCATTGGCGGCCCACCCCCCTTTCACAGGCACTGACTACACCGGCCAGTACCAATGCACCGGCATGGACAGCCACATTGGCGAATACAAAGGTACCGTCGATATAAAACTCAACCCAGAGCAAAGCACAGGACCGTACGGCGCCTACCGATTCACGCTGACGCTGGCTGACAAGTCCTTCTATGACGGTTTCGCCGCCGCACATGAGAAATCCATGGCCATCTACTTTGCATACTCCGACCCTACTCCGAAAGACTACGGCGTTGGTATTGCAAACTTTAAATCAGGCGCCGATGGCAAAGTCTCTTTTACCAAATACTACTACGGCCCGGAATATGAGGGCGGTGGTCACGGAATGGAAACGTGCATCAGACAGTAAGTCCACTGTGCAATTAGCTCATAGAGCCCTATGCCGCCATCCGCACTGACATAACCGCTAATACTTCTATTATTTTCCCTGCTGCAGTCAAAGACCTGGAATTTCAGTCCAGGTCTTTGACCGTGCAATTGAGCCGTGAGAGGAGCGACCTGAAGCATTCAGGCACCCCCGGGCTTGTGAGGGTTACAACTCGTCCCGATGGAACCTGACCGGCGCCAACGGGATCTGTTGTCGATCCCCCTTCCAGTTACTGCCAAGACGCCCGGTCTGATTCCAGTAGTGTGCCGCCGTCAGCACTCGCAACTCACCGATGTTCGCAAGTCGAGAGATAAAGTCCGCGGTAGAGAGCCGTGTGTGCCAAAGACCATCGACAAACTCCGCCTGCCGGGTCATTAACAATGTCTTCTCGTCTGTCGAATAGGTGGGCACGTACTTCAACAAAGCGCCATGGGGCGTCGAATAATAGTAGGCGCGAATATTGAACCCTTTGCCCTGCAAGGCATGGGTGTACAAATACATCTGCCCCGGCGAAACAAAGCTTGCGTAGATTTTTTCAGCATCGGTAGCCAGCGTGGTCGCATCCGAGTGATAGAGGTGGTGACTGGCCATCAGTTCGTAGCCGGCAGGAAAAACCGGCGGTTTATTCCTGCGATTGGTCGAGGGGTCACTCAGCGTGCGGAAAATTCGCTCGGACACCTCATTGTCGTCACTCCTCCAGACTCTGGGCTCCACCCCGCAATATGAGTTTGCATCCGGCTTGCCCACTATCGCGCTCTTATAGACCTCTGATTGCTCATACGCACTGCCCGCACGTCGCTGAATATAACGGGCGGCATCATCGGCATGATGGAAAATCGGCCCCATGGGCAGGTGCGGCCTCCAGCCCCAGATTTCCTGTTCGGCCACGCCCGTTTGGCGCGGTTGCCAATCGTGCTCAATGCGCCCCATGCCCCAGAAGGCACTTGGCACCACCACCTCCAAAGTCCCGGCCATGGCCATGCGCCGAATGTAGTCCTGAAGGCTGAAAGTGCCAAGGCGGATACTGCGTAAGTCCGTATTGGCCTGTTCAAGAGAGGCGAACGGATTAGGCTTGAACGCTGCTTGGGCCGGGTCGTAGTACTCCATCTCGAACCGCAACAATGCCCCGTCAGCGCAGGAAAACCAAACCGGCAGATAACCTTGGTTCGAATGCGCTCGCGCAAGTGCAAGGTGCACATCCATCGGTGAGAAGAAATGTTGCGTAACCGTGTCGGACGACGCAGTCGGCGCTTGCGCCGCGCACAGATACAAGCTTTCGACGACGTAGCCTTGCGGCACCAGTCCGTCGGGGAAGACCCGGTCATACGCCAGCTTCGACTGCTGCACCTCGATCGGCAAACTGGCGAAGAAAACCTTGTGCGGCTCGCGATGCAGAACGAAGCCGAAACTCTGCGAGGCTCGACTCCCGGCCTGTTCGTGGATGTAGCGACCTGCATCGAAATTTTGCGTGAACACAGGACCGTAGAGCGGCTCACTGCCGGCCTGGTCATACGTGTGAGTCGCACGCTCAGGGCTCGGAACGCCGAAGCGGCTCACCGCGCGTGGCCGGCCCCAGACCGGACTGCCGGCCACCACCTGCAGATAGCCGTTTTTTGCCAGCGAGTCGACCCATTCAGATGGTTTCAATTCCCCTTCATGGATGCGCTGTTTTATCCATGCGCTATCCAGGTCAGGGGGCAGCTTCTTGAAATCATTCAATGCATTGGCCAGATCGGCCCGCAATCGATCCCACGTACCGCTACGGTAACGAATCACCGAGCCGTCAGGACCGAACAGGTACTCATCCAGCAACGTTGACCCTCGCTTGAACGCCGTGTAGACGGTATCCACCGACAGCATGTTGAGGTAAAGCTGCTTATTCGAAGGAGACAACAACACCGGCACCTCCCTGGCATGACGCGAGCGATAGCGGGCGACAATGGAACATCCAGCAGGGAACAGTCCGGCGCTGATGCTTTCATCGGGGAAGATCCAATTCACATCAAAGTCTTCCTGTGGCGCGATCACCGGCTCAGTGGCGACAAACATGCCATCGGTGCGCTTCAGAATCAGACCGCCAAAGACGCTGTCGGTGGTTGCTGGGAGGTTGGTACGGGCATACAGCGCCGCGTCATCCTGAGTCGGGAAAACCGGTCCCAGGCGTCGACGTTCGATGTTCTGGGCGGGAGCCCATTGCGCATCGACCAAACCTTTCCTGTCCCAGCACACATTAGGGTGCAAGACCCTCAACTCGCCACTGTTGGCCACTACCCTGACAAAATCGGCCTGGGTCAACTTTTCACTGGCCAGGTTGGATTGGATATCCTCCAGCCCCATATTCGGCGTGCGGTCATCAAACAACTTGGTACTCTTGCGCGCGACATACTTCAGTAACGCGCCGTCCTGTGTCGCAATGTACGTGGGAATCGATTCGGGTCCCTCGATGACCGGTGGCCTCTTGGAGTCATCCACCACCACATACAGGTCTGCGGGCACAATAAAGTGCTTGGCCAACCAGAGTCGATTGGGTCGCCACGTCTGCGTTACCCGTTGACGTGCATAGAAATATGAATGACGCTGGAATGACTCTGGATATACATAAATCAAGCCTTCCCTGGTTCTGGGGAATAGACTCTGACGAGCAAACAGTTTGTCCCGACCGAAACCAGCCGCTACCAACTCCGTTGCAATGTACTCCTCCTTGCCTTGTTGCTTGAGGATGAATCCGAACCAGGTCTGCTCCGATTCATTCTGCCCAGTCCCCCGGGAAAAGCGATCATGTGCCGCTTCGTCCGCCGACGAAAAAATCGCGCCATAGGCAACCTGTATTGGTCTCCGCCATTCGGCCGGTTCGGGGAACGGTGCCCAGGCGTCAGTCACTTTCCCCCGGTTACCCCATAGCGCATTGTCGATGACAATCCGCAACTCTCCGGCTGCGGCCACCTGCTTGACAAGCTCGCCAGGCAAGACGCTGCCATCCTCAACACCCCGCGCAAGCGGCCCCGGATGGCTCACCGTGCCCAAACGCGACAGGAACTGTTGCCAGTGGCTGGAATCGGGCTCGAACCACAACAGGCTCTCGTCGGCACCTGACAGATAGACTGGAGTGCCCTGCACGACAATATGGAACAACTCGTAAACGCTGAACATCTGTAAGCTCACGATGGCGTCTGTGCGTGACCATTTCAATTCCTGCACTTTTGTTACATCGAGAGTCGAGAGCGCCCGGTGAGAGTAGAACAAACTATGTAACTGGTAATTCGACGGATCGATTGATCGGCCCATTCCGTCGACAGGAAACAGGGGCGGTGCCTTCGCTGCATCGGTTTCAGCCTCAGCAGGCTCAGTCACAGCAAACCGCTGATTGTTGAGCTTAATGATCATTGCGACAAACTCACGGTCACGCCGCTTGCCAACCTGCTCATGCGCATAACGCGCCGCATCGTCCGCCGAGAGGAACTCGTGGCTCATGAGGGGGGCGGCGACGCCTGACCGCATAGAGGCATCGTTTGGGTTTCTATTTTCATCCATGAAATAACTCCAACCTGTTTACAGACTGTGGTGAGCCACTAGGTTATCGAGCGAAAAAATTGCCTGGCGGTAGATATATAGGGTTAAGCACCACCTGAGCGCATCGCCATGCGCCACGCAGCAATACACGCCCGTCCATGGTGCAACCTGTCGTGCGCGACCATCAGCGACATCGCTAAACCGCACGCTTCAGCGCTTAGGCACAGCCCTTGCTATAGACCCTTCAGTCGTCCGCATCTGCCCACCAAGAAAACTCATGAGTTCATGGAGATCGCACAATGAAGCGTCGTAGCTTGATCAAGGCTTTCACACTATCGGCAAGCATTGCCGCGATGGGCATGACCTGGAGCCTCCAGGCCGCCGAGACCATCAAGGTCGGGATCCTGCACTCGTTGTCAGGGACCATGGCGATCTCCGAAACGTCGCTCAAGGACATGGCGCTGATGACCATCGACGAGATCAACGCCAAGGGCGGGGTCAATGGCAAGCAGCTGGAAGCGGTGGTGGTGGACCCCGCATCGAACTGGCCGTTGTTCGCCGAAAAGGGCCGTCAGTTGCTGACCCAGGACAAGGTCGCGGTGGTGTTCGGCTGCTGGACCTCGGTGTCGCGCAAGTCGGTGTTGCCGGTGTTCGAAGAACTCAATGGCCTGTTGTTCTATCCGGTGCAATACGAAGGCGAAGAGATGTCGCCGAATGTCTTCTACACCGGCGCCGCGCCAAACCAGCAAGCGATCCCGGCCGTTGAATACCTGATGAGCGAAGAAGGCGGCAGTGCCAAGCGCTACTTCCTGCTGGGTACCGACTACGTCTACCCGCGTACCACCAACAAGATCCTGCGCTCGTTCCTGCACGCCAAAGGTGTTGCCGACAAGGACATCGAAGAGGTCTACACCCCGTTCGGTCACAGCGACTACCAGACCATCGTCGCCAACATCAAGAAATTCTCGGCCGGCGGCAAGACGGCGGTCATCTCCACCGTCAACGGCGACTCCAACGTGCCGTTCTATAAAGAACTGGCCAACCAAGGCCTGAAAGCCACCGACGTCCCCGTCGTGGCCTTCTCCGTCGGCGAAGAAGAACTGCGCGGCATCGACACCAAACCGCTGGTGGGCAACCTCGCCGCGTGGAACTACTTCGAGTCGGTGGAGAATCCGGTGAACCAGAAGTTCGTCGCCGACTGGAAAGCCTACGCCCAAAAACACAATCTCCCCGGCGCCGACAAAGCTGTGACCAATGACCCGATGGAGGCCACCTACGTCGGCATCCACATGTGGGCGCAAGCGGCGCAGAAAGCCAAGTCCACCGATGTCGACAAAGTCCGCGAAGCCCTGGCTGGCCAGACCTTCGCCGCGCCGTCCGGCTACACCCTGACCATGGACAAGACCAATCATCACCTGCACAAGCCAGTGATGATTGGCGAGATCCAGGCCGACGGCCAGTTCAACGTGGTGTGGCAGACCGAAGGGCCGATCCGTGCCGAGCCGTGGAGCCCGTTCATTGCCGGTAACGACAAGAAGCCGGATTACGCAGTCAAGAGCAACTAAGCCACTGGATGTCGGGCCTGAACACCACGCCAGGACCCAACACAACCCCTGTGGGAGCGAGCTTGCTCGCGAAGTCGGCGGCACATCCAGCAACGATGTGACTGACACACCGCATTCGCGAGCAAGCCCGCTCCCACAAAGTCCGCGCAAGGCCACTGATATGCCCACCCCTCTTTACCGCTTGATCGTCGCTTGCCTGCTGTTGCTGCCTCTGGCGGTACAGGCAGGCGACGCTGAGGATTTCGCCGCGGCCAATCCCACACAGCAGGCCAGGCTGCTGGAAGGCTGGGCCGCGCAACCCGATCCAACACGTATCGAGTTGATCAACGCCCTGCAACAAGGGCAGTTGATGGTCGATGGCCAAGCCAAGATTCTGCGTCTGAACAACCGCCTGCGGGGTCTGATCGACACCGCGCTGGCCAGCCATCAACTGCTCGCCACCGATGGCAGAATCCGCCTGGCGGCCGCGCAACACCTGCAAAAAAGCGCCAAGCCGGCGCAGCTGAAATTCCTCGACCAGCGACTGGCGGGCGAACACGATGAATCGGTTAAAGCCGCGCTGAGCCTGGCCCTGGCCAACCTGCAACTGGTGGACAGCGACCCGGCCGTGCGCCTGGCCGCCGTCCGGCTGCTCGGTGAAACGGGTGATCCACTGGCTCGCACCCGCCTTGAAGGCTTGCTCGAGCCCGGCGTCGAAACCGATGCCGCCGTGCTCACCGCAACGCAAACCAGCCTGGGCCAGATCAAACGCAAGCTGCTGATGGGCGAGCTGCTCGGCCAGGCCTTCAGCGGACTGTCGCTCGGCTCGATTCTGCTGCTGGCGGCCCTGGGACTGGCCATCACCTTCGGCCTGCTGGGCGTGATCAACATGGCCCACGGCGAGATGCTGATGCTGGGCGCCTACTCCACGTACATGGTGCAGATACTGCTCCAGCGCTTCGCCCCGAATGCCATCGAGTTCTACCCGCTGATCGCTCTGCCCGTGGCGTTTTTCGTCACCGCCGGGATCGGCATGACGCTGGAGCGTACGGTGATTCGCCATCTCTACGGCCGCCCACTGGAAACCCTGCTCGCCACCTGGGGTATCAGCCTGATGCTGATTCAGCTAGTGCGTCTGATGTTCGGTGCGCAGAATGTCGAAGTCGCCAACCCGGCGTGGCTCTCGGGGGGCGTTCAGGTTTTGCCCAACCTGGTGCTGCCGTACAACCGCATCGTGATCGTTGCCTTCGCCCTGTTTGTCGTGGTGCTGACCTGGCTGCTGCTGAACAAGACGCGCCTGGGTCTGAACGTGCGTGCGGTCACCCAGAACCGCAACATGGCTGCTTGCTGCGGCGTGCCCACCGGACGCGTCGACATGCTCGCCTTCGGCCTCGGTTCGGGTATCGCCGGCCTGGGCGGCGTGGCGCTCAGCCAGATCGGCAACGTCGGCCCTGACCTCGGCCAGAGCTACATCATCGACTCGTTCCTGGTGGTGGTGCTGGGCGGTGTCGGCCAGTTGGCCGGCAGCGTGTTCGCCGCCTTCGGCCTTGGCATCGCCAACAAGATTCTCGAGCCACAGATCGGCGCCGTACTCGGCAAGATCCTGATCCTCGCGCTGATCATTCTGTTCATCCAGAAGCGTCCGCAAGGCCTCTTCGCACTCAAAGGACGGGTGATCGACTGATGAACCAGCCCCTGCTCGTTACCGCCACACAAAAAGCCGGTCCCGGCGTGACGATTGCCGTCGGCGCAGTGATTTTCGGACTGCTGCTCGCGCTGCCATTGCTCTCGCTGCTGCCCCCCGACAACACGCTGCACGTCTCGGCCTACACCCTGACCCTGATGGGCAAAATCCTTTGCTACGCCATCGTCGCCCTCGCGCTGGACCTGGTCTGGGGCTACGCCGGCCTGCTGTCGCTCGGGCACGGCCTGTTCTTCGCCCTCGGCGGATACGCCATGGGCATGTACCTGATGCGCCAGGCGTCGGGCGACGGCCTGCCGGCGTTCATGACCTTCCTGTCGTGGACCGAACTGCCCTGGTACTGGACCGGTACCAGCAGCTTTATCTGGGCCCTGTGCCTGGTGGTGCTGGCACCGGGTCTGCTGGCGTTGGCGTTCGGTTTCTTCGCCTTCCGCTCGCGGATCAAGGGCGTGTACTTCTCGATCATGACCCAGGCCCTGACCTTCGCCGGGATGCTGCTGTTTTTCCGCAACGAGACCGGGTTTGGCGGCAACAACGGCTTCACCAACTTCCGCACGATCCTGGGGTTCGGCATCACAGAGCCCGGGACGCGCGCCGTGTTGTTTCTGGCTACGGTGCTGTTGCTGGTGGCCAGCCTGTACATCGGCTGGCGCCTGGCGCGGAGCAAATTCGGCCGGGTGCTGACCGCCCTGCGCGATGCGGAGAACCGCCTGATGTTCTGCGGCTACGACCCGCGCGGTTTCAAGCTGTTCGTGTGGGTGTTGAGCGCAGTGTTGTGCGGTTTGGCCGGGGCGCTGTATGTACCGCAAGTCGGGATCATCAACCCGAGCGAGATGTCGCCCACCAACTCCATCGAAGCGGCGGTCTGGGTGGCCCTCGGAGGGCGCGGCACGCTGATCGGGCCATTGCTCGGTGCCGGTGTGGTCAACGGCATGAAGAGCTGGTTCACCGTGGCGTTCCCCGAGTACTGGCTGTTCTTCCTCGGTGCGCTGTTCATCATCGTGACCCTGTACCTGCCCAAAGGCGTGATCGGCCTGTTGAAGAAAAGAGGTGAGCAATGAGCGTGACGGCGAGCGCTGAATTCATGCTGGAACCGGCCTTCTTCCCGCCCCTGGAGCCGAACAAGGACGCCGGCAGCAGCCGTGACGCCATCGGCCTCGGCCAGCGTGTCGGCTCCGGCCTAAACACACGCCATGGCACGATCCTGACCCTGGAAGACATCAGCGTCAGCTTCGACGGCTTCAAGGCACTCAACGCACTGAACCTGTATATCGGCGTCGGTGAACTGCGCTGCATCATCGGCCCCAATGGCGCCGGCAAAACCACACTGATGGACGTGATTACCGGCAAGACCCGTCCCAGCCACGGCAAGGCCTGGTTCGGTGAAACCCTGGACCTGACACGCATGAACGAAGTGCAGATCGCCCAGGCCGGGATCGGGCGCAAGTTCCAGAAGCCGACGGTGTTCGAGGCCTTGAGCGTGTTCGAGAACCTGGAGCTGGCGCAGAACACCGACAAGTCGGTGTGGGCAAGCCTGCGGGCCAGACTCACGGGCGAGCAGAAAGACCGCATCAGCGACGTGCTGGACACCATTCGCCTGACGGCATCAGTCAATCGCCCGGCCGGCTTGCTGTCCCACGGTCAGAAGCAGTTTCTGGAAATCGGCATGCTGCTGATGCAAGACCCGCAACTGCTGCTGCTCGATGAGCCGGTGGCCGGCATGACCGACGCCGAAACCGAATTCACCGCCGAACTGTTCAAACGCCTGGCCGGCAAGCATTCGCTGATGGTGGTGGAACACGACATGGGCTTTGTCGGCTCGATTGCCGACCACGTCACCGTGTTGCACCAGGGCAGCGTGCTGGCCGAAGGGTCGCTGGCGCAGGTGCAGGACAACGAGCGGGTGATCGAGGTGTACCTGGGCCGCTGATGGTTAATGGTAGGAGCGAGCGTGCTCGCGATGGACATCAACGATGACGCGTTTTTTCTGCATGAATGTGTCGCCCTGACGTTCTTCACGAGCACGCTCGCTCCTACAGGGATTTGAGGAGAATTCGAACATGCTCCACGTCGAAAAACTGCACCAGTACTACGGCGGCAGCCACATCCTGCGGGGCCTGACGTTTGAGGCGAAGGTCGGTGAGGTCACCTGCCTGCTCGGACGCAACGGCGTGGGCAAGACCACCCTGCTCAAATGCCTGATGGGCCTGCTGCCGGCCTCGGATGGCTCCGTGAACTGGGAAGGCAAGACCATCACCGGGTCCAAGCCGCACCAGCGGGTGCAGGCCGGCATCGCCTACGTGCCGCAAGGCCGGGAGATCTTTGGCCGCCTGACCGTGGAGGAAAACCTGCTGATGGGGCTCTCTCGCTTCGGCGCCAAAGAGGCCCGGGAAGTACCGGCGTTCATCTACGAGTTGTTCCCGGTGCTGCTGCAAATGAAGCAACGCCGGGGTGGTGATCTCTCGGGTGGCCAGCAACAACAACTGGCTATCGGCAGGGCACTGGCCAGTCGGCCGCGCCTGTTGATCCTCGATGAGCCCACCGAAGGCATTCAGCCGTCGGTGATCAAGGAGATCGGCGCGGTGATCAAGCAGCTCGCGGCTCGCGGTGACATGGCGATCTTGCTGGTGGAGCAGTTCTACGATTTCGCCGCCGAACTGGCCGATCAGTACCTGGTGATGTCCCGGGGTGAAATCCTCCAGCAAGGTCGCGGAGCAAACATGGAAACCGAGGGTGTACGCGGGCTGGTAACGATCTAACCTGAAACCTCCTGACGATAATGAGAAAAGATGACTGCCGCAGCCCCTGACACCTTGTTCACCCCCAGCTGGCACGCCGAGCTGGAACTCGGCTACGCCCGATTCGGCGACAGCACGCGCCCGGTCCAGCGCCGCCACAAGGGCCCGCTGCGAGTGCAAAAGCACCTGTACGCTGAAGGCCCGCAAGTGTGCCAGCACATCATCGTGCACCCGCCGGGCGGAATTGCCGGCGGTGATCGACTGGATGTCAGCGTCAACGTCGCCACCGACGCCTGGGCGCAACTGACCAGCCCCGGCGCCGCCAAGTGGTATCGCGCCGCTACCCCCGCCTATCAGCAACTCGACTTGACGGTAGCTACTGGCGCCACGCTGGAATGGCTGCCGCAGGAAACCATCGTCTTCAGCGCCGCCCAGGCCGAGCTCGCCACCCGGATCGATCTGCAAGGCGATGCGCGGTTGTTCTTTTGGGACGTGGTCGCCCTGGGGCGCCCGGCCAGTGGTGAGCGCTTCGCGTGCGGGCACTTTCAATCACGACTCGACATCCGCCGCGACGGCCAGTTGCTCTGGCATGAACGTCAGCGCATTGTCGGTGGGGATGGGCTGCTCGATTCGCCGATCGGGCTGGACGGCTCGCCGGTTTGGGCGACCTTGCTGGTGACCGGAGAGATTGACACTGAACTGCTCGAACGGTGCCGCTCGCTGGCCAGCGACGTGCGCGGCGACCTGACCCAACTGCCCGGGCTGTTGGTCGCCCGCTGCCTGGCCAGTGAAGCACTGCTGGCACGAAACTGGCTAATTGCATTATGGACGTTGCTTCGCCCGGCCCTGCTCGGCCGCGAAGCGGTGCCGCCAAGAATATGGAGCACCTGACTCATGCTGTTGCCTGCATTTGCAAATCCCCATTTTTTATCTGCCTTGATGGATTGCCCATGGACCTGACCCCGCGCGAAAAAGACAAGTTGCTGATCTTCACGGCCGGCCTGGTCGCCGAACGGCGATTGGCCCGTGGTGTGAAACTCAACTACCCGGAAGCCATGGCCTACATCAGCGCGGCGCTGCTCGAAGGCGCACGTGACGGCCAGACAGTGGCCGAGCTGATGCATTACGGCACCACCCTGCTGACCCGCGAACAGGTGATGCAAGGCATCCCGGAAATGATCCCGGAGATCCAGGTCGAAGCCACCTTTCCCGACGGCACCAAACTGGTCACCGTCCACCAACCCATCGCCTGAGACCGCGCCATGACTTTTCACATCCGCGACGCCCTGCATGACGACCTGCCGGCGATCCGTGACATCTACAACGATGCGGTCCTGAACACCACGGCCATCTGGAACGAGCAGGCCGTGGACCTGGACAATCGCCAAGCCTGGTTCGTCGCCCGCCAATCCCAGGGCTACCCTGTCCTGGTGATCGTCGACGCCCACAACACCGTACTCGGCTATGCCTCATTCGGCGACTGGCGACCCTTCGACGGTTTCCGCCACACCGTCGAGCACTCGGTGTACGTACGCAGCGACCAACGCGGCCATGGTCTTGGTCCTCGCCTGATGGACGTGCTGATCGAGCGGGCCAGGGACTGCGGCAAACACGTGATGGTCGCCGCCATCGAAAGTGGCAACGCCGCTTCGATTCGCCTGCATGAGCGTGCGGGCTTCGTCATCACCGGGCAGATGCCACAAGTGGGCACCAAGTTTGGCCGCTGGCTGGACCTGACCTTCATGCAATTGACCCTCGACCCCGGTGCCCAGCCACCGGTCTTTCACAAGGAGTGAAACACCATGAACGCCGCCCAACTGCGACACGTCAATGCCGAGAGTTTTGCACACTACCGCCAGGGCCTGACCGAGCTGCTGTTCGATGCCGTCAATCACGGCGCCTCGATTGGCTTCATGGCCGACCTCGACGACAACCAGGCACGCGCCTACATCAAGGCGCTGCAGGCTGACCTTGAGAGCGGCAGCCTGTTGCTGTGGGTGGTGGTGGATGAGGAGAGGATCCTGGCCAGTGTGCAACTAAGCCTGTGCCAGAAAGCCAATGGCCGCAACCGCGCCGAGGTGCAAAAGCTGCAAGTGCTGTACGAGGCGCGGCGCCGTGGGCTTGGCCAACAGCTGATGAGCACCCTGGAGCTCGCTGCACGCCAACATAAACGCGGCCTGTTGTACCTCGATACCGAAGCCGGTTCGCCGGCCGAGGCGTTTTATCAGTCTCTGGGTTACACCCGTGTCGGTGAACTGCCCAACTACTGCCAAAGCCCGGACGGTCGCTACACCCCGACCGCCATCTACTTCAAGACCCTGGGGCAACCTGAATGATTCCTGGCCAATATCAGATCGCGCCCGGCGACATCGAACTCAACGTCGGTCGTCGCACCCTGAGCCTGACCGTCGCCAACGGCGGCGACCGGCCGATTCAGGTGGGTTCGCACTTCCACTTTTTCGAAACCAACGACGCCCTGACCTTCGACCGCGCCGCCAGCCGCGGCATGCGCCTGAACATCCCCGCCGGCACTGCCGTGCGCTTTGAGCCGGGCCAACGTCGGGAAGTCGAACTGGTGGACCTGGCCGGTCATCGGCGGGTGTTCGGTTTTGCCGGGCGGATCATGGGTGACCTCGACTGACAGACCTCCTGTGGCGAGGGAGCTTGCTCCCGCTCGAGTGCGAAGCGCTCGCAAAAAACCGTAGACGCGATCTATCTGATTAGCCGGGATGGCCGATTCCACGACTGCTGCGCCCGAACGCGGACTGCCGCACCTCACTTTCAAGGCAAGCACATGAAAATCTCAAGACAAGCCTATGCCGACATGTTCGGCCCCACCGTAGGTGACAAGGTCCGCCTGGCCGATACCGAGCTGTGGGTCGAGGTCGAAAAGGACTTCACCACCTACGGCGAAGAAGTGAAGTTCGGTGGCGGCAAGGTGATCCGCGACGGTCAAGGGCAAAGCCAGTTACTGGCTGCCGATGTCGTCGACACCCTGATCACCAATGCACTGATCATCGACCACTGGGGCATCGTCAAGGCCGACGTCGGCCTCAAGGACGGACGCATCGCGGCGATTGGCAAAGCGGGCAATCCGGACATCCAGCCCAACGTCGACATCGCCATTGGCGCCAGCACCGAAGTGATCGCCGGCGAAGGCATGATCCTCACGGCGGGCGGCATCGACACCCACATTCACTTCATCTGCCCGCAACAAATCGAAGAAGCGCTGATGAGCGGCGTCACCACCATGATCGGCGGCGGCACGGGGCCGGCGACCGGCACCAACGCCACCACCTGCACCCCGGGCCCCTGGCACCTGGCGCGGATGCTTCAGGCCGCCGATGCGTTCCCGATGAACATCGGCCTCACCGGCAAGGGCAACGCCAGCTTGCCGGAGCCGCTGATCGAGCAGGTCAAGGCCGGCGCCATCGGTCTCAAGTTGCACGAAGACTGGGGCACCACCCCGGCCAGCATCGACAACTGCCTGAACGTCGCCGACCAGTACGACGTGCAAGTGGCGATTCACACCGACACCCTCAACGAATCGGGCTTCGTCGAAACCACCCTCGCCGCCTTCAAGGGCCGGACCATCCACACCTATCACACTGAAGGTGCCGGTGGCGGCCACGCGCCGGACATCATCAAGGCCTGCGGTCTCACCAACGTGTTGCCAAGCTCGACCAACCCGACCCGACCGTTCACCCGCAACACCATCGACGAACACCTCGACATGCTCATGGTCTGTCACCACCTGGACCCGAGCATTGCCGAAGACGTGGCCTTCGCCGAAAGCCGCATTCGCCGTGAAACCATCGCCGCCGAGGACATCCTCCACGACCTTGGTGCGTTCTCGATGATCAGCTCCGACAGCCAGGCCATGGGCCGGGTCGGCGAAGTCATCACCCGCACCTGGCAGACCGCCGACAAAATGAAAAAACAGCGCGGCCCGCTACCGGGAGATGGCGAGGGTAACGACAACTTCCGCGCCAAACGCTACATCGCCAAGTACACCATCAACCCGGCGATCACTCACGGCATCAGCCACGAAGTCGGCTCGATCGAAGTGGGCAAGTGGGCCGACCTGGTGCTGTGGCGGCCGGCGTTCTTCGGGGTGAAACCGACGCTGATCCTCAAGGGCGGCGCCATCGCCGCCAGCCTGATGGGCGACGCCAACGCCTCGATCCCGACCCCGCAACCGGTGCACTACCGCCCGATGTTTGCAAGCTTTGGTGGCTCGCTGCACGCCACCAGCCTGACCTTCATCAGCCAGGCCGCCCACGATGCCGGCCTCCCTGAAGCGTTGGGTTTGAAGAAGAAAATTGCCGTGGTCAAAGGTTGTCGCGATGTGCAGAAAACCGACCTGATCCACAACGACTATCTGCCGAGCATCGAGGTCGATCCGCAGACTTATCAGGTCAAGGCTGACGGAGAATTGCTGTGGTGCGAACCGGCGGATGTGTTGCCTATGGCGCAGCGGTACTTTCTGTTCTAACTCGGCAAAAGCCCCGAATGCGGCACCTGCCAACATTCGGGGCTCGATTTAGCCATGGCGCATCGTCACGCGTCGTTACCGCCATCTTCCAGGCTGAGTATTTCTTGCGGGGTCAACAGGTCGACAAGCTTTTGCTCCACCTCCCGAGCCTCAGCGGCCAGCGCCTTGGACTGAGTGTTGTAGACATCACTTGTCATCGTTCCTTTGGTTACTTCAAGTTGCTCCAGGCGCTCATTGAGCGACTCATAGGCCAGATCGAACCTGGACCCGTACTTCTCTTTCAGGTATTCGGCCCAGAAGTCGCGGCGAGCAATCGAATCAATCTCTGCCTTCGAGTTTTCCAGGCTGTTCACATGCAACTCTGCCGCCTGCAGCTTGGCGTGAGGCACGTATTGCAGACCGGCGTAGTCAGCCTGGGTAGGCTGCCCCGGCAAATCAAGCCTCTCCCGAAGGTTCACCCGATAGGAAAGCCGCACTTCAATTTGATCCATCAAGATCAGCTGCCGGCCCATTTCCCGTGTGGCTGCATTGGAGCGGATGATCGCTTTTGTGCGTACTTTGATGTCATTGAGCGCAAATGCTTCAACCTCATCCAGGCGGAACAACCCTTTGGCCAATTTGAGCAACTCAGGCCCCGCGCCTTTGTCTCCGACACGTGCCAAGGCTTTGTGAATCTGTACCTTGATTTCCAGATCGCTGAACATCAGAGCAGCACGATCACTGCACGTCTCTGGCTCTCCG
Organism: Pseudomonas sp. FW300-N1A1; assembly: GCF_058789115.1. Classification (NCBI taxonomy): domain Bacteria; kingdom Pseudomonadati; phylum Pseudomonadota; class Gammaproteobacteria; order Pseudomonadales; family Pseudomonadaceae; genus Pseudomonas; species Pseudomonas sp. FW300-N1A1. Next base: position 31,340 of record NZ_JBYTBK010000014.1, on the reverse strand, counting down.
GCCGCCTTGAACAGTTCGTCACGCAACAGGGCATTATCCCCAGCCGCGTCCAGAACCGCCCAAACCCGAGCCTGGAGGTCGGGATAAGCCTTGTTGTACTCCGCTGTCTTACTCAGCTTTTCCAGTAATCGGAAAAACTCCTCGCTTTCACTAATCGATCTTCCGGCCACACCTCCGGCCGTTTCTCTATCGAGGGCCTCCCTGTCGAGGAGCGTCCACTGCTCCTTTCTTGCTGTGCGTTCAGCAGCAGGCGTATCACGTAGCCATCGATCGACCCGCTGCACCGATGGCGCCAAAGTGCCCCCTTCGGCACCACGATCGGCCGGCGTCTCGATGGGAGCCGGCATCAATCCCGTCTCGTCATTATCCAGGTATATGCGTACCAGAATGTCCGCATACTGCTCTACGCCATGCTCGGAAAGAGGATTCCCGTTCAGTTCGGTAACCCTCAATACCCGATTGATGGCCGCCGCCTGCTCCGGCGGAGGATTCACCGCCCATTCGGGAAATGAGGTGAGCTGGTTATCACGTAAGTCGACCATGGCCAGGCGGGGTTGATCAACGAGCCCGACCGGCCATTGACTGATCCCGGTGGCCTGCAATCGAACCTCGACCAGCGTCCTCATCTGACTGAAATCAGGAGTGCGCTCCAGCGGGTTATGGCTTAGCCGCAATTGTTTGAGACGACTCATGCGAGCCAGTGAAGCCGCGGCGTCGGCGGTTAACTGGATGCGGTTATTGGACATGTCCAGATAGACAAGCTCGGGCATCTCATCCAGTTGCGCAGGTATATCGACTAGCCGGTTCCCTTGGAGCTCCAGCCGTTGAACCTTGAAAAATGAATCGAGAAAGTCATTGGGTGCCGCCACAAGGTCCATGTCACTCAAGTCCAAAAAACCCACATGACTAAAGTCCACCTCCAGAGCAGGTAGCGCCCCGACAGTTCGTCCCCGCAGACTCAGCTCATACCCCCGGCGAACACCATATTGAGAGTACCTGATTGTCTGTTTTTGCCAGCAGCGTTTGAGTAACTCAACGACCACTTGTTTGTCATACTGCTCGATCGCTACCGTACTGCCATCTGGTAAAACACGCGTGGAAGGGGTCGACAGCCATTGGTCCGACCAACTCAAAAAGCGTTGAAACTCGGCCTCGAAATTCAGCAGATACAATTCACGCTTATCGACCAACAACTCCAGAAAACCGTCAATTTGCCCATCGGTGAAGTTGGGGAAAAGCCTGAGTACTCGGTCCCTGTCCGATACCCGCCGTGGACTCATGCCTGCCCCGCGCCCAGTCAGTGGATAGCCCAGGCGACCATCGACCCAGCGCTGAGGCGCCCTGAACCCGGGCCTGATGGGTTGCATGCCCAACAGCGAGCGCAATTCACCGCGAGCCAGCACATGCTGTCTGATCAACGCTTTCAACTCTGGCCCTTGCCCCACATGAGGCACGCCTATCGCCTGGCGCTGCGTGTCTGGCAAGGCATGCTGAAGCGCTGCATAGAAATCATCGGCTCCGTGCAAATGACCATCATCCTGATCACGAGCCTCGTACCGCCCATCTTCATTGCGCACCAGGACCTTTCGACTACCGGCACTTTCAGGACCGACACTGGCCCGCAGATCTCCGCTGAACAAACCGTCTCGAACTTCAAGACGCAAATCGTTCGACCAGCCTGGCAGCTTCTTGAGTGAGTTGAGTGCAAGTGCCTCTGCGTCCTGGTTCATCAGCGCGTCCAGATAAAGCCCCTCGTACGCACGCGACAGACGCACTTCGCGCTGGATCCAGCGCAGCTCCTCAGCCAGGCGCAAGGGAATGGGCTTGGTTTGCAACGTGTTGGTGAAATCCCATTTGGCCATTTGCTGTCGTTCAGTACTGTTGGCGTCGGCGAGCAACTGTTCAATCACACTCGTGGGCACGTTGGAAAAGCGCGATTTGATCAAATTGAGCCGTGGATCGCTGCTCCCGTTCCTGGTGTTGTAGACATCATTGAAGAACTCGACTATATGGCGTTCGGCAACCTTGGCGATGTTTGCACGCAACGTCTCGACGCGCTTATCCAGAGTATCGCGGGGGGTTCCAGGCCTTTGACCAAGCACAACATTGGCTTCACTTTCATCAAGGCACTCCAGGAGCGTTCCCAACAGACGCCCGCCACGTATCTGCGCATCATGGATCTGCACGATCCGTGTCTTGTCCGGAGTGCCCCGTGGATTGACGTATTCCCAGAGTGTCTTTGCCTGCCCATCGATAATCCGTATCGACACCGTGTCCGGCCACTTGCCATAACGCGTCATGACATGCAGTTGATTGATCGAATGATCCGTTCCCGGCCCGACAGGTAAATCACTCTTCATGTCGGCGATAAAGTTCTCGACCTGCTTGTACACGTCAAATCGACTGATCGTATCGACCAGTATCGGCGCCGGTGACTCGTTTTCGACGTACATCTTGCGCAAGACGTTTTCATCGGTGCCGCTGACTTCGCGAATCTGCACGAGTTCGGTATCGCTGAACTCGCTGACGCTATGCCCCAGGCGCCTCATGAGTTCGGGCTCCGTCCAGGTCCGCGGCTGCTCCACTTCATGGCTCCAGGCGCCGTGGCCGTTATGGTTCAACTCAGGTGCATAGGCATTTGCTCGGTCAGGATGTGCGATCCTGTATTTGCCGCTAACCGGGTCCTTTTTCACTGCATAGTGCTTATCGCCCAGAAGCACAAACGCCTGACCATCATGCCGCAGCAAGCCAAGCTCATCGGGCTTCAGGCCTTGGGGCAATGTTTCCCTATGCTCATAGGGTTTGAGATCGGGTTTCCACAAACGAGTCTCCCCGTTCGGCAAGGTGACCTGTTTCAACGTATCGAAAAAAGGAGATCGCTTCAAAGGCGTAACGGGCTCAGCGCTCTCAGCACCCACCGCCGACAAGATGGCAAGCTGAGCAACGTTTTGCGCAACATCCATAAGATACACAAACCCCTCATCCGTATCGCCCTGCGCCAATGACTCGATGCCCTCTACCAACTCATCAGTCAATTGAGCGGCCATGACCGCCATCATCGCCACACCCAAGGGCGGGACGAACAACGCAACCACGTTGAGGACAGACAACGCGATCCCTAAATAGCCGAGCAGTTTTTCATGACTGGCCTGTGCATCGACATCGGCCGTGGACACCGCAACATACTTCGCATCGTTGAGAAGTTTGTTCAGTTGCTGGTCGAAGAGAAATACCCAAAGCTCCCCTCGAACCGGCGTTTCCTCCATATGGATCCTGGCGGCAGGATCAGGAGTTGGTACATATACACTGCTGTTCGGTTCCTGCTTAAGGGGTGTCAGGCGCTCATTCAACCGCCTGAAAAACCGTGCTTTATCCTCCTGTTTGACAAACCGACTGAAAAAATCCTGATACCTGCGATCGCGTAGCCGCTCACGCAATTCGTTATGGAACTGCTGCGCGGATGCGTACTCTTTGATCGGGCTGACGGGGTCATGGGGAATGTAGACAATCAGGCGCTGCACATGATCACTGCTGATGCGATCAGGCCCGATCAGCAGGACCCCGAGCAGCTCGGTGTCGCCGAGCAGCTTCAAACCATTGAACTGAACAGGCTTCCCATCCAGCATCAGGTTATTCGGCTGTTCCGTGACCTTCGCCAGCAGGCGATAAACACTGCCGTCCCGATTGCCCCCATCGATGTCCCCCTGGAGTCGTGCAAGATCGATCGCTGCACTAAACGCATGCTGTTGGCTGAGTCGGACCCGAGCGTTCAAGACGCCCTCTGCCACCACGTCGCCCACCCCCAATACCGTATTGATATGCGCCTGATACTTACCCCCCAGGTCCAACTCTCGGCACAGCCCGGCAAACTGTTCAACCGTAAAAGGCAGTGCACCTTGCGGCGAAAGGAATAATGCTTTACCGCTCCGGGTCCTTGTGGCGATAAAGGCATCCGTTTCGTCGTCTTCGGTAAAGTTGTGCAAGGCTGCGTCCAGCAGGCTGCTTTTTAACACTATGGCATCGGCGAAAGGTTCAGGGCTCTCGACCGCGTGCCTCAACAACGTCTGGTCTACATCAACCGAAACCTTGAACTTCTCCAGGATCGCAGCCTGCAGGAGTGGACGGGCAAAGGCCTTGGCGTCCTTGAGGTCAAGCAGCATCTGATCGACTGAGTTCTGCGAAGTCCAACTCCGCTGACTGCTGTATTTAAAGGCATCCAGAAGATCCTGCGCGGCATGTTTATGCCGTCCTGGGCTAAATAGCCCGATATCGCGCAAGACTTTTCGCCGATGCGATGCCGTCTCCAGAAGCCAGGCCGGCAGTTTATTCCTGATGAATTCATAGTGCGAACCCATATATCCAGGGAGCGCGACAACACCGCTACTTGTAGATAGCTTATTTAACTTAACCATTGTCTGGATCTCTCAACACACGTTAAAGAGTGCCAAACTTACTAAAAATCCACCTCTATAAATAAACCAAATAGCCACGCATAAAACACCTAAGACACGTGTTAATTGCCGACTATTCGAATACTGAAAATATGTATGTACCACCCGCAATGATGGCCCTTGCAAAGACGGGCGGCAAACGGCGCCGCCCGATCCTGCCTAGACCACCACCAACCGCGCCAACCGCTGCTTGAGCATCCGGTTCTCGGCACGCAACTGCTGCACTTCTTCAAGCAGGTCCAGCGCCAGGGCGACGCCTTCCCATTCCAGCTCCAGGTCGCGCCGCAATTTCGCGGCGCGTTTGGCCAAGGCCAGTTCGACGTCGTTGAAACGCCAGTCCCCGGGCTGTGCGCCCTGAGGTTCGAGGATGCCGTGTTCGACGATTTCGATCACGTAGACGTCGGGTAAACCGGTCGCCTCACAGAATTCTGCCATGTCCAGTTGAACGATCAGGGGACTGCTCATAGTCAATGACTCCATTGCTCAGGCGCTGGAATGTGCGCCGATCAAAAGTGTTCTCGCGGATTGAACGCAGCCTTCTTCGCCAGTTCCTGCCACAAGGCCTTGACCTCGTCGTCGCTGTGCTTGGGCATCACCGCCTTCAGTTGCACGAACAGGTAGCCGCGTTCGCCCGCCTTGTTCAGCAGGCCATGACCCTTGGCGCGCATGCGCTGGCCGTTCTGGCTACCGGCCGGGACCTTGAGGTTGATCTTGCCCGTCAGGGTCGGCACTGCCACCTCGGCACCCAGCGCCAGTTCCCACGGCGCCAACGGCAAGGTGATGATCAGGTTTTCGCCTTCCACATCAAATTTCGGGTGCGGTGCAAAGCGAATGGTCAGGTACAGGTCGCCATTGGCGCCACCACCGATACCCGGTGCGCCCTGGCCCTTGAGCCGGATGCGTTCGCCATCGGTGACACCGGCCGGGATCTTCACGTTCAGGCTCTTGCTGGTGTTGCTGACGTGCTGTCCGCCAGCGTTGTACTGCGGCACCTGGAAGCTGATCTTCTTCGACTCGCTCGACAGGGTCTCCTCAAGAAAGACCGCCAGTTCCATTTCCACGTCCTGCCCTCGCCGACCGGCGCTACGGCCAGGCTGTCCACCACCGAAGCCCGGGCCACGGTTACCGAAGATCGAACTGAAGAAGTCCGAGAAGTCACCTGCGTCCTGACCGCCGCCAAAACCACCACGGCTCTGCCAGCCCGGAGGCCCCTGGAATGGCTGGCCATGCTGGCCGTAACGGCGCAAGTCATCGTATTCGGCGCGCTTGTCGGCGCTTTTCAGCGCTTCATACGCTTCCGAGGCATCCTTGAACTTGGCTTCAGCGTCCTTTTCCTTGCTGACATCCGGGTGGTATTTGCGCGCCAGCTTGCGATAGGCGGCCTTGATCGCCTTGTCGTCAGCGGTCGGCTCCACACCGAGTATCTTGTAATAGTCTTTGAAGTCCATCGCTCGAATCACCATCCGTTATCGATATCGCGCCGCCTGCCAGCTTGCACCGATGGGTCGCAGCAGGCTTGACCGATCTCAGGGTTGTGACCGGACAGCGCGTCAGAAGTTTATCGGCAGCCGGGCGAATCCGTTGATCGCGCAGTGGCTGCCAAGCCATGCCTGTAAGTTTGGGGAGCAAGGATAGTCTTTCAAGGCGCGGAAAGCTGAGATTTAGCGGATAGTCGGCCTTCGGTTCTGTGCCGCACTGGCATACACTGCGCGGCCGTTTTTTAACCGGAACTCGAAAGACATGAAAAACGCATCTGCGGCCCGTGCCTGCGGTATCGACTTCGGCACGTCCAACTCCACTGTCGGCTGGCTGCGCCCCGGCATGGAAACGCTGATCGCGCTGGAGGACGACAAGATCACCCTGCCTTCGGTGGTCTTCTTCAACATCGAAGAACGCCGCCCGGTGTACGGCCGCCTGGCGCTGCACGAGTACCTGGAGGGCTATGAAGGCCGCCTGATGCGCTCGCTCAAGAGCCTGCTGGGTTCCAGGCTGATCAAGCACGACACCAGCGTGCTGGGCACGGCCATGCCGTTCAAGGACCTGCTGGGGCTGTTCATCGGCCAACTGAAGCAGCGCGCCGAAGCCGAAGCCGGTCGGGAGTTCGAAGAAGTGGTGCTGGGTCGTCCAGTGTTCTTCGTCGACGATGACCCGGTCGCCGACAAGGAAGCCGAAGACACGCTGGTGGAAGTGGCGCGCAAGATCGGCTTCAAGGAAGTGTCGTTCCAGTACGAACCGATTGCCGCCGCCTTCGACTACGAGTCGACCATCGAGAAAGAAGAGCTGGTACTGATTGTCGACATCGGCGGTGGTACCTCCGACTTCTCGCTGGTGCGCCTGTCACCCGAGCGCCGGGGCCTGGACCAGCGTCAGGACGACATCCTCGCCACCGGTGGCGTACACGTCGGCGGGACCGACTTCGACAAGCAACTGAGCCTGCAAGGCGTGATGCCGATGTTCGGCTACGGCAGCCGGATGAAGAGCGGTGCCTACATGCCCACCAGTCACCACATGAACCTGGCGACCTGGCACACCATCAACTCGGTCTACTCGCAAAAATCCCAGATTGCCCTGGGCAGCATGCGCTACGACATCGAGGACACTGGTGGCATCGACCGTCTGTTCAAGCTGATTGAGCAACGCGCCGGGCACTGGCTGGCGATGGAAGTCGAGGAAACCAAGATCCAGCTGACCCACGCGGACAACCGGCATGTGCCGCTGGATCGCATCGAGTCGGGTTTGAGTGTGGAGCTGAGCCGGGCACTGTTCGAATCGGCCATCGATGGCTTGCTCGAGCGTGTGCGCAACAGCGTGACCCAACTGCTGAGCGATGCCAACGTGGGTGTCGAGCACGTCGACACGGTGTTCTTCACCGGCGGTTCGAGCGGGATCCCGGCCTTGCGCAACAGCGTCTCGGCCATGCTGCCGAACGCGCGCCATGTGGAAGGGAACATCTTTGGCAGCATTGGCAGCGGTCTGGCGATCGACGCCATGAAGCGTTACGGCACATTGGCCTAATGCCCCTCCATGATTGTTCCCGCGCTCGTGGGAACAATCATGGAGTAGTTAAACCAACCCCGCCTGCTTCAACTCGCTCTTCAGGTACGCGTAATAAATCGGCCCCGCCACCACCCCCGGCAGGCCGAACGCGGCCTCGAACACCAGCATCGCCAGCAGTAACTCCCACGACTTGGCACTGATCTGCCCGCCGACGATCCGCGCGTTGAGGAAGTACTCCAGCTTGTGGATAACAATCAGGTAACCCAGCGCCGCGACGGCCACCCAGATCGACAATGACAAACCGACGATGGTGATCAGTGTGTTGGAGATCAGGTTGCCGATCACCGGTAGCAGGCCCAACAGGAACGTCAGCACGATCAGGGTCTTGGTCAGCGGCAGCTGGATCCCGAACATCGGCAGTACCACCGCCAGGAAGATCCCGGTGAACGCTGTGTTGAGCAGGGAGATCTTGATCTGGGCGAAGACGATATTGCGAAAGGCTTGCACCAGCAGGTGCAGGCGATCGAACAGGGCGGCGGCCAAGGGTTTGCGCTTGGTGACATCCGGTATGCTCTGCAAGGCAATGATCGCCCCCAGCACCATGCCGATCAGCAACGTGACGAACATGTGCGCCGCGTCTTTGCCCACCAGTTGCAGATCACTCAGGTGTTTGCTCAGCCATTCGCCGATGGCCACGCGAAACTCCGCGGCACTGGCGGGCAGGTAGGCGTCGACGAACGGAGGCAGCTGCCCGCGTGCCTTGTCGACCACACCCATAAACTTGTCCAGGGAAGCCCCGGGATTTTCCGCCTCATGCAACAAAAAGCTGAACGCACCGGCAAAGATCAACGCCAGCACACTGACCACCAGGGTGCCGAGCAACGCCACGGCGAGCCAGCGTGCTCGCCGCCCCTCTATCAGCCGTTGCAGCTGTGGTGTGAGCATGTTGACCAGCTCGAACACCAGTAATCCGGCCAGCAGGCTCGGCAGAAGTCGCAGCGGCAATACCAGCAACAAACCACCAAAAATGATTACCCAACTGACTGACAGCAACACGTGACGCTGAGAAAACGTTGGCATACAGCCTCAAAACAAACGGCGTGAAAGGATCGGCAGTCTGCCAGCGTTCGGATGCCAGCACTAGGCATTGTGTCGGCAGACTTTTGGGCCTGAGTGTAGATAAAGCCTGCAACAGGTTCATCAACTATCCAGGCTGGTGCGACGATAGTGCTCGGGTGTGCAACCGGCCTGGCGCTGAAACATCGCAATAAACGCCGAGGCCGTGCTGTAGCCCATGTCAAAGGCGATTTCCTGAATGCTGCGAGGACTGTCCAGCGCCTCGATCGAGGCCAGGAACCGCAGGCGCTGACGCCATTCGCCGAAGCTCATGCCCAGCTCTCGCACACACTGGCGCGCCAGGGTTCGCTCACTGACGTGGATCTGCTCAGCCCATTGCGCCAGTGGTCGGTTGTCCCCCGGGTCGGCCTGCAAGGCTTCAAGTATGCCCAGCAGTCCGGCGCTGCTGGCGTAAGGCAAGTAACACTCATGCACCGGCGCCAGGTGCAGTTGGTCCACCAGCACCTGGGCCAGGCGAACATCGGCTGGGTGCTGCGCGATCTTCACGTCACGGGCGGCAAAGTCCTTGAGGATCGCCTTGAGGATGTCGCTGATCGCCAGGGTGCAGGCCTGCTGCGGCAGATCACGGCAGATCTCCGGCGCCAGGCACACCGCACGGTAGGTAATCGGTTGAGTGCTGTAAAAGCTGTGCTCGGTGTGCGGCGGAACCCACACCGCGTACTGCGGGGGCGACATGAAACGACTGCCGGCGATGTCCATGTGCATCACGCCGTGCGCCGAATATTCGAGGGTGCCCCAGGGGTGGCGATGGGCCAATGCGTGGCTGTTGGCGTCGAAGTCGGCGTAGCGGAAGTACACCGGCGCCGGTAAACCGCTGAAATCCAGCAGATCGATGGGCTTTCTGTTCATGCTGTCCGGATTCAAGGGTGGGTTGTCTGGATCGAAGTATAGGCATTGATCCAGACAGGGGATAATCGCGCTTCATCAACGTTCTGGTTTTTCCCATGCAATACGCTTATCCCCTGCTGGCCATATTCATCTGGGCCGGCAACACCGTGATCACCAAAATGTCGGCCGGTGCGATTTTCCCCGCCGAGATCGGTTTCTATCGCTGGCTACTCGCCGGGATACTGTTCACGCCCTTCATGCTCAAACCGGTGATCAACCATTGGCCAGTGATTCGCCCGAACCTGACCAGGATCTTCATCCTCGGCGTACTGGGCATGGCGGTGTATCAAAGCCTGGCGTACTTCGCCGCCGCCCTGACCACCGCCACCAACATGGGCATCATCCTGTCGCTGATGCCGTTGATGTCATTGGCCATGGCGATCGTCAGTCTTGGCCAACGGCTGACGGCCGGCGCGCTGGCCGGGGCAGTGTTGTCCTTGGCCGGGGTGCTGGTGGTGATCTCGTCCGGCAGTCTCGGTACGCTGCTGGAGCACGGGGTCAATCTGGGTGATGCGATGATGCTGATCGCGACCCTGGCCTACGCGATCTACAGCACCTTGCTGAAGAAATGGCAGCTGCGCCTGCCGCCCCTGGTGTTGCTCTACCTACAGGTGCTGGTGGCGGTGGTGGTGCTGTTTCCGCTGTTCGTGGCCTCGCCAAAGGTCGGCCCGACCTTGCAGAACATTCCGCTGGTGCTCTACGCCTGCCTGCTCGCCTCGATGGTCGCGCCCCTGGCGTGGATGCAGGCAGTGGTGCGCCTGGGACCGAGCCGGACCACGCTGTTTTTCAACCTGCTGCCATTGATCACCGCCCTGATTGCCGCCGTGGTCCTGCATGAGCAGTTGGCGCTGTACCACCTGGTGGGCGGGCTGATGACATTGGGCGGGGTGCTGCTGTCCGAGCGCTGGACCACGGTGCTCGGTCGCGCTTGATCTACTGTGGTTCCCGCTGGGCTGCGCAGTCGCCCTGAAGGCTGCGTCCCGGCTCGACTGGTTTTGCGAGCGCTTCGCGCTCGAGCGGGAGCAAGCTCCCTCGCCACAAAAGCGGCTACACCCCCGCTGCTTTCAACCGCTGCGCATGCTCGACAAACAGGCGCACCGGATCGGCGCCTTTGCCCACCAGCCCCAGCGACTGGTTAACAATGTCGAAATGATCCAGCGGGTAGTCATCGCCGATCACCGTCCCCAGGTGCGAGCTGTAACGCCCGACCATGCCGTCGCACTGCCCCGCCTCGCGGACAAAGGTATGAGCGAACAAGCGGCAGCTACGGTTGGTGCCGTCCAGCAGATTGCCGCCCCGGTCGGTCTTGCCGGGTTGCAAGGTGCCGGACCAGGAGTAGTAGCGCACACCGTTGACCCACTCAGGTCCCTGTCCACCCCACGTCTCGGGCAAGCCCTGCGGAAAACGCTGATTGAACAGGGCCACGCCTTCGCCGGTCAGGGAGTTGTGCGAGGCGTCTACATCCACCGGCCATTTGCGCACGTGATGACCGGTTTCCAGCACGCCCATCACCCACGCGACCAGGCGCAGTACCGCGCTCAGGACACGGCCCTTCGCACTGTCGGGCGGGTAGTGCCGGTGCAGGTAATCCGCCAGTTCCGAGCCATGGTTGGGGCCGGCGACCGACGTCACCGAGGCCACCAGGTCCGGACGCTTGGCCGCGGCGTATCGGGCGGTCAGCGCACCCTGGCTGTGGCCAATCAGATTGACCTTGCCGGCACCGGTTTCACGCACGATGTCCTCGATTTGCATCAGCAGTTCTTCGCCGCGGATTTCATTGGAGTTCACCGGCGAGACCTGTACAGCGAACACCAGAGCGCCACCCCGGCGCAACGCCGGGATGATCCCGTACCAGTACGGGTACACCAGCAGACGAACAAAACCGAGCATGCCCGGGACCAATACCAAGGGGTAGCGCGTGGCGGTTTCCTGCGACATGGGCAAACATCCTTGTGATCGTTGGGAAGGTCCAGGCTGGGATGCAAGACGTCGGCCACCCGCCTCGCCATCGAAGATGACACCTTTACCCTGCGTCTATGACATTCCCCGACGCCTATTTCAAGCCCGCCACCCCCGCCACGATCAAGGCAACCGACACCAGCTTGACCGGCGTCAGGCTTTCGCCCAACAAGGCGAAGCCCAGGAACACCGTGCCCAGCGAGCCGATGGCCGTCCAGATCGGGTAGGCAATGCTCACCGGCAATTCGCGCATGGCCAGGGTCAGGAAGTAGATCCCGCCCACGGCCGCCACCACGGTGATCAGCGACGGCCACAAGCGGGTGAAGCCTTCGGCGTATTTCATGCCCATGGCGAACGTCACTTCGAACCCGGCGGCGACCAGCAGGAACAGCCAGGCCACTTCAAAACACCCGGGCCAGCGCCCGCAGGCGTTGCTCGGCCTCGGCGGATGACACGGCAAAGGTGCGCTCGGCGGACTCTTCACCTTCGGCCGCAACCACCGTGACCTCGTCGATGCCGATAAACCCCAGTGCCGTGCGCAGCAGGGGATCAGCGTGGTTCATGGCTTCGTTCTCGCCACCCGGGCCGAAACCAAAACCACCACGGCTGGTGACAATCAGGGCTTTCTTGCCCTTCACCAGCGGTTCGTACTGGGCGATGCCGTTGTCCAGCGAGTGGTTGAAAGTCAGGCCCAGGCGCACGATCTGGTCGATCCAGGCCTTGAGGCCGCTGGGTACACTGAAGTTGTGCATGGGGGTGGAGATCACCAGTCCATCATGCTCGAGCAACTCAGCAACCAACTGATCGCTGAGCGCCAGATCGGCCTGCATCGACAGCGACCGAGCCTCGGGTTCTGGATGAAAGGCAGCCGCGATAAACGCTTCGCTTACCGGCGGAATCAACGCCCGCCCCACTTCGCGACGGGTCAGCTGTGCTTGAGGGTGTTGTGCCTGCCAAGCCGCCAAGAACACTTCGGCCAAGCGCCGGGAATGGGAGCGGTCGCCACGGGGGCTGGCGTGAATCGCAAGAATTTTACTCATCTCAATCTCCTGAAGACTAAACTGGAATAGCTTTCGATTTGCAGCTTGAAGCTCACAGCTGCCCGTCTTCAAATGAGTAAAAATCAGTCCGGATGAGTTGAATTCATCCATGGAGTCCCGCGATGTTCGCTTCGCTGCCCTTGACCGCCCTGCGTGCATTCGAGTCAGCCTCGCGCCTGCTGAGTTTCAAAGCGGCCGCCGAGGAGCTGTCAGTGACGCCAACCGCGATTTCCCACCAGATTCGCGCGCTGGAAACCTGGCTTGGCGTGCCCCTGTTCGAACGCCTGCCGCGCCGCGTGCAACTGACCGACGGTGGTGAGCGCTTGTTTCGCAGCCTGCACGGGGCCTTGCTGGAGGTGGCGCAGAGCGTCGACACCCTGCGTCCACAACGCAGCGGCACCACGCTGATGATTTCCACCACCGCGGCCTTCGCTACTCTATGGCTGGTGCCACGCCTGGGGCGGTTCTACGCCAGTCATCCGAACATCAAGCTGCGCCTGGACACCCATTGCGAAGTGATCGACCTGCACCAGGACGCCAGCGTCGACCTGGTCATCCGCTATAGCCTGGAGGACTACCCGAACCTCTATGGCCAATGCCTGTTCGACGAACAGTTCGGCGTCTATGGCTCCCCCGGGCAAGTAGCGCTGGCCAGTCATCGATCACCGACGTTGATCAGCGTGAATTGGCACAACTCCAAACTCTACGCCCATGGCTGGGCAGCCTGGTGCGCCCAGGCCGGGGAAGTCTGGCTGAACAACCACCCGGTCACCCGCGAATACGACGAAGAGCATTACGCCCTGCAAGCCGCGATAGCCGGCCAGGGCCTGGTGCTGGCCAGCAACATCCTGGTGTCGGAAAGTGTCGCCAGCGGTTTGCTGGTGGGGTATCGCCCGGAAGTTCAGGTCAATGGCGCCGGCTACAGCGCACTCTGTGTTCCGGGACGGGAACGGCATCCGTCGGTGCGGTTTTTCTTTCAATGGTTAGAGGAAGAGGCACGGCTTTCAGGGCATTCTTTACGTTGAGCTTCGGCCCCGAAGGGCCGATCACCAAATCGGATAGACACTTGGGAATACACTACACGCCAACGTCCATTGTTGAATGTGCGTGGCACCTCACTCCAACAGGCAACTGCACTCTGAAGACAGGTCAAGCACCAGCTCGTTCTTGGTATCAGGTAGTTCGTCCAGTATCTTCTCTCGCACTTTACTTCGCTTATAACTCACCTTATCCAGTACGTGCAGCGAAACGTCGAGACTGACCTTACCCACAATATGACTGCCCACAAAACGCTGATTGAAAAAGTCAACCTCAACCTCTTCAGTGGTGCTAAAGCAGGCAAATACTGAATAGACAACAGGCCCCGCGCCTAATAAACGCACCTGCAGCACAATGGTTGAAACCTCAGAAGCTTCCTCTGTCTGCACAGTGGCCACGGCATGTTCCTTAAGCATTGCCCATACCACCAGTGGATCGGGAGATTGCTCAATACACCCTATCATCCGCTCAAGCGGCTCAATCTGGTTATCGCCCAGGACATCAAGAATTTTTTTTCGGAGCAGGTCTTTTAATACAACGACCTCGTCCTTGTCTGGCTCAAAACTATCACTCCTGTATACTGGACGACTCCATTTCGCCATTCCCATCGCTGAGATATAGCGTGCATGCCACTGCTCCGTGCTAGAAAATTTATTTTCTTCCGAGCTTGCATATAACTGGGAGAAAAGCAGTGTGTTTAGTACATCCTCCCTCCACGACTCCGGAAAACCATCTAAAACACACAACAGACCGCCCGCAACCAGAAAAACACTGTCCTTGTTCATTATAAATCCCCGAACAAAATCAAAACGGGTTACTCACTGAGCAACCCGCCGAGCGCCTACATTTACTTGAGCTTAACCCCCTTAAAAAACTCCTCCGAACTTATATCCAGAGTTTCGTATATCATATCCCTGTTGCGCTCGTGCATACGCATATTGAGTTCAACCATGGTGGCTACTTTCTTTATTCTTGCTTCGGACATTTTCCATTTCCAGAACCAGGCACCACCCTCTTCTGTTTTGAGTTCACAATCAACAGCCAGATAGGCGGTTATCGCTGTTCCCTTGGCGGATTCAAGACAGGGAACAATCCTGAAGTCTGCGCTTTTACCATTCTTACTGTTACGATCAAACAGCGTTACAAGGCCGTCGTCGGACTTCACTTTGTCGAAGGCGCCACCCAACAAACTCAACATCGCCGGTGCATTCCTGCCAGCAACCGCCTTGATGATATCCAGCACAATGGAATCCATTGTGACGTTCACCTGTTTGTTCACATGCTCTTCATACTTGCTATTGATCAGCGTCCAACCACACTGCCGCATGGCCTCGCTATACTTTTCATGCCACTCAACAGGATTGGCCTTTATATTTGAATATGTATTGGCATAACGCTCAGAAAAATGAATACTGTCTGCTGCCGCTTGCCTCTTCTCTTCAGAGACATTATCTGCAAATCCCACCACGGTAGGAGAATCACTACCCATTAACAGATCGGATTCACCAACATCCCCCCCCTCTGAGCCCGCAAGCGACCTTATACCTCTGGCACTATACGTTTTCGGAACGAGCTCCACCTCATCAAAAAACGCCCGACTTTCATCGAGACTTGGAAATAACGCACTCATATGAACATCCTTATTCACTGGTCAATATCAGTCAAACATCAGCCGCCTAGCTGACACCTTCAACTTAACCACTCTATCCAATATCTTCCACGCTCGTCACACAACAAATTATTTCAAAGCAACAGCAACCCAGTAAAACAGTTGAACTCACATCAAACACACACAAGACTTACAACTCAGTGCCTCCATATCGCCCCGAGCATTGCAAGCAGCGACAAACGTAACTTAACTTTCCGCTCGACACACTCGCCTATCCTTTCACCGTCTTCGGCGCCTTGCCCTGTTTCATCTGCTGCAGCAACGGCGCACACTGGTTCGGTGCGTCCTCGCTCGGCGCCACCAGTGCCAGCAACCCCGCAGCAGGCCCCGCAAGCACCCCCAGCGCCACCATCCCCGCGCCGCGCAGCATCAACGGCACACCCTTGACCCCGGCTTCCGGCTTGATGAACGTGCCGCGAACATACAGTGGTGAACGCAGGGAAATCAGGCGCCAGCCCTTGGACTCGGGGGATATGGTCAGGTCCAGCTGTTCCGTGGCCATGTTGGCCGTGCCGTCGATGTAGACGATCGCGTTCTCGGTGTCGAACACAAACAGACGCGACGTCGCCAAGCCACTCTTGATACCGAAGTCGGCGGCGGCGCAGTTGATCTTCACGTCCTTGTCACCAAATATCTTGCCGACCACATAGTTGCCGACGTTCAGCCCCGCCAGTTCCATCAGCTCACGACTGATTGCACCATCGTTGATCAGCAGCTTCAGGTCGCCGTTGGCGCTGCCCAGCAACGCCGCCACCGAGTTGCCATGCCCCGTGATGTCGGCGTCACCGTTAAGCTCGCCCAAACTGGTCTTCATCAGTTCGAAGGTCGGGAACAACTGCTTGAGTTTGAAACCACGGGCGCTCAGTTTTGCCCGCCCTTCCAGTGGCGTGGTTCGACCGTCGAGGCGGACCTGTGCATCCAGCGCGCCACCCGCCACGCCAAAGCGCAGGGGCTCCAGATTGAGTTGGCCATCGTTGAGTATCACGTGCGCATACAGGTCATTGAATGGCAGTTTCTCGCTGTGCACGATGCGTTTTCCGGTGAACTCGACGTCGGCATCCATGTCGCGCCAGCGTTCGGTACGAAACGCCTCGACCGGCAGTACCTTGTCCGCCGGCTGCTTGCTGTCACCGCCGCGCGCCTTTTGCTTGGCATTGGAGTCGGCGCCGATCAACGGCGCAAGGTCCGCGAACAGCAGTTGATTGGAGACCAGTGCACCACTGAGCTTGGGACGTGGCTGACTGGCCACGTAAACCAGGTTGCCATGAATGTCACTGCCGCCGATGGTGCCATTGAAGCCCTCATAGCGGTACGTCGCACCCTCGCGCGCACGCAGGTTGGCGATCAGGTGACCGTCAGTAGCATAGGGTGAGGAGTCCGGCAGGGTGACACCGGTCAACGGATAGAGATTGCCCAGGCTGGTACCGGCCAGCTTCAACCGCAGGTCCAGCGCACCGAGGTTCAGTGGGTCGGTGAGGGTCCCCGCCAGCTCGACCCGGGTATCGGCAATCTGGACCTGTGCCTGCAACGGGAACGGCCTGGCTGCGTCCTGCAATGCCAATAGCCCGCCGATCTTGCCCTGGCCCGAAAGCGCCTGGCCGTGGTACAGGCCTTTGACCTTGAGCGCAAATGCATAGTCCTGCGGTGCGCCCCCCTGCTGCCGGGCTTTTTTGGCGGTCTTGTCCCCGACGATATCGCTGAACGGGATCGGCTTACCCAACGGATCGACCAGCAGGTCGAGCCGGGTTTTCAAGTGCTGATCGTCGAGGGTGACATGCCCCTTGTCGAAGCCGATTGCACCGATGTCCACCCCCCAGCGGGACGGTTCGGCATTCGGATCCTTGGGATCGAAGGTGAACGTCCAATTGGCGCGACCGTCCTCCAGGCGTTGCAGGTGTGCAACGGGTTCGGTGAGATCGATGCGTGGAATCACCACCTGCTGCACCAACAAGGCCAATGGCGAGATGCGCAACTCGACCCGCTTGAGACTGACCATTTGCGGCTGCTTCGACCAATCCGGGTTGCCCAGGCTCAGGTCCTCGGCCACCACATGAGGCCAAGGCACCCAGGCGCGCCAGCCTCCCTCGTCGACTTCACGCTGCCAGACCACCGACAGGTTGCCATTGATCGCGAAGGCACGGTGCAACTCTTCGGACACCTTGGCATTGATGTCGGGTTTGATCCGGTTCCAGTCAAAGAACAGGATGATCACAACCAGAGAGGCCATCAGCAGCACCAGGCTGGTGAAGGTCCAGGTGAGTATTTTACGGGTGCGCGTCATTGCACAGGACTCCTGATGACCACTCGGCGCCCGTACTGCGGCGCACGCAAGAAACGCCAGGCCATGAATCGACCTGGCATAAACACTACGACTGGCAAATGGCCCGCTGGTTTAACAAAAAAGCCGGGCTGCGCGCAAAAGGTTCGTTTTCCTTTCCGCCGCCCTCCCTTGCAGTGGTGCCTTGCCCGCCTGTTTCGACCCGCCAGAGAGTCTTCAATAACCCCTCGGTTGCCAGAACACTCTGCGCAAACACCCGGTCTAGAGGCGCTCAGCAGAACAATCAATTCTGTTGATTATTACCATTGCCCTTATGAACTTTTGTATCGATTTATCGAGCGTAGCATTGGCTCCGTACCCACTTTACCGCCCACCCACGGAGCACTCGATCATGAAACGCCAATTACTGCTTAGCCTTACCCTTTCGATCCTGGCCGCTAATGCGTTTGCCCTGCCAGCGGCCGAACAAGCCACTCCGCAAGTCAAAGGCAACCACTCGGTGTTCAGCCAGACCGTAGCTGAAGGTGGTTCTGAGCGCTTGCTGGAACGCAACAAAATCGCCGCCGATGGCTACGACCGTACCCCACAAGGCCAGACCGTTGCCGAAGGTGGCCGTGATCGCCTGGAAGAAAAAGGCCTGGTTGAAGATGGCTACAACCGCACCCCACAAGGCCAGACCGTTGCCGAAGGTGGTGGTGACCGCGTTATCGAACGCAACAGCGCTGTGAGCTAAGCCCATGGCGGCCCTGGAAAAAAGCCCGGTCCCAGGATCGGGCTTTGACATTGTGTAAGTTGCAGCGCCAGCCACACCCCGCCTGATTACACCCCACTCAAGATCGACGCCGGCAAAGCTGATTTGCTAGAGTGCGCCGCTGTCCTTGATTAGAAGTCAGCCGCCTGATGCTGCCCCGCGCCGAACAGAAACAACAGACCCGCAACGCCCTGATGGACGCTGCCCGCCACCTGATGCAGTGCGGCCGAGGATTCGGCAGCCTGAGCCTGCGCGAAGTAGCGAAAACCGCAGGTATTGTCCCGACCGGTTTCTACCGGCATTTTGCCGATATGGATCAACTGGGCCTGGAGCTGGTCAGCGAAGTCGGCCAGACCTTCCGGGAGACCATCCGCCTGGTGCGTCACAACGAGTTCGTCATGGGCGGGATCATCGATGCCTCGGTGCGGATCTTTCTCGACGTCGTCGCCGCCAACCGCTCGCAGTTTCTGTTCCTGGCCCGCGAGCAATACGGCGGCTCACTGCCCGTACGCCTGGCCATCGGCAAGCTGCGCGAGAACATCAGCTCAGACCTGGCGGCCGACCTGTCATTGATGCCCAAGCTGCAACACCTGGACTTTGCCGGTTTATCGGTGATGGCGGACCTCATCGTCAAGAGCGTATTCGCCACCCTCCCGGACATCATCGACCCACCCGCCGAGGCGCTCCCCGCTCACCTGACGCCCCAGGCAAAGATCACCCAGCAGCTGCGCTTTATCTTTATTGGTCTTAAGCATTGGCAGGGGTTGGGCAGTACGGAGTAACCCTCTGTGCTTGCTCATCCGCGCCGTGATTTGGTGCGCCACGAAAGTTTTTTGCACCAAATCACACCATCTCCTTCTCCGGTCTCCCGCCCCCTTTCCAGCATTCCCTAGGCAATAGCTGAAATCTCCTACGGCTCGCGCTATTGGCAAGCCCCTTGCTCTAGCCATTGCATAGTCTTTTGCTGGAAGCCTTCCAATGCTGGTGATTCATCGCAGAATCGACCCTCAACCCGCCTGGGCCGCAGAACTGCACTTGAACTTCGAGGCGCGCAGTAAAAGCCGTCTGCGCTGCTTCAGTGCCGAGGGTGAAGACGTCGGGTTGTTTCTAGAGCGCGGACAACCGCCGCTGCACGACGGTGAATGCCTGGAAGCCGAAGACGGCCGTATCGTGCGCGTCTGCGCCCGCCCCGAACAGCTGCTGCATGTCACCTGCGCCAACGCCTTCGAACTGACCCGCGCCGCCTACCACCTGGGTAATCGCCATGTAGCCCTGCAAGTCGGTGACGGCTGGCTGCGCCTGCTCGACGACTACGTACTCAAGGCCATGCTCGAACAACTGGGCGCCAGGGCAGACCGCATCGAAGCGCCGTTCCAGCCGGAACACGGTGCCTATGGTGGCGGCCATCATCATTCGCGGCACGGTGACGAGGATTTCAACTATGCGCCCAGGCTCCATCAGTTTGGTGTGCGCCAGTGAACCCGGCCTGGGCGTTGCTGCGCCTGGCCAGCCCGCAGCTGCCGATCGGTGGCTACAGCTATTCCCAGGGCCTGGAAATGGCGGTGGATAACGGCCGCGTGAGCGACCCGCTATCGGCCAAACGCTGGATCAGCGACCAGTTACTGCTCAACCTCGCGCGCTTCGAAGCGCCGCTGTTGCTCGCCCATTGCCTCGCCGCAGCCGACCAGGACTGGGCGCAGTTGTCGCAACGGTGCGAGGAGCATCGTGCCAGCCGGGAAACCCGCGAACTGCATCAGGAAAGCCGGCAGATGGGTTACTCCCTGCAGCAACTACTCAACGGTTTGCCGGAACTGGATGAGGCCGCGCGCCACTTCCTCGGACG
Organism: Pseudomonas sp. FW300-N1A1; assembly: GCF_058789115.1. NCBI lineage: Bacteria > Pseudomonadati > Pseudomonadota > Gammaproteobacteria > Pseudomonadales > Pseudomonadaceae > Pseudomonas > Pseudomonas sp. FW300-N1A1. Next base: position 11,289 of record NZ_JBYTBK010000014.1, on the reverse strand, counting down.
ACACCCCGAACCGCACCTGGCCCTGGGCTGGGCGCTGGCCGCCCGCGCCTGGCAGATCTGCCCGCAAGATGCCTTGGCCGCCTGGCTCTGGAGCTGGCTGGAGAATCAATTGGCAGTGCTGATGAAAACCCTGCCGCTGGGCCAGCAAGCGGCGCAACGGCTGACCAGCGAACTGCTACCGCTGCTGCAACAGGCTCAGCAGAGCGCTTCAAGCATTGAACCCAAACACTATGGCAGCGCCGCCTTCGGCCTGTCCCTGGCGTGCATGGCCCATGAGCGCCAGTACAGCCGTCTGTTCCGATCCTAGGAGAAACACATGAACGCACAACCTCTGCGCGTCGGCATTGGCGGCCCGGTCGGTTCCGGTAAAACCGCGCTGACCCTGGCCCTGTGCCTGGCGCTGCGCGAGCGCTACAACCTGGCGGTGGTCACCAACGACATCTATACCCGCGAAGACGCCGATTTCCTGGTGCGCAATCAAGCCCTGGCGCCCGAGCGGATCATTGGCGTGGAAACCGGCGGCTGCCCGCACACGGCGATTCGCGAAGACGCCTCGATCAACCTCGAGGCGGTGGATCAGCTGAACCGACGTTTTCCCGACCTGGACCTGATTCTGGTGGAGTCTGGCGGTGACAACCTGTCGGCCACCTTCAGCCCGGAACTGTCGGACCTGACCCTCTACGTCATTGATGTTTCCGCGGGCGACAAGCTGCCGCGTAAAGGCGGGCCGGGCATCTGCAAGTCAGACCTGCTGGTGATCAACAAGATCGACCTGGCGCCGCTGGTCGGTGCCTCGCTGTCGATGATGGACAGCGACACCCAGCGCATGCGCAACGGCAAGCCTTTTGTCTTCAGCAATCAGAAGACCGGCCAGGGGCTTGAGGAAATCATTGCCTTCATCGAGCGCCAGGGGCTGCTGAGCGCGGCCTGAAGTTATCCACACGTCTTTTCCACAAGGAAGCTCAGTCATGACACTCCATCGCCTTTTTGCCACCGCCGCGCTGCTGCTCACACCGACCCTGGCCTTCGCCCACCCCGGTCATGGTGACAACGGCTTGCTGGCCGGCATCAGCCATCCGATCGGTGGCCTGGACCATTTACTGGCCATGCTCGCCGTGGGGTTGTGGGCCGCGCAACAGCGAGGCGCCGCGCGCTGGGCGCTGCCGGGGACCTTCGTCGGTACCCTGCTGATGGGCGGGCTGCTAGGCTTTGAAGGCCTGAGCCTGCCGGCACTGGAAAGCGGGATTGCCGCCTCGGTGCTGGCCCTGGGCCTGGCCGTCGCCTTGGCAGTGCGCCCGCCACTGAGCCTGGCGGTTGGCGCGACCGCCTTGTTTGCCCTGTTCCACGGCGTGGCCCATGGCCTGGAGCTGCCGGCCATGTCCAGCCCCTGGACCTACGCCATCGGCTTCGTCACCGCGACCGCCGCCTTGCACGCCGCAGGTTACGCAGTGGTGAGGGGATTACCGCAAGCCGCCGCGCCGCTGGTTCGCATGGCCGGGGCGGCATCGGCGGCGACCGGGGCCTGGTTGCTCGCCGGCTAAGCGCCGCAAGCTGCAAGCTGACCGGCTCTTGCTTGCAGCTTGCCGCTTGAAGCTTGCAGCTTGCCCCCGGCCCCCCGCCCCTCTGCTACCATGTCGCGCAAACACTCCTGCCGTGACGACGCCAGCCAATGCCCCATGCTCCCCGCTCTGCCTCCCAGCCCGAACTGACCGCTCTGTTTGCCACCGTGCAACAGCATTTCCGGGACGTGATCGTGCCGCTCTGGCACGGCCCCGGCTGGAACAGCGACATGGCGCTGCCCTATGAGGCCCTGGATGCCGAGCACCGGCCATTACCGCCGCAGCGCTACCGGGCCATGGCCTGTGCACGGCAGCTGTACCTGTTCGCCAGCCTGATCGGTGAGGTGCCGGCGGCCGAAGCGCGCGCAGCGGCCTTGTTCCGCTCGTTGCAACGGCACTTCCACGATGCCGAGCATGGCGGTTGGTTCTACAGCATTGACCCCCACGGCGCGCCGCTGGATCAACGCAAGGACCTCTACACCCACGCCTTTATCCTCTTTGCCTGCGCCCACTACTGGAGCAAGGTCCGCGAGCCCTTGGTGGAGTCGGTGCTCAATGCTGCCCTGGAAGTGCTCGCTCAACGCTTTGCCACAGACGACGGTCTGTACGAAGCCAGCCTCGACCGTGACTGGTCTTCACTCGATTCCGGCCCCTTGCAGAACCCGCTGATGCATTTGGCCGAAGCATTTCTGGCGACCCTGTCGGTACGCGATGATGCCCCGGTCCAGGCGGCACTCACGGCGCTGTGCGCGGCCATGCAGCAGCAGTTCATCGACCCGCGGCACGGGGTGATGATGGAGAAGCCGCTCAAGGCTGTGGATAACTGGTTTGAGCCGGGGCACCAATTCGAATGGTTTTTCCTGCTCGACTCATCGCCAGTCCTGCGTGGCTCCACCCTGCATGCATCCCTGAACCGCGCCTTCGCCTTCACCGAGCAGTGGGGGGTCGATCCGCAGACTGGGGCCGTGGGGGCCATGCTCGACCTTGAACAGGGTGGAAGGCCTCGCGATGCTACCCAGCGTATCTGGGCACAAGCCGAATACCTGCGCGCCCTGACCCTGCGTCCAGGCAGCGAAGCCTCGCTGCTGCGCCAACTGAACGCCTTGGCGCACCGCTTCCTGCATGCTGGTGGCTGGTACGAATGCCTGGACGCCGGCGGCGCGGTCAGTCGCCGGGACATGCCCTCGACCACGCCTTACCACTTGGCCACCTGCTACAGCGGGCTAGCCGAGTATTTTGGCTGAGCCTTGGGTGATGAGGAGGGCAAGCCTCCTCGCCACACTTACGCCTTGCTGCTGCGGTCGATCGCGAACCCGCCCCAGGTCTGGCTGACCGGCATCAGCTCCAAGCGGTTGATGTTGATGTGCGCCGGGGCGTTGAGCACCCAGAAGATAGTCTCTGCAATGTCCTGCGGTTGAATCGGCTCGGCGCCCGCATACGTTGCGTCATAACGCGCCTGGTCACCGGCAAACCGCACCAGCGAAAACTCGCTCTCGCACAGGCCCGGCTCGATATTGCTCACGCGCACACCAGTACCCTGCAGGTCGCAACGCAGGTTCAGCGAGAACTGTTGGACGAACGCCTTGCTCGCGCCATACACGTGGCTGCCCGGGTACGGGTAGTTGCCGGCGATGGAGCCGAGGTTGATGATCCCCGCACCGCGGCCATGGGCGATCAGCCGTGGCAACAGCAGGCGAGTGCTGTACATCAGCCCCTTGATGTTGGTATCGACCATGGTGTCCCAGTCGTCCAGGTCACACTTGGGCGCCGGGTCCACACCCAGGGCCAGGCCGGCGTTGTTGATCAGTCCGCGCAAGGTGGCAAACGACGGCGGCAGGTTGGCAATCGCCGCCTCCATCGCCTTGCGGTCACGCACGTCGAGCACCAGGCCATGGACCTCGGTCTGCTTCGACAGCTCGGCACACAGGGCATTCAAGCGCTCTTCACGGCGCCCCGTCAGCACCAGCTTCCAGCCAGCCTCGGCAAAACGGCGGGCGCAGGCTTCACCAAAACCGGAGGTCGCGCCGGTAATAAACAGGGTGTTGGACATCGTGCTCTCCTGACTTGGGCTGATACACAGCCATTGGAATGGGAAATCAACCGGCAGCATGCCCGGCCATGTTCCTAGCGGCAACCTCGGGTTTACTGTACAAAAAACAGCCAACTCTTGTAGCGCCACGCCCGCCGCGGCTCACAGCCGGTTGCGCGCACCTTATCCACAGCCCCTTCCACAGTCTTTGGGGGCAAGTGCAAAACCCTGGACACCACTATCCACAAGGCTTTGCGGGCAGATTGAAAAGTTTTTTGCTTGACCCAGCGGGCCTCACGTGTCGCCCTCCCCGCTTAACGCGACCGATCAGTCAGACAGGCGATGGCGCCAAGCCAGCAATTGCGCTGCTTTGCGCAGTCTTTCCAGAGTTTAACCACAGACTTATCCACAGGCTGCTCGAAGGCTTTCGGGTGGCAACAGCCTGCCAATAAAAAGGTTGACAAGACAGGCTCGTGGTCGCGTAAAAGCACCTGATCGAAAAACAACCAACAACCTGCAAGCCACGTAGACAAAGGCCTGCAACGAGTTGCACCCACGTTACCCACAGCCCGTTCCACAGCAAACGGGGACAAGTCAAAACTGTGAAAAAACAGCTGTTTGCAGCGGCTTTATGTCGCGCTTTAACAGCTCTCGAAGATTGTTTTCCACATTTTCATGATTGAGGCCATGTATCGCCCCTACGCTGGAGCCGAAACGGAAAAAGCCCCGACGATTGCTCGTCGGGGCTTGTGCATGACCGCGTTGACTCAGTGCCCGCCGAGATAGGCGTTACGCACATCCTCGTTCGCCAACAGCTCCTTGCCGGTGCCGCTGAGGCGGATCTCGCCATTGACCATCACATAGGCCCGGTCCGACAAGCGCAACGCATGGTTGGCGTTCTGCTCGATCAGGAAGATGGTCATGCCGGTCTTGGCCAGTTCGCGCAGGGTGGCGAAGATCTGCTTCACCACGATCGGCGCCAGCCCCAGGCTTGGTTCATCGAGCAACAGCAGCTTGGGTCGGCTCATCAAGGCACGGGCGATGGCCAGCATCTGCTGTTCACCACCGGACATGGTCATCGCCCGCTGGTTGCGGCGCTCCTTAAGCCGTGGAAACAGCTCGAACATGCGCTGCATATCCTCATCGACGTACTTGTCACCGATCGGGATGGTGCCCATCTGCAGGTTCTCCTCGACCGTCATGTCGGGAAACACCCGTCGCCCTTCCGGCGACTGCGCGATGCCGTTGGAGGCGATGTAATGGGACGACTTGTGGGTGATGTCCACGCCCTGGTAAATGATCTGACCGTCAGCCGCCCGGGGTTGGCCGAAGATCGACATCAGCAGCGTCGACTTGCCGGCACCGTTGGAGCCGATCAGGCTCACGGTTTCCCCTTCGTTGATGTGCAGCGAGACTTTCTTCAGGGCCTGGATCGGCCCGTAGAACACGTCCAGCGCCTTGAGTTCGAGGATCGGTTGACTCATACCACCTCCTCTTCGTCAGCACCCAGGTAGGCGGCGATCACTTTCGGATCGTTGCGGATCGCTTCGGGTCTGCCCTCGGCGATCACGTTGCCGTGGTCCAGCACCACGATGTGGTCGGAAATGCTCATTACCATGCCCATGTCGTGTTCGATCAGCACCACGGTCAGATCGTGCTCGTCACGCAGCAGCCGGATCATCGCGCTCAGTGCTTCGGTTTCCTGAGGGTTGAGGCCAGCGGCCGGTTCGTCGAGGCAGATGATCTGCGGCCGCGTGCACATGGCCCGGGCGATTTCCAGACGGCGTTGCTGGCCGTAGGACAGTTCACCGGCCAGGCGGTTGGCACAGTCCACCAGGTCGACCACCTCCAGCCAGTAGAACGCGCAGTCCAGTGCGTCGCTTTCGGCCTTGCGATAGCCCTTGGTGTTGAGGATGCCGGCCAGCATGTTGCGGTTGACCCACATGTGCTGGGCCACCAGCAGGTTCTCCAGCACCGACATTTCCCGGAACAGGCGAATATTCTGGAAAGTCCGTGCCAATCCGGCGCGGTTGATCAGGTGCGTACCACCGAACATCTTGTAGTAGAGCCGACTGGCGAAGCTTTTCGGCGAAACGAAATCGGTCGCCTTGAACGATTCCCCAAGCATTTTGATGACGTTGGTTTTCTCGCCACGGGTATTGAGTTCGATCTTGCCACCGGAGGCTTTGTAGAACCCGGTCAGGCAGTTGAACACCGTGGTCTTGCCCGCGCCGTTAGGGCCGATCAGGGCGAAGATCGAGTTGCGTTCGACCTTCAGGCTGACGTCACTCAGGGCCTTGATGCCGCCGAAGTGCATCATCAGTTTCTCTACCGAGAGTACGACTTCACTCATGAGGTTTTCCTCTCATACGCGATGGCACCTTTACGCGGCGTCACACCGGTACGGCTGATCCGAATCAGCCCGCGCGGTCGCCAGATCATCATCAACACCATCAGCATGCCGAACAGCAGCACGCGATACTCAGCGAAGCCGCGCAGCAGTTCCGGGGCGACAGTCAGCACGAACGCCGCGATCACCACGCCAATGGTCGAGCCCATGCCGCCGAGCACCACGATGGCGAGGATCAGCGCCGACTCGAAGAAGGTGAACGAGGTCGGGTTGACGAAGCCTTGATAGGTGGCAAAGAACACCCCGGCCAGACCGGCAGTCGAGGCACCGATGGTGAACGCGGAGAGTTTCACCAGTACGTGGTTCAGGCCCATCGAACGGCAGGCGATTTCATCTTCGCGCAAGGCTTCCCAGGCACGGCCGACCGGCATGCGGGTCAGGCGGTCCTTGATGTACAACACCGCCAGCACGACGAGGAACAGCACGGCGTAGATGAAGTAGTACTTCACGTCAGGGTTGTAGGCGATACCGAAGAACTCATGGAACGGCACACCGCCCTCCTTCGCCCTTTTGCCGAACTCAAGACCGAAGAACGTCGGCAAAGGCGCCGCCATACCGTTCGGGCCGCCAGTCAGCGACAGCCAGTTGTTGAGGATCAGGCGAATGATTTCACCAAAGCCCAGTGTCACGATGGCCAGGTAGTCGCCATGCAGACGCAGCACCGGGAAACCGAGGATGCAACCGGCCAGCCCGGCAGTGATGGCCGCCAGCGGCAACACCGTCCAGAACCCCAGCCCGAGGTATTGATAACCCAGCGCCAGGCCGTAGGCGCCGATGGCGTAGAACGCCACGTAACCCAGGTCCAGCAGCCCTGCCAGACCGACCACGATGTTCAGACCCAGGCCGAGCAACACGTAGATCAACCCAAGGATCACCACCCCCAGCAGGTACGAGTTGGAGAAGAACGGGAAGACCACGGCGATCACGATCAGCAGCGGGATGATCCAGCGCAGCTGCGATTTGTAGTCCGGCGCCAGCACATGCACGCCAGAGCCGGTGCTCTCGAAGCCTTCGAGAATCTGCAGGCCCTTGGTGGTTTGCAGAAACAGGCTCAGAGCGAAGCGACCGGCCATTACCACGGCAACGATCCAGGCAACACGCGTGGGCTCCAGAACAAAGCTGTAACCATCCAGCACGACCCCGACAATCGGGCCGAACACAATCAGGGCAATGAGGCCGGCAAGAATCGCGTCGACCAGGCTTTGTTTGATATCGATCGATTTTTTATGGGTTGAAGACATCGCTTACACCTTCGACACAAGAGGGCGGCCGAGCAGGCCTTGAGGCCGAAAGACCAGAACCAGAACGAGCAGCGAGAAGCTGAAAACGTCTTTGTAGTCCGAGTTGACCAGGCCTGCGAACAGCGACTCGGAGATCCCCAGAATAATCCCGCCGAGCATCGCACCCGGCAGCGAACCGATGCCGCCGAGTACCGCTGCGGTGAACGCCTTGATGCCGATGACGAAGCCTGCGTAGAAGTCGAAGGTGCCGTAGTTCATGGTGATCAGTACACCGGCCAGCGCCGCCATGGCGGCGCCGATGATGAACACGTAGGAAATCACCCGGTCGGTGTTGATCCCCAGGATCGAGGCCATCTTGCGGTCTTGCTGGGTGGCACGGCACATGCGGCCGAGCTTGGTGTACTTGATGACGTAGGTCAGCAGCGCCATGCCGGCGAATGCCGCGACCAGAATGAAGATCTTGGTGTAGGTGAGCTGGACGAAGCCCGTGCCGATATCAACTCGCCATGCACCGGTGAGCAGCGTCGGGACCCCTTGCTGGCGGGCGCCCTGGCTGATCTGTGCATAGTTTTGCAGGATCAGGGAAATACCGATGGCGCTGATCAGCGGTGCCAGTCGTGTGGAGTTGCGCAGCGGTTTGTAGGCGACACGCTCGATGACCCAGCCATACACCGCCGTAACGATGATGGTGAAGACCAGTGTACCGAGCATCAACAGCGGGAAGGATTCAATACCGAAGTAAGCCAGCAGTGCCAGACTGATTGCCGCGAGGTAAGCGGAAATCATGTAAACCTCGCCGTGGGCGAAGTTGATCATGCCAATGATGCCATAGACCATTGTGTAGCCGATGGCGATCAGGCCATAGACCGACCCGAGGGTCAGGCCATTGACCAGTTGCTGCAGGAAAATACCATCCATAACGCAATCTCACGCATTTGAGAGACTGCACAAGCACCCGCTGCCACGGCCTGGGGTTCAGCCAACCGAAATACAGAGGCGTGTGCAGCTCTCCGAGAAAAGACAGGTACTGCACGGACACGTTGCAGCCGGCCGCTCCATCAGGGCGACCGGCTCAAACGCTCAGGTCACTTCTGTTTTTCGAGCTGGTGGTATTTGCCGTCCTTGTCCCACTGGTAAACCACATAGTCGGAGATTTTCAGGTCGCCCTTGCCATCCCAGGTCTTCTCGCCCATCACGGTTTTGACCGGGTTGGCTTTCAGCCATTTGGCAGCGTCTTCGCCCTTGTTGGACTTGGCACCGTTAAAACCGGCGGCCAATGTCTGGACCGAAGCGTAGGCGTACAGGGTGTAGCCCTCAGGCTCGGTGCCGGCCTTGCGGAACGCATCCACCACGGCCTTGCTCTCTGGCAGCATGCGCGGGTCGGCGCCGAAGGTCATCAGCACGCCATCGACGTATTGCGCACCGCCGGCTGTGGTGACCAGCTCGTCGGTGACGATGCCGTCATCGGACATGAACTTGACGTCCTTGAGGCCTTGTTCACGAATCTGGCGAACCAGCGGGCCGGCTTCCGGATGCAGGCCACCGAAATACACCACATCGGCACCCGCGCCACGGATCTTGGTGACCACGGCGCTGAAGTCTTTCTCGCCACGGGTCAGGCCTTCATATAGGACAGGTTCCACACCGCGCTTGACCAGTTGAGCCTTGGTGGCGTCCGCCAGGCCCTGACCGTAGGTATCCTTGTCATGCAATACGACGACTTTCTTGCCCTTGAGTACATCGACGATGTAGTCGCCGGCAACGATGCCCTGCTGGTCGTCACGACCGCACATACGGAACATGGCGCTCAGACCGCGCTCGGTCACCTTGGGGTTGGTGGAGCCCGGAGTAATCGTAATGATCCCGGCCTCGTCGTAGATCTCGGACGCTGGAATGGTCGAAGAAGAGCAGAAGTGCCCGACCACGCCTGCGACTTTCTGGTTGGTGAGGTCCTTGGCGACCGTCACGGCCTGTTTTGGCTCGCAGGCGTCATCGCCTTTGACCAGAACGACTTTCTCCCCGTTGACGCCACCTGCCGCATTCACGGCGTCAGCCGCTGCCTGTGCACCCTTCATGTACTGCTCGCCAAATGCCGCGTTGGCGCCAGTCATCGGACCCGCCACGCCAATTTTCACATCGGCCTGGGCAAACGCAGAAACACCCAACGCAGCTGCCACTGCGAGGGTCAGAAAACCTTTCTTGTAAAACGTCTGGGACATGAGGTGGTGCTCCAAGGTTTTTTTATAGTTGGCACTGCGACTTCACTGAATGCTCAGAGCAAGGGGCGTGCCATCGGTTTTTTATTCTTAGAAAAGTCGCTGCCTGATTGTTATTTCGACTGAATCGGGCCCTTTTTCATTGGGCGTGCAACCGTCTAAACCGCAGAAGGTGAAACCAATATTTTTTAAAGGCGCAACCTCAGCGTGCCACCATTGCAACCATCAGCAGAAACGACGTGCAACCAGCTTGTAACAGCCTGCGTCACCGAACTGCACACTGCGGGTGCGCCACTGCTACAACGCGCACCACTACAGGCTAGTCGCTGCGCCAAAAAGCGCCGCTTCCAAGGAGCAAATTCACCGGATCAAATGACAATCCGCAGGCACTGGCCCGCGTGATAGAGGGAAAAACCCGCCTCGTACAAACAACTGCGCAAGCCCACCCCGGCCAATGGCTGCATGGGAGCGAAAGGAATCGGCAAGGCTTGAGGATTGCCGTTACACAGGTAATCGGCGAAGGCTTTGCCGACCACCGTGCCCGTGGTGACGCCGCGACCGTTGTAACCGGTGACAGCCACCAAGCCGGGCGCCGGCTCGAACAATCGCATCAAATGATCGGGCGTGAACGCGATACGGCCGGTCCAGGTGCACTCCCAATCCACCGGTTCAAGGTACGGAAAATAGTGCTGCTGAACCCGGTCGGCCCAGGCCTTGAGAAACCACGCCGGTTTCTGGCTGCCGTTGCCCAGGCTGCCGAGCAACAGCCGGCCGTCTTGGTCACGACGAATGCTGCTGAGCACCTGACGGGTGTCCCAGGACCCCTGCCCCCCCGGCAGAATCTGCTGTGCCGCCTCCTCGGTCAGCGGCGCGGAAGCCACCTGGTAGTAATAACCAGGGAAGAAATTACGGCGCAGCTCGGTCCAGTCGCCTTCGGTATAGGCGTTAGAGGCAATCACCACTTGCTCGGCCATGACCGAACCCTGGGCGGTTTGCACCGACCAGCGCTGGCCCTGGCGCTCCAGCCGGGTGACTGCCGAGTGGTCGAACAACTGGCCGCCCAGGTCCGCCGCGGCCTTGGCCAGACCGCTGGTGTAGGCCATCGGGTTGAGGGTACCGGCACGGCGATCAAGCAACGCGGCCGCGATCTTTTTAGTCCCTGTGGCCTGTTCGCAGGCAGCGCCAGTGAGCAACTCGACGGGGGCGCCGCGGCGTTTCCATTGTTCCTCGCGACTGCGCAGATCGGCTTCGCCACGGGCGTTATGCGCCATGTGCAGGGTGCCTTCGCGGCGTAGCTGGCAATCGATGTTGTATTTGTCGATCAGGCTGAACACCAGGGCAGGTGCCGCACCGAGCATCCGGTTGAGCTGGCTGCCCACCGCCTCGCCAAACCCGGCCTCGATCTCGTCCGGAGGGATCCACATGCCCGCGTTCACCAGGCCGACATTGCGCCCGGAACCACCCTGGCCGCAGCGTTGGGCCTCCAGTACGCAGACGCTTTTGCCCTGCTCCAGCAAATGCACCGCCGCCGACAAACCGGTGAAGCCGGCGCCAATGACGCAGACATCCGCCGTCACTTCGCCCTTGAGCGCCGCACGGTCAGGCCGTTGCGGCGTCAGTTTTTCCCATAAGCACTCTTCGCGTAACGGCATTGCCAGACTCCAACAGAAACCTAACCAACCCACACAAATCAGTGTGGGAGCGGGCTTGCTCGCGAAAGCGGTATGTCAGTCACCATTAATGTCGGCTGACAGATTGCATTCGCGAGCAAGCCCGCTTGTATGTTTAGACTTGTAGGGGTGGTGGGACTAAAAGCCAGCATCTGACTCTAGCC
>NZ_JBYTBK010000013.1:0-118620 GCF_058789115.1 Pseudomonas sp. FW300-N1A1 | reverse complement strand
CTCGATATTTCGTGGCGAGGGAGCTTGCTCCCGCTGGGGCGCGGAGCGGCCCTGGCAGAGGGATTGCGGTCTTTCAGACAGTCTTCGGCGACCTTTTTTGGGGTTGCTGCGCAACCCAGCGCGAGCAAGCTCGCTCGCCACGGGAGAGGTGTCGATGCGTCACAGGGGGGAGGTGCTCGATGTTTCGTGGCGAGGGAGCTTGCTCCCGCTGGGGCGCGGAGCGGTCCTGACAGGGTGATTGCGGTCTTTCAGCAAGTCTTCGGCGACCTTTTTTGGGGGTTGCTGCGCAACCCGGCGCGAGCAAGCTCGCTCGCCACGGGAGAGGTGTCGATACGTCACAGAGGGGAGGTGCTCGATATTTCGTGCCGAGGGAGCTTGCTCCCGCTGGGGCGCGCAGCGGCCCTGACAGGGTGATTGCGGTCTTTCAGACAGTCTTCGGCGACCTTTTTTGGGGTTGCTGCGCAACCCAGCGCGAGCAAGCTCGCTCGCCACGGGAGAGGTGTCGATGCGTCACAGAGGGGAGGTGCTCGATATTTCGTGGCGAGGGAGCTTGCTCCCGCTGGGGCGCGGAGCGGCCCTGACAGGGTGATTGCGGTCTTTCAGACAGTCTTCGGCGACCTTTTTGGGGTTGCTGCGCAACCCAGCGCGAGCAAGCTCGCTCGCCACGGGAGAGGTGTCGATACGTCACAGAGGGGAGGTGCTCGATATTTCGTGGCGAGGGAGCTTGCTCCCGCTGGGGCGCGCAGCGGCCCTGACAGGGTGATTGCGGTCTTTCAGACAGTCTTCGGCGACCTTTTTTGGGGTTGCTGCGCAACCCAGCGCGAGCAAGCTCGCTCGCCACGGGAGAGGTGTCGATGCGTCACAGGGGGGAGGTGCTCGATGTTTCGTGGCGAGGGAGCTTGCTCCCGCTGGGGCGCGGAGCGGCCCTGACGGGGTGATTGCGGTCTTTCAGCAAGTCTTCGGCGACCTTTTTTGGGGTTGCTGCGCAACCCAGCGGGAGCAAGCTCGCTCGCCACGGGAGAGGTGTCGATGCGTCACAGAGGGGAGGTGCTCGATATTTCGTGGCGAGGGAGCTTGCTCCCGCTGGGGCGCGGAGCGGCCCTGACAGGGTGATTGCGGTCTTTCAGCAAGTCTTCGGCGACCTTTTTGGGGTTGCTGCGCAACCCAGCGCGAGCAAGCTCGCTCGCCACTGGGATGCACTCGGCCTTTTACACCCGGAACTGATCCATCAGTTTCATCTGCTGGGTGGCCAGTGAGTTCAATTGGCTGCTGATCTGCGCCGACTCGGTGGCTTGTTCGGTCAGGGTTTCGGTGACAGTGCGAATCGCCGAGACGTTGCGGTTGACCTCTTCGGCCACGGCGCTCTGCTGTTCGGCGGCGCTGGCGATCTGCAGGTTCATGTCGCTGATCACCGTGACCGCTTCGCTGATCTTGCCCAATGCCTGTACCGCTTGCTGGATCTGCCCGGCGTTGCTGTGGGCCTGGGTCTGGCTCGAGTGCATGGTGGCGACCACGCCGCGGGTGCTGCTCTGAATCCGTTCGATCACCAGGCGGATTTCCTCGACCGAATCCTGGGTGCGCTTGGCCAGGTTGCGCACTTCATCGGCCACTACCGCAAAACCGCGACCGCTTTCTCCGGCGCGGGCCGCCTCGATGGCGGCGTTGAGGGCCAGCAGGTTGGTCTGTTCGGCGATGCTGCGGATCACCTCCAGTACAGAGCCGATCTGCTCGCTGTTCACCGCCAGCGCTTCGACTTCGGTCACGGCCTTGCTGACTTCCTCGGCCAGCTGGTTGATGTCGCGGGTGCTGCGCTCGATGATCGACATCCCGTCACGGGCCGATTGGTCGGCCCCCTTGGCGGCGTTGGCGGCGTTCGATGCACTGCTGGCCACGTCATGGGCGGTGGCGCTCATTTCATTGGACGCCGTGGCGACCTGGTCGATTTCGCGGAACTGCACCTGCATGCCTTCGCTGGTCTGGCGTGCAATTTCCGAAGACTGGTCGGCGGTGCCACGGGCGTCGGTGATGCTTTGCTTGATCTGCGCGATGGTGGGTTGCAGTTTGTCGAGGAAACGGTTGAACCAGCTCACCAGTTCGCCCAGTTCGTCTTGCTTGCTGTAGTTCAGGCGTTGGGTCAGGTCGCCGTCGCCGCTGGCAATGGCCTTGAGCATGGTCGCGACGCTGTTGATCGGCCGGGTCACGCCGGAGGCGGTCAGCCAGATCAGCAACAGGCCGAGCACCCCAGCACCAATGGCCACGGCCAGGGTTTTGAAGGTGCCGCTGTTTTGGGCGTCATCGAGCACGGCTTGCAGTTTGACCGAGTCGGCCAGCAGCACCTGCCGTGGCAGGTCGATCACCACGCCCCAGGCCTTGGTGTCGGCAATCGGGCTGACCGGGAACACCGCGCGAATCAGCTCGCCCTGCCTGAGGATGTTCGGGCTACCGGCCGCGAGCTGTTGCAGCACCGCCTTGCCGTCGCTGCCGAGGGTATCGCCGATGCTTTTACCGACGTGTTTGGCGTCGGTGCTGTAGGCGGCCAGTACCCCGCTGCCGGACACGATCAGCATGTGCCCGGCACCGTTGAACAGCGCGTGCTGGGCGTTGACGGCAGCCGCTTGCAACGCGTCGAGGGCGATGTCGATACCGATCACGCCGATGGCTTTACCATCGACCAGCAGCGGTATGGAAATGGTGGTCATCAACATTTCCTTGCCGTTGACGGTGTCGGCGTAAGGGTCCAGCAGGCAGGTGCGTTTGCTGTCGCGTGGGCAGGTGTACCAACTGTTGTAGGGCGTGCCACTGAGGTTCAGGGTGGTTTTGGTCATGTCGTCTTCGACCATGACGGTGTTGCTCCCCTGACCTGCGGCGCGGCTCCAGTAGCTGGCAAAGCGTCCGGCCTCGTTGGACATCCGGGCGGCGTCGTTGGCGAACTCGCTGTCCTTGCCGTCCAGGGCGTTGGGTTCGTAGGCCAGCCAGATGCCCAGCACCCCGGTATTGCGTTCGAAGGCAGTTTTCAGACTCTGGTTCAGCGCCTCACGCAAGGCCCCGGCGTCGAGCGAGCGGTGAGCGGCCATGGCGCGCAGATCCGCCACCTGATCGGCGAGGGCGGTCACCACCAACAGGCTTTCGCCGAACGTCTTCTGTACCCGCACCGCTTGCTCCGCGGCCCTGGCCTGCAGCAGGTTCTCGACACTGGCGGTCAGCATGCGTGTGCTGGAGGTGCTGACAAGCTCATCGTTCTGATTGGTCTGGTAGATGTTCATACCGACAATCAGCCCGACCACACCCAGCAGGCACAGTCCGGACAACAGCACGATTTTAAGGCGGATGGAAAGAGAGTCGAACATGGGGCGATCTCGCGAATGGATGACTGGTTGGCATCGGGTCGGTGTCGACCTCTTCGCCAAATCCATTCAGCGCCATGTTTGTCACATCGGCTTACTGTTAGCGGGCATGAATCGAAACCGATGAACGGTCATGCGTTTGTCATGAATAGCGGATGTTTTGGCAGGATCAGTGGCTTATCGAACCGTTTTTAGCGCGCTTTCGTTGAGAAAAATTAACGCGTGATCTCAGGTTGCCGGTGCCAGGGACTCCGGCCGGGACCAGATCCACAGATTGCCCAGGCTCATGCCGGCGATGGCCAGGTAGACCGGCCAGCCATGGTCGAGCATCACTAGCATCAGCCCGGCGCACAGCAGCATGCTGACGGTGGCGCTGACTTTGGCCCGGCGGGCGATGATTTTGCCGTTGCGCCAGTTGCTCAGGATCGGTCCGAACAAACGATGGTTTTCCAGCCATGCACTCAGGCGCGGTGAACACTTGGTCGCCGCCCAGGCGGCCAGCAGGATGAATTCAGTGGTGGGCAGGCCGGGGATGACGATGGCCAGCAGGCCGATGCCCAGGCTGACATAGGCCAGCAGGCCGAAGAGGAGGCGGGCGAGTTTGGAGGTGGCGAGGTGAGACATGGGACTCATGGTGACGAGTGTGGCGTTCGGTCGGCAAGGGCCGGTTCGGTTGTGTGCGGGGCACCTGTCCCGGTGGGAGCGGGCAAGCCCCAATGCCGGTCAGTTAGGCGAACGCCGACCTTTGTAGGAGCGAGCATGCTCGCGATGAACTCAAGAGCAACGCGTTCAATCAGAAAGCACGCGTTATCGTTAACGTCCATCGCGAGCACGCTCGCTCCTACCGGCATTGGGGCAAGCCCGTTCCCTCATGAGTCAGGCCAATTCAGGTGCGGTGGCGTACGCCTGTTCCAGCAGCACGGTGAAACGGTTGAACGCGTCAATCGCGCCTTTCTCTACCGCGGCTTCTTCTTCGACGCTGAACGCCAGGCCGTCGAGGGTCTTGACGAAGCTCTTCCAGCCTTCGGCGCGACCACCGGCCGGCTCGCCCAGGTGACGGGCACCGAAGGTTTCGCTCAGGCCCAGGCCAACCGCACGCTTGATCAGGAATGCCGCACCGAGTTTCGAACCTTCGGAAACGAAGACCCAGCCCAGGGCCTCGGCCTTGCCCGGGTTTTTCACGGCGCCGGCCACTGGCGCCGGAACCTCGGTTTCCAGGTCGGCCAGGTCAGCCTTGGCCGCCTCGGCGCGGCAGCGTTGCGGCAGGTCGGGCACGATGGCGGTCAGATCCGCATCGTTGTACAGCGACACCAGTTCCGACTGAAACAGGTACTGGGCCACGACGAAACGAGCAAAGTTGGCCTGGGTTTCAAAGGGCGCATGGGCTTTGACCAGGGCATCGAGTCTGGCGTGCGGCTCGTGGGTGATCTGGTTCAGGCGTTGTGAGCGCAGGCTCGCGCGTTGGGTGGTGTCGACAGCAGTCATGTAGAAGTCCTTGAGAATGAGATGCGCTTGGTAACTAGACGAACCAGTGAACGTGGCACAGTAAAAAATTCTCACTGCGCCTTACATAGAAAGCGCAG
This sequence comes from Pseudomonas sp. FW300-N1A1, assembly GCF_058789115.1. Lineage (NCBI taxonomy): Bacteria > Pseudomonadati > Pseudomonadota > Gammaproteobacteria > Pseudomonadales > Pseudomonadaceae > Pseudomonas > Pseudomonas sp. FW300-N1A1. Next base: position 113,693 of record NZ_JBYTBK010000013.1, on the reverse strand, counting down.
TGAGTGACCTTTCACGGTGTGGCGATCAGATATCCCAGATCAGGTTGATCGCGAAGTTGCGGCCTGGCTCGGTCAGGCGGTCAAGGTTGGCCGGGCTGAGCACGGCGGCCTCACCCACACTGTCGTAGCCGCGTACGTTGTCCCACTGCCAGTACTTCTTGTCGGCCAGGTTGTACACGCCCGCACTGACTGTCACGTCGTCGGTGACCTTGTAGAAACCGGCCAGGTCGAGCACACCGTACCCCGGGGTCTTGAACTGGCTGTTGACGCCGTCCGGCGACTTGAAGCTGCTGTCGTCGACCAGGTTTTTCTTCTGTACCAGGGTCCAGCTGAGCAAGGCGCCGTAGCTGTCCTGCTCATAGCCCAGGCCGAACACGCCGGTCATCGGGTTGATCGAGTTCAGTGGCTCGCCGGTGTCGTCGTTGCGCCCGTGGGCATAGGCGATCGAGCCTTGGGTGTAGAGGCCCTGAGGTGCGCCGAAGACATCCAGGTTCAGGCGGCCCTTGAGTTCCACGCCCTTGATGGTCGCGTGCTTGATGTTGTTGCTCTGGAAGGTCAGCTCGTTGTAGCCGGGGGTGACGGCGTCTTCGTTGATGAAGTCGCGGTACTTGTTATAGAACACTGCCACATCAAAGTTGCCCGACTCGAAGTTGCCGCGCAGGCCGGTCTCGTAGCTCTGGCTTTTTTCCGGTTCCAGGTCCGGGTTCGGCGCGACGTTGTAGCCGGTGGTGCTGTTCTCGAAGCGACCGTACAGCGCCTTGGCCGTTGGGGTGCGGAAGCCTTCGGCGTACTGGCCGTACCAGATGTAGTTGTCGGTCAGGGCGTAGGTCAGGCCGAACTTGGGCGAGACGCGGTTCCAGGTCTTGTTCTCTTCGCTGACGGTGCCACGTCCGTCGGGGGACACGGTGTTGAGGAACTCCTGGGTGACGTGCGGCTTGAGTTCGGTGTAGTCGTAGCGCAGGCCCGGCAGGAAGGTCCAGTTGTTCCAGCTGATCTGGTCCTGGGCGAACAGGCTGTAGGTGTTGATGGTCGGGTCCGGGAAGTCGCTGGACTTTTTCAGGACATCGGCGGGGCTGATGGCACCGATGGCGCTGCAACCACGTCCTACCGCCAGGCAGTAGCCGCTACCGCTGCGCGAGCCGGTGACTTTCTCCTGCTTGAGGGTGGTGCCGTAGGTCAGCACATGACCGGTTTCGCCAAGGGCAAACGCCTTGTCCAGTTGCGCATCGAACACCCACTGTTTTTCTTCGTACAGGGTTTCGCGGGTCCGCATCACGTTGCGGCTGAACGGGAAGTAGTTTTCCAGGGTGCTCTGGTCGGTCTTGGCGATCTGATAGTTCAGCGTCCATTTGACGTTGTCGGCCAGCAGGGAATCGAGGGCGAAGGTGTTTTCCAGGCCATAGCGTTCGCGGGTAATGGTGTCGTTGCCGGTGCGCGAGCGGTACATGCCCATTGGCTGACCGTTGTTGAACGGGCCGCCGATGGCGCTTTGCTGGTCGGTGTCGCGGTCGTCCTTGTACTTCTCGTACGTCAGGCCCAGGCGTGCGTCGTCGGCGTAGTTCCAGCCAGCCTTGGCCAGCACGTTGGTGGTGCGCACGTCTTCCGGGTTGGCGGCGGTACGGTCCAGGCCGGTGCCGTTGTAGTGGTCGTAGGACTCGGTTTCATGACCGTCGCGCTGGCTGAAGTGCAGCAAGCCGTCGAACTGCTCGGCGCGACCTGCGACGGTGGCGGACTTCAACCAACTGTCATCGGCGGAGCTGTAGCCGGTTTTCAGGCGGGCACCGGTGTCCTGGCCAGGCTTGATGATGTCGTCCGGGTCGAGGGTGAAGTAGCTCACCGCACCGCCGATGGCGTTGCTGCCGTACAGCACCGAGGCCGGGCCGCGCAGGATTTCCACGCGCTTGACGATTTCCGGGTCCACGTAGTTGCGCTGGGTCTTGGCATAGGGGCCGTTGAAGAAACCATTGGGAATCTCGACACCGTCGACCTGGGTCAGGATCCGGTCGCCGTCGATACCCCGGATGTTGTAGCCGCTGATGCCGCCCCGGGTGCCGGTGCCGCCGACCGAAACACCCGGTTCGTAGCGCACCAGATCCTTGATGGTATTGACGTTGTTGCGGTCCAGTTCTTCGCGGGTGTGCACGGTGACAGTGGCCGGCACGCTGTCGACACTCTGCTCCTGGCGCGTGGCGCTGATGGTCATCTGTTGCAGGGCGACGGTGCCACCGAGGTTGCGCTTCTCCAGCACGATGTTGTTATTGCCCAGCTTGCGATAGCTCAGGTTGGTCCCCGCCAACAGACGATCCAGGGCTTTTTCCGGTGTCAGTGCGCCATGAACCCCCGGCGAGGCAACACCCTCGGCCAGTTCAGCCGACAAGCCGACCTGCCAGCCCGTGACGGCGGTGAAGGCGTTGAGGGCCGACACCAGTGGCTGCTGGGCAATGGCGAAGCTGTAGTCGCCCATGTTGCGGCTGGGTTGTTGGGTCGCAGTGGCGGCCATGACAGGCGCCGCTTGCGCACCGGCCAGCAGGATAGCGGCGGTCAGCAAGGACAGCGTGCAGTGCTGCACGCGAGCGGAAGGTGACGAGGATCGGTGGGTGAGGCGAGGGGACATCGAGAGCGCTCCGTGTCGCACGAATCGTATAGGTGCAGATCGGCATCAATGATGCGAATCAATTGCATTGGCTAAGACGAGACGTACAGGGCAACGCTATCGAGTAAAAATAATTCTCATTCAGTGCGTGGCGGGTTAATTCAGGATCACCAGCGCCGGAAACTCCTGGAGCCTGGCAGAGGTGATGTGGGCCAGCGAGCGGACCACGTCCAGCGGCTGGTCCAGCCGGTAATTGCCGGTCACCGCGACGTTGGCCAGTTGTTCGTTGGTGTTGATGATCCAGCCCGGGTAGTAGCGACGCAGTTCGGCCAGCACCTGGTTCAACGGGCAGTTTTCAAACACCAGTCGCCCCTGAACCCAGGCCAGGTCGGTCGCCGGGTCGAGCCTGGCCGGCTGGTCGAAGCCATTGGGGCCGATCCGGATGCTTTCGCCCGCGCTCAGGCGGACACGGGCGTCGCTGTGGGTACTGCGCAAGTCGACATCGCCCCGTTGCACGCGGACCTGGGCGATACCGTCCAGGTAACGCACGGCAAACGTCGTGTCGCGCACGCTGGCGGTGACAGGCCCGGCATCGATCTCCAGCGGCAGGCCGGGATTGGCGGCGACCTCGAAGTAGGCTTCGCCCTGATACAGGCGGGCAACACGTCGCTGATCGTCGATGGTGCTGGAGAACGCCGAGTTGGTGTTGAGCAGCACTTTTGAGCCGTCCTCGAGCTGCAAGCGCTGACGCTCGCCGATCACGGTCAGGTGATCGGCCTGCAGGCGCATGGGCAGGTTGCTGAAGCTGAACAAGCCGAGGATCAGCACCGCCGCCGTGGCCAGTGGTTTCCAGTGCGGGCGCAGGCGCCCGAGCACGCTGACTTTGCGCGTTGCGGTATTAAGGGTTTGGGCGCACTGCGCGACCTGCGGGCCTTCCCAGATGGCCTGGGCCCTGGCGAACGCCTCGGCGTTGCACGGGGCGGCGGCGAGCCACGCCTGGAACTCACGGGTTTGCGCTTCGCTCGGACTGTCCAGCACGATCAGCCAGTCCAGCGCCTGATCCATCGCGCGGGTACTGGCAGCGTCCCGCGTCGAGGCTGGCGGGTGGGAGGGCGGGGTGTCCGTCACGGGTGTTCCTCGACCGTGTCTGCGCACGGCTGGTTTTTAATTGGGGTGATGCAAACGTCGGCCAAGGGTAACAAAGCCTGCGTCCTGACGCAGTCGTGCAAAACCATTGTCCGACAGAATCAATGGCGGTTATGGCGATCGGCCACGCCGACACAGATTGCCATGATCAGCTTCAGGTCTTTCTGCACGGTACTCAGAGAGACGCCGAGCTTCTCGGCAATCTCCAGATAGCTGTGCCCGTGCAAGCGGCTGAGGATGAAAATCTGCTGTTGGCGCGGGGTCAATTGGTTGAGGCTGACGTTCAGGCGTTCGAGCATCTGTTCGGCGTGGGCGGCGTCCTCGGCACTGCTCAGCGGCGCGGCGACGTTTTGCACGACCTCCAGCGGAACGTCTTCAACCATGGTTCGCGACTGGATGCGCCGTGCGCGCAAATGGTCCAGCGCCAGGTTGCGGGCGGTTTGAAACACGAACGGTTCCAGGTGATCGATGGCCCGCTCACTCAGTGCCCGGGTCACGCGCAGGTAGGTTTCCTGCAAGAGGTCCTCGGCGGTGCTGTGGTTGTTGACCATCCGCTCCAGGGTGCGCAGCAGCGAGACGCGCTGAGCGAGGAAGACATGATTGAAGCGCGACTGACTCACAGTAGGACCTGATCCATTTCAAGCGAATGATAATGCTTATCATCTATGTGAAAGGTCAAGCTCTACTTGTAGGAATTATCGGCGCCCCTGCAGGTACGCTGGGTAATCGGGGATCCGGTACTCGTGGGGCTGATCCATCAAGGGGCTGCTGAGCAGGTAGTCGGCGCTGCATTCATTGCAGGCCACCGGAATGTTCCACACCGCCGCCACGCGCAACAGCGCCTTGATGTCCGGATCGTGAGGTTGTGGTTCGAATGGGTCCCAGAAAAACACCAGCATGTCCACCCGCTGCTCGGCGATTCGCGCACCGAGCTGTTGATCGCCGCCCAGTGGGCCGCTGATCATGCTTTCAACCGGTAGGTCCAGGCGTTTGCTCAACAACAAGCCGGTGGTGCCGGTGGCGACCAGCTCATGTTGCGCGAGCCTGGGCTTCTGGCGTTCGGCCCAGTCGAGCAAGAACACCTTGCAGTGGTCATGGGCGACCAGGGCGATGCGTTTGCGCGCCGCCATGGTGGTTTGGGTAAAACTGATACCAATCATTGGCGGCTCCGCGGCAACGGGGTTCATTCGGCGTTGCACAGCGCCAGGCAGTTATCGAGCATGCGGTTGGAGAAGCCCCATTCGTTGTCGTACCAGGCCAGGACCTTGAGCAGCCGGCCGCTGCACTTGGTGTGGTTGGCGTCGAAAATCGACGACAGCGGGTTGTGGTTGAAATCGCTGGAGACCAGCGGCAGGGTGTTGTAGCCGAGGACTTTGGAGTGCTGGCTGGCTTCCCTGAGCAGTTCGTTGACCTCATGGGCCGTGACGTCGTGCTTGAGCTGCACGGTCAGGTCCACCAGTGACACGTTGATCACCGGTACGCGCACGGCCATGCCGGTCAGCTTGCCCGCCAGTTCCGGCAGCACCAGGCCCACCGCTTCAGCGGCACCGGTCTTGCTCGGGATCATGTTCTGGGTGGCGGAACGGGCGCGGTACGGGTCGCTGTGATAGACGTCCGTCAGGTTCTGGTCGTTGGTGTAGGCGTGGATGGTGGTCATCAAGCCGCTCTCGATGCCCAGCTCGCGGTGCAGCACCTGGGCCACCGGGGCCAGGCAGTTGGTGGTGCACGACGCATTGGAGATGATCTGGTGTGACTGGCGCAGAATGTCGTGGTTGACCCCGTACACCACCGTGGCATCGGCGCCCTTGGCCGGTGCCGAGATAATCACTTTGCGCGCACCGGCGGTAAGATGCGCGGCGGCTTTGGCACGGTCGGTGAACAGGCCGGTGCATTCGAACACCACGTCGACTTTCTCCGCGGCCCAGGGCAAATCGGCCGGGTTGCGAATGGCGCTGACGGCGATCCGGTCGCCATTGACGGTCAGGCTTTCAAGGTCATGCTGTACATCGGCATCGAAGGTACCGTGTACGGTGTCGTACTTGAGCAGGTGGGCGTTCATTGCACTGTCGCCCAGATCGTTGATGGCAACGATCTGCAAATCCTGGCGATAACCTTGGGAATACAGGGCGCGCAGGACATTGCGGCCGATACGGCCAAAACCATTGATTGCGATTCGAAGAGTCATATTTAACAGCGCCGCCGTCGTTTTGTTGTTGGAATTACAAGATTATTCGCAAAAAAATAGAAAACAAGCCTTTTTAGTGGCAATATTTTGTCTTATCTACAACGAGTGACCTGAATCAACTGGTCCGAGTGGTCAAGAAAACCGTCTGTCATCCCAATCACAACGGCCTTTGATCAGCATAGACAATCAGGTCGCCACATCCGTTAGCCTGGAGTTCTACACATGCATCCCCGCGTCCTTGAGGTCACCGAACGGCTTATCGCCCGCAGCCGCGCCACGCGTGAGGCATACCTTGCACTGATTCGCGGTGCGGCCAGCGACGGTCCCGTGCGCGGCAAGCTGCAGTGCGCCAACTTCGCCCATGGCGTGGCCGGTTGTGGCAGTGAAGACAAGAACAGCCTGCGGATGATGAACGCCGCCAACATTGCGATTGTTTCGTCGTATAACGACATGCTCTCGGCGCATCAGCCTTACGAAGTCTTTCCCGAGCTGATCAAGAAAGCCCTGCGCGAGATCGGCTCGGTCGGCCAGTTTGCCGGCGGCACACCGGCCATGTGCGATGGCGTGACCCAGGGTGAGCCGGGTATGGAGTTGAGCCTGCCGAGCCGCGAAGTGATCGCGCTGTCCACCGCCGTGGCGCTGTCCCACAACATGTTCGATGGCGCGCTGATGCTCGGCATCTGCGACAAGATCGTGCCCGGCCTGATGATGGGCGCGTTGCGCTTCGGTCATCTGCCGACGATCTTCGTCCCGGGCGGGCCGATGGTTTCGGGGATCTCCAACAAACAGAAAGCCGACGTTCGCCAGCAATACGCCGAAGGCAAGGCCAGCCGTGAAGAGCTGCTGGAATCGGAAATGAAGTCCTACCACAGCCCTGGCACGTGCACCTTCTACGGCACCGCCAACACCAACCAGCTGTTGATGGAAGTGATGGGCCTGCACTTGCCGGGTTCCTCCTTCGTCAACCCGAACACCCCCCTGCGCGATGCCCTGACGCGTGAGGCGGCGCACCAGGTGACCCGACTGACCAAGCAGAACGGCAACTTCATGCCGATCGGCGAAATCGTCGACGAGCGCGCGCTGGTCAACTCCATCGTGGCCCTGCACGCCACCGGCGGCTCGACCAACCACACGTTGCACATGCCGGCCATCGCCATGGCCGCGGGCATTCAACTGACCTGGCAGGACATGGCCGACCTCTCCGAGGTGGTGCCGACCCTGAGCCACGTCTACCCGAACGGCAAAGCCGACATCAACCACTTCCAGGCCGCTGGCGGCATGTCGTTCCTGATCCGCGAGTTGCTGGAAGCCGGGCTGCTGCACGAAAACGTCAACACTGTGCTGGGTCACGGCCTGAGCCGTTACACCCAGGAGCCGTTCCTCGATAACGGTGAGCTGGTGTGGCGCGAAGGCGTGACCGAAAGCCTCGATGAAACCATCCTGCGCCCGGTCGCTCGTGCGTTCTCGGCCGAAGGTGGCCTGCGGGTGATGGAAGGCAACCTCGGTCGCGGTGTGATGAAGGTCTCGGCAGTGGCGCTGGAAAACCAGATCGTCGAAGCGCCGGCCATGGTGTTCCAGGATCAACAGGACCTGGCCGATGCGTTCAAGGCCGGTCTGCTGGAGAAGGATTTTGTCGCGGTGATGCGCTTCCAGGGCCCGCGCTCCAACGGTATGCCGGAGCTGCACAAGATGACGCCATTCCTCGGTGTGCTGCAGGATCGCGGTTTCAAGGTCGCGTTGGTGACGGACGGGCGCATGTCCGGCGCCTCGGGGAAAATCCCGGCAGCCATTCACGTCAGCCCCGAGGCCTATGTGGGCGGCGCTTTGGCGCGGGTGCAAGAGGGCGATATCATCCGCGTCGACGGCGTCAAAGGCACCCTGGAACTGAAGGTGGACGCCGACGAATTCGCCGCGCGCGAGCCGGCCAAGTGCCTGTTGGCGGACAACGTCGGCAGCGGTCGCGAACTGTTTGGTTTCATGCGCATGGCTTTCAGCTCGGCAGAGCAGGGCGCCAGCGCCTTTACCTCTGCTCTGGAGAGCCTTAAGTGAAGCTAGCGCTGGTCGGTGACATCGGAGGGACCAACGCGCGATTTGCGTTGTGGAAGAACCGGCAACTGGAATCGATCCAGGTGCTGGCCACCGCCGACTATGAGTGCCCGGAAGACGCCATTGGCGTTTACCTGGCCGGTCTGGGCCTGGCACCGGGCGCGATTGGCTCGGTGTGCCTGTCGGTGGCCGGCCCCGTCAGTGGTGACGAGTTTCGGTTTACCAACAACCATTGGCGACTGAGTCGCCGGGGATTTTGCCAGACCTTGCAGGTCGACCGGCTGTTGTTGGTCAATGACTTCTCGGCCATGGCCCTGGGCATGACGCGCCTGCAACCGGGCGAGTTCCGGGTGGTCTGCGAAGGCACTCCCGAGCCGTTGCGCCCGGCGGTGGTGATCGGCCCCGGCACCGGCCTGGGGGTTGGCACCTTGCTGGATCAGGGTAACGGTCGCTGGAGCGCATTGCCGGGGGAGGGCGGGCATGTCGACCTGCCACTGAGCAGCTCGCGTGAAGTCCAGTTGTGGCAGCACCTCTTCAACGAGATTGGCCATGTCAGTGCGGAAGCGGCCCTCAGCGGTGGTGGCTTGCCGCGTGTCTATCGGGCGATTTGCGCGGTAGACGGGCATGCGCCAGTGCTCGATACACCCGAGGCGATCACCGCGGCCGCTCTGGCGGGCGACCCGATTGCCCTGCAAGTGCTGGAGCAGTTCTGCTGCTGGCTGGGGCGCGTGGCCGGCAACAACGTGCTGACCAGCGGAGCGCGCGGCGGGGTGTACATCGTCGGTGGGGTGATTCCGCGGTTCGCCGAGGTCTTCCTCCAAAGCGGTTTCGCCCGTTGCTTCGCCGACAAAGGTTGCATGAGCGATTACTTCAAGGGCATTCCGGTGTGGCTGGTGACGGCACCGTATTCCGGTTTGACGGGTGCGGGCGTGGCGCTGGAACAATCTTGAAACCTGTGGCGAGCGAGCTTGCTCGCGCTGGAGTGCGAAGCACTCCTGAACCCAGCGAGCGCGGATTATCCAAGAACCGCGATTTCAGGTTTGCGACTGCTTCGCAGCCGAGCGCGAGCAAGCTCGCTCGCCACAAAGGCTCGTTCGCGATGCATTTTTGATCAGGCATAATCCGCCTCATCCATAACAACAAGGACGCCACCCCGTGAGCTCAGTCAACAAGTCGATTTTGTTGGTCGATGACGATCAAGAGATACGTGAGTTGCTGGACACCTACCTCAGCCGAGCCGGCTTTCAGGTGCGTACCACGCCCGATGGCGCGGGTTTTCGCCAGGCGCTGAACGAGGCGCCGAGCGACCTGGTGATCCTTGATGTGATGCTGCCGGACGAAGACGGCTTCAGCCTGTGTCGCTGGGTGCGTCAACACCCGCGCCAGCCCCATGTACCGATCATCATGCTCACCGCCAGTTCCGACGAAGCCGACCGAGTCATTGGCCTGGAGCTGGGGGCCGATGACTACCTGGGCAAACCCTTCAGCCCCCGTGAACTGCAGGCGCGGATCAAGGCCCTGTTGCGCCGGGCGCAGTTTGGCCAGGACCGCCCTGGCGGTGAGGTGCTGGCCTTCGATGAGTGGCGCCTGGACATGGTCAGTCACCGCCTGTTTCACACCGACGGCGAAGAGGTGATTCTCTCCGGCGCCGATTTCGCCTTGCTCAAGCTCTTCCTCGATCATCCGCAGGCAATCCTTGATCGCGACACCATCGGCAATGCCACCCGGGGTCGTGACCTGATGCCCCTGGACCGCATTGTCGACATGGCGGTCAGCCGCTTGCGCCAGCGTCTGCGCGATACCGAGAAACCGCCACGCCTGATTCGCACCGTGCGCGGCAGCGGCTATCAACTGGCCGCCAGTGTGGTCGCCAGCAATGGTCACTGAAGCCTTCACCCGGCTGATCCGCAAGGTGCCGGTGCCGCGCTCGCTGCTTGGGCGCATGCTGTTGCTGACCTTGCTGGCGGTGTTGTTTGCCCAAGCGCTGTCGAGCGTGATCTGGGTGTCGCAATTGCGCGCCACGCAGCTGGAAGGCCTGGTGACGGCCGCCCGCAGCCTGGCCCATTCGATGACCGCCAGTGTCAGCTACTTTCGTTCGTTGCCGGTGGCCTATCGGCCGTTGGTGCTCGATCAACTGCGCAGCATGGGCGGTACCCGGTTCGTGGTGACCCTCAACGACAAGCCGCTGGACATGCAATTGCTGCCGGCGACCCCGCGCAAGCAAGCGGTGCTGGCGGCGGTGGATGAGGTGCTGCGCAAGTCGTTGGGGGCCGATACCGATCTCTCGGTGCAATTCGTCAGCCCGGACGACCTGCGGATTTTCAACGGCGGCTTGAAGCTCGATGAACTGCCGCGCTCCTGGGCCCATTACGCGCTGACCCTGGAACCGGTCAACCCGCCGGTGCTGGTCACCCAGATCAAGCTGGCCGAGGGAGAGTGGCTGTACATCGCCTCCCTGTTGCCAGAGCCCTATACCAGCCTTGAAGAGCAGGGCCTGCCCTCGCAACAGGTCTGGTTCATTGTGCTCACCAGCGGCTTCTTGCTGTTGTTCATCGGCCTGTTGGTGCACTGGCAAAGCCGTCCGCTCAAGCGCCTGGCGCGGGCGGCGCGGGACATGTCGCTGGGGGCCGAGGTGGAGCCGGTGGCCGAGGGCGGCGGCAGTGAAGTGGTCGAGGTGGGGCGCGCGTTCAATGCGATGCGCGAGCGCATCAGCCGCTACCTGACCGAACGCAGCCAGTTGTTCAGTGCGATTTCCCATGACTTGCGCACGCCCATCACCCGTCTGCGCCTGCGCGTCGAATTGCTGGAGGACGAACAGCTGCAAGCCAAGTTCGGGCGAGACCTGGATGAGCTGGAGCTGTTGGTCAAAGGCGCGCTGCAATGCGTCAAGGACACCGACATCCACGAGAACATCGAGCCGGTGGATCTCAATCATGTGCTCGATTGCCTGGTGGAACCTTACCTGGCACCCAACGGCAACGGCCGCGTGACCCAGCAGGGGCGGGCGCTGGCGCCGTATCCCGGCAAACCGTTGGCGCTCAAGCGTTGCATCGGCAATCTGATCGACAACGCCCTCAAGTACGGGCAGAACGCTCACCTGCACATCGATGACGATGACAGTGCGTTTATCCTGCACGTCGATGATGAAGGGCCGGGCGTACCTGAACAGCGCCTGGAGCAGGTGTTCGAACCGCACTTTCGCCTGGCCGGGCAACAGCAGGGGTATGGCCTGGGACTGGGCATCGCCCGCAACATCGCCCATAGCCATGGCGGTGAAGTCAGCTTGCAGAACCTGCGTGAGGGCGGGTTGCGGGTGACCTTGCAGCTGCCGCGTTCTCTTGACTGACTGGCACCGATCCTGTGGCGAGGGAGCTTGCTCCCGTCGGCCGGTCCGCGTTCGGGCGCAGCCGTCGTAAAATCTGCACCTCAGTACGTCAGATAAACTCCGGTGGCAGGTTTTGGGAGCGCTTCGCGCTCCAGCGGGAGCAAGCTCCCTCGCCACAACAGTGTTGAGTCATTGTCACCATCATGTGACACACACCGCCCGCTTTGTTACCTGCGCCGCCTTTACCGTTGTTTAGACTCACCGCAGTCATAACAACAAAAACAGGTCTCCCATGAACACCTTCCAACCTGCATTCAGCAGTTGGCTGAACGCACCTGCCCATCAACAATGGCTGGCCGATGAAGGCCTGCGCCTGCTCGCGTTCGCCAAGGCCTCGAAGCTGCCCGAGGGCTTCGGCAACCTGGACGCGCACGGTCAATTGCCGGCCGGTGCCCAGGCCCACACCCTGAACACCGCCCGCATGACCCACTGTTTTTCCATGGCTCATATCCAGGGACTACCAGGGTTTGCCGAGCAAGTGGATCATGGGCTCGATGCCCTCATGGGACCCTTGCGTGACGCCAGGTTCGGTGGCTGGTTCGCTGCGCCCGGGCACCCTGATGGCCACACGGACAAGGCGGCGTACCTGCACGCATTCGTCGCGCTGGCGGCCAGCTCCGCGGTGGTCGCTCGGCGACCGGGCGCCGAGGCTTTACTCATGGAGGCGGTCAATGTCATCGACCGGCATTTCTGGAGCGAGGAGGAGGGCGCCCTGCGCGAATCCTTCAGCCGCGACTGGAGCGTCGAGGAGGCCTATCGCGGTGCCAACAGCAACATGCACGCCACCGAAGCCTTCCTCGCCCTGGCCGATGTCACCCAGGACAGCCGCTGGCTGCGCCGCGCGTTGCGGATTGTCGAGCGGGTGATCCGCGGTCACGCGGCGGCTAACGACTATCGGGTCGTCGAGCATTTTGACCGACAGTGGCAGCCGTTGCGCGAGTACAACCAGGCTTGTCCGGCCGATGGTTTCCGACCCTACGGCACCACGCCAGGCCATGGCTTTGAATGGTCACGGTTGTTGTTGCACCTTGAGGCGGCGCTGGTTCTGGCGGGCATTCCGGCCCCTGGCTGGCTGGTGGTCGACGCGCAAAGATTGTTTGCCAGCAACTGTCTTCACGCCTGGCATGTCGATGGCGCGCCAGGCCTGGTCTACACCCTCGACTGGGGCAACCAGCCGGTGGTGCGCCAGCGCTTGCATTGGGTTCACTGCGAGGCCAGCGCGGCGGCCAGTGCCTTGCTCAAGCGCACGGGCGAGGTGCAGTACGAAACCTGGTATCGGTGTTTCTGGGAATACAGCGAACGCTACCTGATCGACCGAACCCATGGCAGCTGGCACCACGAACTCGACCCCTTCAATTGCCCGAGCGCCGAGATCTGGGGAGGCAAGCCGGACCTGTATCACGCCTGGCAGGCGGTGTTGATTCCACGCCTGCCGCTGGCGCCGAGCCTGGCCAGTGCATTGGCCCGGGCGTCTATCCCGGCGGCTATGTAACCATGTGGTGACATTTTGCCGTCGCTTCGTTACCTGCCGGGCGCGCGACGCTGTTTAAACTCGTTTGCAGCGCAAGCACCAGACTTGCATGCATAACAACAAGAAAGGTACTTCAGATGAATGGGATTTCCCGCCTCGCCACGGTCATTACTCTCGCCTCGTTGTTTCCTCTGAACGCCCATGCCGCCGATTCCAAAGGTGCTGTGGAAGTCGTGCACTGGTGGACGTCCGGTGGTGAAAAAGCCGCCGTCGATGTCCTCAAGGCGCAAGTCGAAAAAGACGGCTTTACCTGGAAAGACGGTGCGGTCGCCGGTGGCGGTGGCGCTACCGCTATGACCGTCCTCAAGAGCCGCGCGGTCGCGGGTAATCCACCGGGTGTTGCCCAGATCAAAGGCCCGGATATCCAGGAGTGGGGCAGTACCGGCCTGCTCAGCACCGACGCCCTGAAGGACGTTTCCAAAGCGGAAAACTGGGACGGCCTGCTGTCGAAGAAAGTCTCCGACACCGTCAAGTATGAAGGCGACTATGTGGCCGTCCCGGTGAACATTCACCGCGTCAACTGGCTGTGGATCAACCCGCAAGTCTTCAAGCAAGCCGGTATCGACAAGGCCCCGACCACCCTCGAGGAGTTCTACGCCGCTGGCGACAAGCTCAAGGCCGCCGGCTTCATCGCCCTGGCCCACGGCGGTCAGCCATGGCAGGACAGCACCGTGTTTGAAGACGTGGTGCTGTCGGTCATGGGCACGGACGGCTACAAGAAAGCCCTGGTGGACCTAGACCAGAAAACCCTCTCCGGCCCCGAGATGGTCAAGTCTTTCGCCGAACTCAAGAAGCTCACCGGTTACATGGACCCTAACCGTGCGGGCCGTGACTGGAACATCGCCGCCGCTGAAGTGATCAATGGCAAGGCCGGCATGCAGATGATGGGGGACTGGGCCAAGAGCGAATGGACCGCCGCCAACAAGATCGCCGGCAAGGACTATCTGTGCGTACCGTTCCCGGGGACAGAAAAAGCCTTCGCCTACAACATCGACTCCCTGGCGGTGTTCAAGCTCAAGGCCGATCGCAAGGGAGACATCGCGGCTCAGCAGGACCTGGCCCGGGTTGCGCTGGGCAAGGACTTCCAGAAGGTCTTCAGCATCAACAAAGGCTCGATCCCGGTTCGCACCGACATGCTCGGCGACATGAGTGGCCTGGGCTTCGACGCCTGTGCCCAGGCCTCGGCCAAGGACTTCCTGGCGAGCGACAAGTCCGGCGGCCTGCAGCCGAGCATGGCCCACAACATGGCCACGTCCCTGGCCGTGCAAGGTGCGATCTTCGACGTCGTGACCAACTTCATGAACGACAAGGACGCTGACCCGGCCAAGGCCAGCGCCCAACTGGCATCGGCCGTCAAAGCCGCCCAGTAATCCCGAACACTGCCTGATCCTGTGGGACCGGGCTTGCTTGCGAAGACGGTGAATCCGTCGACATCTGTGTTGGATGTCAGTCCGCTTTCGCGAGCAAGCCCGCTCCCACAAGGGGTCACTGTGCGCATTCACTTCTCTTCACCTGGATAATCCCGATGAGCTCTGTGGCGGTTTTCAGCAAAGCCTCACCGTTCGACGCACTGCAGCGCTGGCTCCCCAAACTGGTTTTGGCGCCGAGCATGCTGATCGTCCTGGTTGGCTTCTACGGTTACATCCTCTGGACATTCGTCCTGTCCTTTACCAACTCCAGCTTCATGCCGAGCTACAAGTGGGTCGGCCTGCAGCAATACGTGCGCTTGCTGGACAACGACCGTTGGTGGGTCGCCAGCAAGAACCTCGCGGTCTTTGGCGGCATGTTCATTGCCATCAGCCTGGTGCTGGGGGTGTTTCTGGCGGTGCTGCTGGATCAGCGCATCCGCCGGGAAGGCTTTATCCGCACGGTCTACCTGTACCCGATGGCGCTGTCGATGATCGTCACCGGTACCGCCTGGAAGTGGCTGCTCAACCCGGGCCTGGGCCTGGACAAAATGCTCCGTGACTGGGGCTGGGAAGGCTTTCGCCTGGACTGGCTGGTGGATCAGGACCGGGTGATTTACTGCCTGGTGATCGCAGCCGTGTGGCAAGCCTCCGGGTTTGTCATGGCGATGTTCCTGGCGGGGCTGCGCGGTGTCGATCAGTCGATCATCCGTGCCGCCCAGGTCGACGGTGCCAGCCTGCCGACCATCTACCTGAAGATCGTGCTGCCGAGCCTGCGCCCGGTGTTTTTCAGTGCCTTCATGATCCTGGCGCATATCGCGATCAAGAGCTTCGACCTGGTGGCGGCGATGACGGCGGGGGGGCCGGGCTACGCCTCCGACCTGCCGGCGATGTTCATGTATTCCTTCACCTTCAGCCGTGGCCAGATGGGCATCGGTTCGGCCAGCGCGATGATGATGCTCGGTGCGATCCTGGCGATTCTGGTGCCGTACCTGTACTCCGAATTGCGGGGCAAACGCCATGAGTAATCAACTCGCCAGACCCACCCTGAGCCTCAGTCGTATTGCCATCTACGCAACGCTGCTGCTGGCGGCGGCCGTGTACCTGATCCCGCTGGTGGTGATGCTGCTGACCAGCTTCAAGTCCCCGGAAGACATTCGCACCGGCAACCTGTTGAGCTGGCCGCAGGTGATCGACGGCATTGGCTGGATCAAGGCCTGGGACACCGTGGGCGGCTACTTCTGGAACTCGGTGAAAATCACTGTGCCGGCGGTGCTGATCTCCACCTTCGTCGGTGCAATGAACGGCTATGTGCTGTCGATGTGGCGCTTCCGCGGTTCGCAGCTGTTTTTCGGCCTGCTGCTGTTTGGTTGCTTCCTGCCGTTCCAGACCGTGCTGCTGCCGGCTTCGTTCACCATCGGCAAGCTGGGCCTGGCCAACACCACGACCGGGCTGGTGCTGGTGCACATCGTCTACGGGCTGGCATTCACCACGCTGTTCTTTCGCAACTACTACGTGAGCATTCCCGATGCACTGGTCAAGGCGGCACGCCTGGATGGCGCGGGCTTCTTCACCATCTTCGGCAAGATCCTGCTGCCGATGTCGATCCCGATCGTGATGGTCTGCCTGATCTGGCAGTTCACCCAGATCTGGAATGACTTCCTGTTCGGTGTGGTCTTCGCCAGCGGCGATGCGCAGCCCATCACCGTGGCCTTGAACAACCTGGTCAACACCAGCACCGGGTCCAAGGAATACAACGTTGATATGGCGGCGGCGATGATCGCCGGGTTGCCGACACTGCTGGTCTACATATTCGCTGGCAAGTATTTCCTGCGCGGGCTGACGTCCGGCGCGGTCAAGGGGTAGAACAACATGGCAACGCTCGAATTACGCAACGTCAACAAAACCTACGGCGCCGGCTTGCCGGACACCTTGAAGAACATCGAACTGAAGATCGATGACGGTGAATTCCTGATCCTGGTCGGGCCGTCCGGTTGCGGCAAATCGACCTTGATGAACTGCATCGCCGGCCTTGAGAACATCAGCGGCGGGGCGATCCTGGTGGATGACGCCGACATCAGCGGCATGAGCCCCAAGGATCGCGACATCGCCATGGTGTTCCAGTCCTATGCGCTGTACCCGACCATGAGCGTGCGCGACAACATCGCCTTCGGTTTGAAGATTCGCAAAATGCCCGCCGCCGACATCGACGAAGAAGTGGCACGGGTGTCCAGGCTGCTGCAAATCGAACACCTGCTCAGCCGCAAGCCGGGTCAGCTCTCGGGGGGGCAGCAACAGCGCGTGGCCATGGGCCGGGCATTGGCGCGGCGACCGAAGATTTATCTGTTCGATGAACCGTTGTCCAACCTCGACGCCAAGCTGCGGGTCGAGATGCGCACCGAAATGAAACTGATGCACCAGCGCCTGAAAACCACCACGGTCTACGTGACCCACGACCAGATCGAAGCCATGACCCTGGGCGACAAGGTGGCGGTGATGAAGGACGGGATCATTCAACAGTTCGGCACCCCGAAGCAGATCTACAACGACCCGGCGAACCTGTTCGTGGCCAGTTTCATTGGCTCGCCGCCGATGAACTTCATTCCCCTGCGCCTGCAGCGCAAGGACGGCCGCCTGCTGGCGTTGCTCGACAGTGGCCAGGCACGCTGCGAGCTGCCGCTGGGCATGCAGGACGCGGGGCTTGAGGATCGAGAAGTGATCCTGGGCATGCGTCCGGAGCAAATCGTGCTGGCGAACGGCGAGGCCAATGGCCTGCCGACCATTCGGGCCGAAGTACAGGTCATCGAGCCCACCGGGCCCGACACCCTGGTGTTCGTCAACCTGAACGAAACCAAGGTCTGCTGCCGCCTGGCGCCGGACGTCGCGCCGGCCGTGGGCGAGACCCTGACGCTGCAATTCGACCCATCGAAAGTGCTGCTGTTCGATGCCAAGACGGGTGAGCGTTTGGGGGCTGCCGGTCAAGCGCTAGGCGAAAACCGGGCGGCGAACGTAGCTCAATTCAAAGGCAGATGAAGATCAAGTGTGGGAGCGGGCTTGCCTGCGAATGGGCCAGAACATCCAACGGCAATGTTGACGGTGCCGACACCTTCGCGGGCAAGCCCGCTCCCACAGGTTGTAAACCGCGTTAGATAAAAACAGCTAATAACAATAAAGAACGAGGATGTAGGGATGAAGAAGAACAACACCAGTGCCCGGTTTTTCTGCCAGTTGTCAGCGATTGCGGCGATGAGCCTGGCTGGTAGCGTGCATGCCGCCGAGGCGTTCAGTGCCGATTCCAAGTGGATGACGGGTGACTGGGGCGGCGAGCGGACCAGGCTGATCGATCAAGGCATCGACATCAAAATGGACTACGTCGGTGAAGTGGGCGGTAACCTCCACGGCGGCTACGACGACGACAAGACTGCGCGTTACGCCGACCAGTTTGGCCTGGGCGCGGCGCTGGACCTGCAAAAATTGCTCGGCTGGGATAACACCCAGGCCAAGATCCAGCTCACCAACCGTAACGGCGAGAACATCTCCAATGACCGTATCGGCGACCCGCGTGCCGGCACCTTGAGCTCCTCCCAGGAAGTCTACGGCCGTGGTCACATGGTTCGTTTGACCCAACTGTGGATCCAGCATCAGTTCCTCGACAACAAACTGGACGTCAAGGCCGGTTACTTCGGTGAAGGCGAGGACTTCAACACCTTCCCGTGCGAATTCCAGAACCTGGCGTTCTGCGGCTCCCAGGTGGGTAACTGGGCCACCAACATCTGGTACAACTGGCCGGTCAGCCAGGCGGCGATCCGCGTGAAGTACAACATCTCGCCCGAGTGGTATGCGCAGATCGGCGCGTACAACCAGAACCCGTCGCAACTGGAACACGGCAACGGCTTCAAACTCAGCGGCAGCGGTACCGAAGGCACCGTCCTGCCGGTCGAACTGGTCTGGTTGCCCAAGCCTGGCAACCTGCCGGGCGAATACCGTGTCGGTTACTACAAAAGTACGGCCAAGGCCGATGACGTCCGTGAGGATGACAACGGTAACGATGCGGCCACCAGCGGCAACGCCTATCGCAGCCACAGCAGCAAGCACGGCTACTGGTTCGTTGCACAGCAGCAACTCACCAGCCATGGCGGTGACGCCAGCCGCGGCCTGAACATCGCGGCCAACGCCACGTTCCACGACAAGGACACCAACATTGTCGACAACTACCAGTCGCTGATGTTTGTGTACAAGGGCCCGTTCGATGCACGTCCAAAAGATGACGTCGGTATCGGTTTCGCCCGTATCCATGTCAACGATGACGTGAAGAAAAACGCCGAGCTGACCAACGCCGCCAACGGTGTCGCCAACTACGAGGATCCGCTGTTCTCGCCGCTGCGTGACACCGAGTACAACTACGAACTCAACTATGGTTTCCACGTCACCAACTGGTTGACCGTGCGTCCTAACCTGCAATACGTCACTCACCCAGGTGGCGTGGATGAAGTCGACAACGCTTTGGTCGCCGGCCTGAAAATTCAGTCGGTGTTCTAACGCTGGTGCGATAAGCTCCTTCCCATGTGCGCATTTTTGCGGGCGGCCCAGGCTGTCCGCTTTTTTTTGGGGTGGCGCGCCCCTTGGTGATCGCTGATTTTCAGGACCGTGGCACATGCCAGAGCATCCGCTACAACGTTTCTTCAAGTCCTTGCGCGAGCGTCCGGTGTTCGCGTGGGAGCGCTATCAGAAGCGCGACGTGTTGGTGATCGATCATCCGCTGTGCCAGGCGGTGTTCAGTCGCCAGGGCGCGCAGTTGTTGCACTTTCAGCCTGCGGGTCAGAAACCCTGGTTGTGGTGTGCGGCGAAGTGGCCGCAGGTCGGCGCCATTCGTGGCGGAGTCCCGGTGTGCTGGCCGTGGTATGGCCGGCATCCGAGTGAAAACGCCTGGCCATCCCATGGCTGGGCACGGCTGCTGGACTGGAAGCTGATCGACAGCCGCAGCGATGACGACGGCGTGCACCTGCACTGGCAGTTACAGCTGTGCGATTGGCAAGTCGAGCTGCATGCACACTTGGGCGAGCGTATGGAGCTGCGCCTGAGCACCGAGCACCAGGACAGCCTGCCGTGCCAGTTGAGTCATGCTTTGCACGCGTATTGGCGTATTGGTGACGTCGGTGAGGTAGCGCTGTCTGGGCTGGATGGCGCGCAGGGTTATGACCAGCTCAAGCGTGAGGCGTGCGAGCAAAAAGGTGAGTTGCGGGTTGAGGGTGGCTGCCAGCGCGTGTTTCAGCACGAGGGCGAGCTACAGCTCAAGGACCGTGCCTGGCAGCGCCAGTTGTGCATCGATACCGGTGACAGTGCGGACACCGTGGTCTGGCACCCCGGATCGCGCCCGCTGCTGGGGGTGAGCTGGAATGAGGTGAGCGAGTTTGTCTGCGTGGAAGCGGCCAGCGGTGGCACCGACAGCCTGAGCCTGGCCCCGGGGGAGCGGGCGCATTTGAGTTTGCAGGCGTGGGCGGCGGCGTGATGCCTCAAGGGACGCTCCGCGTCCAGTGACGCGGAGCGTCACGGACTGCATTCCCACGCAGAGCGTGGGAACGATCATTGTGGGTTAATTAAACTCATCCCCCACCGGATACCGGCTGGCGTTGAGGCTTTCCTTGATTTTGCGCAGGTGCGGCTGGAAGTCGACGCCGCGGCGCAGGGTCATGCCGGTGGCGAGTACGTCGAGTACGGTCAACTGAATGATCCGCGAGGTCATCGGCATGTAGATGTCGGTGTCTTCCGGCAACGGGATGTTCAGGCTCAGGGTGCTGGCCTTGGCCAGCGGCGAACCCTCGGCCGTCAGGCCGAGCACCGAGGCGCCGTTCTCGCGGGCAATGCGTGCCACTTCCACCAGTTCGCGGGTGCGACCGGTGTAGGAAATGATCACGAACAGCTCACCGGTATGGGCCACGGAGGCAATCATGCGCTGCATCAGCACATCGGCGTGGGCGGTAACGGCCAGGTTGAAGCGGAAGAACTTGTGCTGGGCATCCAGCGCGACCGGTGCTGATGCACCGAGGCCGAAGAAGTGGATCTGCCGGGCCTGGATCAGCAAGTCCACTGCGCGGCTGACCAGGTTCGGGTCCAAGGCCTGGCAGGCACTGTCCAGCGAGGCGATGGCGCTGCCAAAGATCTTCTGGGTGTAGGCTTCCGGGTTGTCGTCGGCTTCCACCGCGCGGCTGACATAGGCGGCACCACTGGCCAGGCTTTGTGCCAGCTGCAGCTTGAGCTCCGGGTAACCGCTGACGCCGAACGAGCGGCAGAAACGGTTGACCGTCGGTTCGCTGACCGAGGCGGCTTGGGCGAGGGCGGCGATGCTGAAGCGAGTCGCCTGCTGCGGGTTGAGCAGGATGACTTCGGCGACTTTGCGCTCAGCCTTGTTCAGGTCGGCAAGGCGATTCTGGATCTGTTCCAGTAAATTTCGCACGCGGTCCATAAATGTTTCCTTAGAGCGGCTGCTATGCCAGCAGACTCGCTGCTTGCAAGTAAAGGCTCGGCTATGAAAATCGGGCCTTTGGTAAGGCCCTTTGCGGTGGCCTATCCTACTGGTGGCCCTGACTGACCACCACCGGGAATCTGTATTTTGGAATAATGTTGTGGTTATTACTACATTTTCCCTTGAGTGATGCCTTGAAAAAAGGTATTTGTAGCTTAACTTGATAAAAGAACAAACATCATGCCTTCGATTACGGTTGAACCGTGCACCTTTGCCTTGTTCGGCGCCTTGGGCGATCTGGCCCTGCGCAAGCTGTTTCCTGCCTTGTACCAACTCGATGGTGCAGGCCTGCTGCATGAGGACTCGCGCATTATCGCACTGGCCCGTGAGCCGGGCAGCGCGCAGGAACACCTGGCCTTCATTGCCCGGGAGCTGCGCCACTATGTGGCTGCCAAGGAACTGGACGAAGCCGTGGTCGATCGCTTCCTGGCGAGACTGACATACCTGCATGTCGATTTTCTCAAGACCGATGACTACGTGGCCCTGGCTGAGCTGGCCGGCACGACGCAGCGGATGATTGCCTATTTCGCCACGCCGGCGGCGGTCTACGGGGCAATCTGCGAGAATCTGGCGCAGGTTGGCCTGGCTGAAAACACCCGCGTGGTGCTGGAAAAACCCATCGGTTCGGACTTGGAATCGTCGCGCAAGGTCAACGACGCCGTGGCCCGGTTTTTCCCGGAAAACCGTACCTACCGTATCGACCACTACCTGGGCAAGGAAACGGTTCAGAACCTGATCGCCCTGCGTTTCGCCAACAGCCTGTTCGAAACCCAGTGGAACCAGAACTACATTTCCCACGTGGAAATTACCGTTGCCGAGAAGGTCGGGATCGAAGGCCGTTGGGGCTATTTCGACAAGGCCGGGCAGTTGCGGGACATGATCCAGAATCACCTGCTGCAGCTGCTGTGCCTGATCGCCATGGACCCTCCGGCGGACCTGTCGGCCGACAGCATCCGCGACGAGAAAGTCAAAGTGCTCAAGGCGCTGGCACCGATCAGTCCGGAAGGCCTGAGCACTCAGGTGGTGCGTGGCCAGTACATCGCCGGGCACAGCGAAGGCAAGGCGGTGCCGGGTTACCTGGAGGAAGAAAACTCCAATACCCAGAGCGACACCGAGACCTTCGTCGCCCTGCGCGCCGACATCCGCAACTGGCGTTGGGCCGGTGTGCCGTTTTACCTGCGTACCGGCAAGCGCATGCCGGAAAAGCTGTCGCAGATCGTCATCCACTTCAAGGAACCGTCGCACTACATCTTCGCCCCCGAGCAGCGCTTGCAGATCAGCAACAAGCTGATCATCCGCCTGCAGCCGGACGAAGGCATTTCCTTGCGGGTGATGACCAAGGAGCAAGGCCTGGACAAGGGCATGCAGTTGCGCAGCGGGCCGTTGCAGCTGAACTTTTCCGATACCTGGCGCAGTGCGCGGATCCCCGACGCCTACGAGCGGTTGTTGCTGGAAGTGATGCGCGGCAATCAGAACCTGTTTGTCCGCAAAGATGAAATCGAAGCCGCGTGGAAATGGTGCGACCAGTTGATCGCCGGATGGAAGAAATCCGGTGATGCGCCCAAGCCGTACGCGGCCGGGTCCTGGGGGCCAATGAGCTCCATTGCACTGATCACGCGGGACGGGAGGTCGTGGTATGGCGATATCTAAATTGAAGCTGCCCCGGGGCGTCAGCGCCCATGAGTTCAAAAGCCCGGTGCTGCTGGCCGAAGGCCTGGCACTGAAGGTGGCCAAACAACTGAGCGATGCGCTTGACGCCACGGGCACGGCAACGCTGGTGGTGTCCGGTGGGCGTAGCCCGGTGGCGTTTTTCCAGCACCTGGCCAAGCAGAAGCTGGACTGGTCGAAGGTGGTGGTCAGCCTGGCTGACGAGCGCTGGGTGCCCGTCGAACACGCCGACAGCAATGCCGGTCTGCTCAAGCGTTACCTGCTGCAAGGCCCGGCGGCCCAGGCGCAGTTTCTGAGCCTGTACAACGCCAGCGCCAACCTGGAACTGGCCGCGGAGCAGGCGGATCGTTTGCTCGCCGAGCTACCAGGGATTGACGTGCTGGTGCTGGGGATGGGCGATGACGGTCACACCGCCTCGCTGTTCCCGGACAGTCCGAATCTTGCGCAAGCGTTGCAGGCCGACGGTACACGCCGTTGCTGGCCAATGCTGGCGCCCACCGTGCCGCATCAGCGCCTGACCATGAGTCGTGCATTGCTGGCGTCGGCGACGCACACCGTTCTATCGATTTCCGGTCAGTCCAAGCTGACCACCCTGAGCGCCGCACTGGCCGGTGACGATGTCGCCGCAATGCCGATTCGCGCGTTTCTGCAACCCACGTTAGAGATTTACTGGTGCCCATGAGCCAAGGATCATCCGCTATGACAACCCCATCCCTTGCCGTTTCCATGGCGGATAAAGTTGCCCTGATCGACAGCCTCTGCGCCAAGGCGCGGATTCTGCCGGTCATCACCATCGCTCGTGAACAGGACGTACTGCCGTTGGCCGATGCCCTGGCAGCGGGTGGCCTGACGGCCCTGGAAGTGACCCTGCGCTCGCAGTTCGGCCTCAAGGCCATCCAGATTCTGCGTGAGCAGCGTCCGGAGCTGCTCACCGGTGCCGGCACCGTACTGGATCGCACCATGCTGGCCGCCGCTGAAGCGGCAGGCTCGCAGTTCATTGTCACGCCAGGCATCACCCGTGACTTGCTCGAAGCCAGCGTGGACAGCCCGATTCCGCTGTTACCCGGCATCAGCAACGCCTCCGGCATCATGGAAGGCTATGCCCTGGGATACCGCCGCTTCAAGCTGTTCCCGGCGGAGGTCAGTGGTGGCGTGGCGGCGATCAAGGCCCTTGGCGGCCCGTTCGGCGAAGTGAAATTCTGCCCCACCGGTGGCGTGAGCCCGGCCAACATCAAGAGCTACATGGCGTTGAAAAACGTGATGTGCGTGGGTGGCAGCTGGATGCTGGATCCGGAGTGGATCAAGAACGGCGACTGGGCACGCATTCAGGAGTGCACCGCCGAGGCGCTGGCGCTGCTGGACTGACGGGGTTGCCCGCAGGGTTTTACGAAGAATTGTAGTAGTTGCGTTCTACGGCTTTTCGGCGCACTTGGTCGGTGCGCCATTTTTTTGCCTGGCGAAAAGTGCCGCTCCATTGCATTCAAGGGGCGGCGGGCCTCAACTCAGTTCGATCAACGCCTTCGCCATCAGGTGCATGTCCGCTGCCGTGCTGATCAGGCCGGGGGTGATGCGAATGCACGACCCACAGGCCGAGCCGCTGCGGGCCACGGTGAACAGGTTGTAGTCGCTGAGCAGGCGGTCGACCATCGCTTGCTGGTCGGCCTGGCGAGTGAAGCGCATCGAGGTGATGCCGCAATACAGGCGCGGGTCATTCGGGGTCACGACCTCAATGCCGGGCGCGTCTTGAACGGCGTCGACCCACAGATTGCGCAGGTAGTTGAGCCGGGCACCCTTGGCGGCCGCGCCGCCGATGGCGCGATGTTCTTCGAACACCAGCGGCAAGGTCAGCAAGGCGGGAATGTTCGGCGTGCTGTACGGCGTGCGCGAGCGGATGTCGGTGGCCGGAAAATGAAACTCGTCCATGTCTGGATCGATGTCGGCCAGGCGATGCGGGGCGATGTAGAGGAAGCCCAGGGTCAGCGGTGCACCGATCCATTTGTGCAGGTTGTAGCCGGCAAAGCTGATGCCCAGTTC
Organism: Pseudomonas sp. FW300-N1A1; assembly: GCF_058789115.1. NCBI lineage: Bacteria > Pseudomonadati > Pseudomonadota > Gammaproteobacteria > Pseudomonadales > Pseudomonadaceae > Pseudomonas > Pseudomonas sp. FW300-N1A1. Next base: position 89,176 of record NZ_JBYTBK010000013.1, on the reverse strand, counting down.
CTCGAGGTCGAATTCGATCTGGCCCAGGGCATGGGCGCCGTCGAGGATCACGTCGATCCCGTGCTCGCGGGCACAGGCGGCAATCGCCTTGACCGGCATCACCAGACCGGTGCGGTGGGTGACGTGGGTCAGGGCCATGAGTTTGATTCGCGGGTGCTGCTCGAATGCCGCGCGATAGCTCGCCACCAGGCTTTCGAAGCTGGCGGGGTGGGAGTGCTCGATTTCGATCACCTCGACCCCACGATAGCGTGCCAGCCAGCGCATCGCACTTTTGACCGTGTCGTATTCCAGGTCGCAGATCAGTACCTGATCACCCGGCTGCAGGCGGTTGTAGTTGCGAATCAGCGATTGCAGCGCGTCCGAGGCATTGCGGGTGAGGGCCACGGCTTGCGCGGGTACTCGCAGCAAGTCCGCCAGTTGCTTGCGAATCTCCACGCTTTCGAGTTTTTCGAAGCGCTGACGCACGTGTACCGAGTTGCTGCTGTTGATCATTTCGATGTTGCGTTGGTATTCCTCGATGACCGTGCGCGACATGCGGCCGAAGTAACCGTTTTCCAGGTTGATGGGACCAGGCTGGACATCGTAGCGATCGGCAAAGGTCCGCCAGAAGGCTTCATCATGGGCGCGGAAGGTGTTATCGGGCATGGGGAGAACTCGGTCTGGATTCGGTGGTTCAGTGGCGAGGCTTGGGTTTGCCGTGCTTGGCGCGCAGCGGGTCGAGCAGGTCGGACAAACCGTTGTGGTCGATTTCCTGCATCAGGGCCAGCAGGCCCCCCAGTTCACCGTGGGGGAAGCCCTGGCGGGCGAACCAGTTCAGGTACGGGCCGGGCAGGTCGGCAATGATGCGCCCTTTGTATTTGCCGAAGGGCATTTCTCGGGTGACCAGCAGTTCAAGCGTTTCGGGGTTCATCGGTCAGTCGTCTTGATTCATACAGTCCGGAAAATACAGGCATTGCGCAGGCACGCCAATCGACAGATCCTGCCAATAACCAGCATACAGATGCTTGCGGGTGATGTAGCGGACAGATCCATGGCGATTGTGCGCTGTTCACGGCGACGTGCGGGCGGCGCAGCCAGGAGCGCGCCGGTTCGCAAGCGTTGAACAATGGTAAAGGGGCTCGGCCTTGTGGCGAGCGAGCGTGCTCCCTCGCCACCGGTGAGCGGTCAATCAGCCGATGCTGATGGTCGGCAAAGTAGGCAGGGTCACGGTCTGTTGCTTGCGGGGCGCGAGGATCTCGGCTTCGCCATCGACCACCAGCTCATCACGCTGGTTGAACACGCGGGTGGCGATGCGCACGCGGAATTTCGGCAGTTTCTCGAGGATTTCCAGGCGCACGGTCAGGGTGTCGCCGATCTTCACCGGCTTCTGGAAACTCATCTGCTGGCCGAGGTAGATGGTCCCGGGCCCAGGCAGCTCGCAGGCGACCGCGGCACTGATCAGTGCGCCACTGAACATGCCATGGGCGATACGCTCCTTGAACATGCTCGCCGCTGCGAATTCGGCATCCAGGTGCACCGGGTTATGGTCGCCGGACATGGCGGCAAACAGCTGAATGTCGCGCTCTTCGACGGATTTGCTGTAGCTGGCGGTCTGGCCGACTTCGAGGGCTTCGTACGGCGTGTTGGTAACCTGGGTCATGTGTCTTGAATCCTGTGACGAGTTAAGTGTAATAACCAAACGTTATTCGGTTCTGGGTGGCCGGCGGTGGCTCAATGCCTGGGCCAGCCAGGTGAGCAGGTCCGCGGTCACTTCATCGCGGTTGCTTTCGTTGAACAGTTCGTGCCGTGCCTGCGGGTAGATCGTCAGTTGCAGGCACTGGTTGCCGGCCTGGCGCAGTGCATTGGCCAACGCCTTGAGACGCTTGCCTTCACTCACCGGATCACATTCTCCGCCAATGACCAGCAACGGCAGGCCCGGATCGATCTGCGCGAGATTGGACGCTTTGCTGATCTGCTGCAAGCCGCCGAGCATATCGATCCACAACTGGTTGGTGCAGCGGTAGCCGCAGAGTGGATCGTTGACGTACTTGTCGACTTCCGCCGGGTCGCGGCTGAGCCAGTCGAACGGGGTGCGGTTGGGTTTGAACGCCTTGTTGAACGAGCCGAACGACAGCCACTCGATCAGCGCACTGCGACCGGTCGGGCCCTGGCGCCAGCGTTCGAAGCGGGCAATCAGGCGCGCCATGCGATACAGCGCCACGGGCTGGAAATTCGAGCCGCTGAGTATGGCGCCATACAGGCTGGCGCTGTGGTGCAGCAGGTAAGCCTGGGCAATGTAGCTGCCCATGCTGTGGCCCAGCAACACAATCGGCGTGCCCGGATGCTGCTGGCCGATGTGCTGGTTCAGGCTGGCCAGGTCGCCGACCACTTTGCGCCAGCCATCCTTGTCCGCGTAGTGCCCGAGCACCCCGTTTTCAGCGGTCTTGCCATGGCCGCGCTGGTCCAGGGCATAGACGCCGTACCCTTGGTTACACAATACCTGCGCCAGGCGCTCGTACCTTGCGCTATGTTCCGCCATCCCGTGGGACAGCAGGATCACCGCGTTGAGCGGGCCTTCGGGTAACCACTGGTTGACGAAAAGCTGGCTGTGGTCATTCGCGGCCAACCAGAACGTGTCGTGGATCATGGCGATTCCTTTGCGCTGAGTCGTTGCATTGTATAGCTGATCAAGCGTTTGGCGTCCGATGCGGGCCTCCCAAGGCGGCAAGATTCACACTATCAATGACACTCGTGCTTATATTTGCCTGAATCGCCATAACTGCTAGTGTCCCAGAAGCCCCGCTTCTCAACATTGCAGAGAGGCGGCACGGACTCGCTCAGGTAAAGAGGACAAGAATAATGCAACCTGATTTCTGGAATGATAAACGCCCGGCCGGCGTACCCATCGATATCGATCTGGGTGGCTACAAGTCGGTGATCGAGGTGTTCGAGCGTTCCTGCAAGAAGTTCGCCGACCGTCCAGCGTTCAGTAACATGGGGGTGACCCTGACCTACGCTGACCTGGAGCGCTACAGCGCAGCTTTCGCCGGTTATCTGCAAAGCCAGACCGATCTGGTGCCGGGCGATCGTATCGCGGTACAGATGCCCAACGTCCTGCATTACCCGATTGCCGTGTTCGGTGCGCTGCGTGCCGGGCTGATTGTGGTCAACACCAACCCGTTGTACACCGCGCGGGAGATGCGTCACCAGTTCAAGGATTCCGGTGCCCGGGCGCTGGTGTACCTGAACATGTTCGGGCAGAAGGTCCAGGAAGTGCTGCCCGACACCGATATCCAGTACCTGATCGAAGCGAAGATGGGCGACCTGATGCCCACCGCCAAGGGCTGGCTGATCAATACCGTGGTCGACAAGGTCAAGAAGATGGTCCCGGCCTACGACCTGCCGCAGGCCGTTTCCTTCAAGAGCGCGTTGCGCATGGGGCGTGGCCAGGGCATCAAGCCCTTGCAGGCCGGCCTCGACGACGTCGCCGTGCTGCAATACACCGGCGGCACCACCGGCCTGGCCAAGGGGGCGATGCTGACCCACGGCAACCTGGTGGCCAACATGCAACAGGCCCGCGCCTGCCTCGGCCAGCACGGCAAGGATGGCCAGCCACTGCTGCGCGAAGGCCAGGAAGTGATGATCGCGCCGCTGCCGCTGTACCATATTTATGCATTCACGGCGAACTGCATGTGCATGATGGTGACCGGCAACCACAACGTGTTGATCACCAACCCACGGGACATTGCCGGCTTCATCAAGGAGCTGAAGAACTGGCGGTTCTCGGCATTGCTGGGGCTCAACACGCTGTTTGTCGCGCTGATGGATCACCCGGACTTCAAGACCCTGGACTTCTCCAGCCTCAAGCTGACCAACTCCGGCGGTACCGCCCTGGTGAAGGCCACGGCCGAGCGCTGGGAAGCAATGACCGGTTGCCGGATCACCGAAGGCTACGGCCTGACCGAAACCTCGCCGGTGGCCTGCACCAACCCCTATGGCGATCAGTCGCGCATTGGCACCGTGGGCTTGCCGGTACCCGGTACCACGTTGAAGGTGATCAACGACGACGGTGTCGAACAGCCGCTGGGCGAGCGCGGCGAGCTCTGCATCAAGGGGCCGCAGATCATGAAGGGCTACTGGAACAAACCCGAAGCCACGGCCGAAGTGCTGGATGCCGAGGGCTGGTTCAAGTCCGGCGACATCGCGGTGATTGACCCGGACGGTTTTGTGCGCATCGTTGACCGCAAGAAAGACATGATTATCGTCTCGGGCTTCAACGTGTACCCCAACGAGATCGAAGATGTGGTCATGGCGCACCCGAAAGTGGCCAACTGCGCGGTCATCGGCGTGCCCGACGACCGCTCCGGAGAGGCGGTGAAACTGTTCGTGGTGGCGCGCGAAGCGGGGATCAGCCTCGAAGAACTGAAGGCGTACTGCAAGGAGAACTTCACCGCCTACAAAGTACCCAAGCACATCGTGCTGCGTGAGTCGCTGCCGATGACGCCGGTGGGCAAGATCCTGCGCAGGGAGTTGCGCGACATCGCGTAATGTTTTGTTAGCAGCGCGGAACCAAAAAGGGGCGCCCGAAACCGTGCGCCTCTTTTTTTGTCCCTTGAATCTGGCGCGGTGGCCCGAATTAGAGGGTTCAAAGGCCGTATAGAATCTTTGCTCTAAAATTGACTATTAAATTGTCTTGAGTCAGCAATGTGACTGTAGGGGCTTTCTTTGGCCCTAGTAGGGCTTTTGCAAAGCTGCTACTCTCGGCGCGCTTTGTGACTTCTCGGCCTTAAAGTTGTAAGCCAGATTCACCAAAAACACACACCAATAATAATCGCATCAAATGCGGTGAAGAATTCGCGTTGCTGAGGAGTGGGCTTCCATGATCGAAGACTTTTGGAAGGATAAGTACCCAGCTGGGATTGCTGCCGACATCAATCCAGACGAGTATCCGAATATTCAGGCAGTGTTGAAGCAGTCCTGCCAACGCTTCGCCAACAAGCCGGCCTTTAGTAACCTCGGCAAGACACTCACCTACGGTGAGCTGTACGAACTGTCAGGTGCATTTGCCGCTTATCTGCAACAGCATACCGATTTGCAACCCGGTGATCGAATCGCCGTGCAACTGCCGAACCTGTTGCAATACCCGGTCGCCGTGTTTGGCGCCATCCGCGCCGGCCTGATCGTGGTCAACACCAACCCGCTGTACACCGCGCGGGAAATGGAACATCAATTCAACGATTCCGGTGCCAAGGCGCTGGTGTGCCTGGCGAACATGGCGCACCTGGCCGAGGCCGTGGTGCCCAAGACGGGCGTCAAGCATGTCATCGTCACGGAAGTGGCCGACCTGCTGCCGCCGCTCAAGCGCCTGCTGATCAACAGCGTCATCAAGTACGTGAAGAAGATGGTGCCGGCGTTCAACCTGCCCAAGGCCATCAAATTCAACGACGTGCTGAGCAAAGGACACGGCCAGCCCGTGACCGAAGCCAGCCCGGCCAGCAGTGACGTGGCCGTGTTGCAGTACACCGGCGGCACCACTGGCGTGGCCAAGGGCGCGATGCTCACCCACCGCAACCTGATAGCGAACATGTTGCAGTGCAAGGCGCTGATGGGGTCCAACCTCAATGAGGGTTGCGAGATCCTGATCACGCCGCTGCCGCTGTACCACATCTATGCCTTTACCTTCCATTGCATGGCCATGATGCTGATCGGCAACCACAACATCCTGATCAGTAACCCGCGCGATTTGCCGGCGATGGTCAAGGAACTGTCGAAGTGGAAGTTCAGCGGTTTTGTCGGGTTGAACACGCTGTTCGTGGCGCTGTGCAACAACGAAGGCTTCCGCAAGCTGGACTTCTCGGCCATGAAAGTGACCCTGTCCGGTGGCATGGCCTTGCAACTGGCGGCGGCCGAGCGCTGGAAAGAAGTGACCGGCTGCCCGATCTGCGAAGGTTACGGTATGACCGAAACCAGCCCGGTGGCGACCGTCAATCCGATCCAGAACATCCAGATCGGCACCATCGGCATTCCGGTGCCTTCCACCCTGTGCAAGGTCATCGATGACGCCGGCGTTGAACAACCGCTGGGCGCAATCGGCGAACTGTGCGTGAAGGGGCCACAGGTGATGAAGGGCTACTGGCAGCGTCAGGAAGCCACCGATGAAATGCTCGACAGCGAAGGCTGGCTGAAGACCGGTGACATCGCGTTGATCCAGGAGGACGGCTACCTGCGAATCGTCGATCGCAAGAAGGACATGATTCTGGTCTCCGGTTTCAACGTGTACCCGAACGAACTCGAGGACGTGCTGGCAGCAGTACCGGGTGTGCTGCAGTGCGCGGCCATTGGCGTGCCGGACGATAAGTCGGGCGAAGCGATCAAGATGTTCATCGTTGCCAAGCCTGGTGTAACACTGACCAAGGAGCAGGTGATGACGCACATGCGCGCCAATGTCACCGGCTACAAGGTGCCCAAGGCCGTCGAGTTCCGCGAGGCGCTGCCGACTACCAACGTGGGCAAGATCCTGCGTCGTGAACTGCGCGACGAAGAGTTGAAGAAGCTGGGCGTGAAGAAGTAAGGCGCCGATCACCAAAAAGCCCCGCGGATGCGGGGCTTTTTGCTACCTGCGATACCCGCAGCGCTTCTGTGGCGAGGGAGCTTGCTCGCGCTGGGGTGCGAAGCGCCCCCAACACAGCTCGTGCAGTCCTTCAGAATGAGCCCGGCGATAGTTTTTGGGGCTGCTGTGCAGCCCAGCGCGAGCAAGCTCGCTCGCCACGGGGGGATGTACCCCTATTCTTGACTGAACAGCGCAAGCTTGCCGCAATCGTCCTCAGCGTTATTGCTGGAACTGCGTGAAGTTCACGTTGGTGCCTGCCGGGCGCATGTCCTGCAGGTAGGAGTCCTTGTCGGCGCTCAGCTCCAGGCTCAGGGCCGCCTTGCGCTTGCCTTCGTTGCGCACCACCAGGCCTTCCAGCTTCTCGCGTAGAAACACGGTCGGCACTTTCAGGTGCAGCAGTTCGTCGGTATCGGGTGTGTGCATCAGCAGGTGGATCCACTCGTACTGACCAATGGCCAGACGCGACACCGGGATATCAAACCACCAGATGTTGCGGTTGCGGTTCAATTCGGTGAAGTGACAGTTGTTCACACCCAGCACTGCACCGCCCAGTTCCTGGTTCCTGCGGGCAATGGCCTGCTTTTTATCGAGTTTCATAACGTTCCTACGGGATTGGTTCTTCAGTGCCATGGCCTGAATACGTGATGCATTCTCCCGGCAAAGCCTGCAAACATAAAGCCCAACCTGCATGGACGGATGAAATGACCCGGCGCAAACAAATGAAACTCACCCCGGGGTTCGACGGTCAATCGCTGCGCACGGGGTTGACCCTGGATGTTCATCGCACACCACGGTGAGCCGTCCGGGTCATGGACGGATGGCGGTTTTGACGTCGGCTATTGTCTGGTGGTTGCTAGCCTCGAAACTGTTTCAAGGTCGCCAAGTAGGTTACTTTGATGCAACGAACGGCCCTTGAGTCGCCCCCCCTGACTTCAACCCTGTTGCGGCGAAAGGAGACGCTATGTTTTTCCCGGATTTGAAAGGCTTGCCGTTGCACCGTGTGATGATCCGCACCGTCACGGAGTTCATCGCTGACGAGATGTCGACCTATGCCTCGGCGCTGGCCTATCAGATGCTGTTCTCGCTGTTCCCGTTCATCCTGTTCCTGATCGCCCTGATCGGTTTCCTGCACTTGCCGGACTTCTTTTCCTGGCTGCGCCTGCAGTCGGAGCTGGTATTGCCGCCCCAGGCACTGGAGCAGGTCAACCCGGTCATTGATCAGCTCCAGCAATCGAAGGGTGGATTGCTCTCGGTCGGTATCGTCATCGCCTTGTGGACGGCTTCGGCGGGTGTGCGGCTGATGATGAGTGCCATGAATGCGGCGTATGACGTGGTTGAGCGCCGCCCGATCTGGAAGCGTTTCCCGCTGTCGATCATCTACACCGTTGGCATCGCCGGCATGTTGCTGGTGGCGGCGGCCCTGATGGTGCTCGGTCCGCAGGTGATGGAGTGGATCGCCTCGCAGATCGGCATGCAGGAGGTCATTGTCACGATCTGGACGATTTTGCGCTGGCCGGTGATCGTGATCCTGTTGATGGTGGCCGTGGCGCTGACGTACTACGTGATGCCGGATGTGAAGCAGGAATTTCGCTTCATTACCCCCGGTTCCGTGCTGGCGGTGGTGGTGTGGATCATTGCGTCGCTGGGCTTTGGTTTCTACGTGAAAACCTTCGCCAACTACAACGCCATGTATGGCAGTATCGGTGCGATCATCGTGCTGTTGCTGTACTTCTACATTTCCGCGGCGGTCCTGTTGCTGGGCGCGGAGATGAACGCGGTGATCGATCACATGTCGACCGAGGGCAAGGGGCCTGGCCAAACGCCCTTCGGTGAACACGACATCCCCAAACAACACGTATCGGGATTGGGTCGGGATCACTCGCTCAAACCGACCTCTGACGAAGCCTGACGATGATCCGTGAAATTCTCAAAATGGGCGATGAGCGCCTGCTGCGTATTGCCCCGCCAGTACCGGACGAGATGTTCGACAGCCCCGAGCTGTGGCAGTTGATCGACGACATGTTCCAGACGATGGAAAGCGTCGGCGGTGTCGGCCTGGCCGCCCCGCAGATTGGCGTCGATCTGCAACTGGTGATCTTCGGCTTCGAGCGCAGCGAACGTTACCCGGATGCTGAAGCCGTACCGCAGACGATCCTGATCAATCCGCTGATCACGCCCCTGCAGCCCACGCTGGAGGAAGGCTTCGAAGGTTGCCTGTCGGTGCCCGGATTGCGCGGTGCGGTGGAGCGTTACCAGCACATTCGCTATGAAGGTGTCGATCCCAAGGGGCAACCGATCGTGCGTTTCGCATCCGGTTTCCATGCCCGTGTCGTGCAGCACGAGTGCGATCACCTTATCGGCCGGTTGTACCCGTCGCGAATCAGCGACTTTCGCAAGTTCGGCTTTACCGAGGTGATGTTCCCCGACCTGGACCCCGCGGCAGACGGCTAAGCCGCGTCAGCGGCCAGGCCCCGGCCCATTGCAATCATCGGCTTGCTGCGGCTGTAGCGCAGCAGGCGCTCGGCCAGCGCATAAGGCAGCTGCGGGCCGGCGGTGAAGCCGTTGTGTTCATAGAAATCGCGCAAGTCCGGGTGGCAGAACAGCCACACCGGGGCGCTGATCGGCTGCAGCGCCTCGGCCATCAAGGCGCCCGCAATGCCTTGCCTACGACAGCCCGGGTCGACAAACAAGCCGGTCAGCCAGAACCCGTCCGCAATCGGCCGTAGACAGAGTCCGGCGATGATCTCGTCGCGTTTGCCAACCCACAATTGCGCATCGCGCACGGCCTTCATCGAAGACTGGTGCGTGCGGTAGAACTTGTTCATCAAGGGCCACAGCGGCTCGTCGAGCCGGGTGTATCGGGTGTCGGGCATAAAAGGGATCGCCAGTGCGCAAAGCCGGCGATTATAAAAGAACGCGCGCACCAGGATAGGTGTATACCTTATTTCACATCCCGTATGAGTGGAGTACGTATCATGGCCAAAGGCATGGATTCAAAGAAAGCTGCGAAAAAAAAACCGGCGAAAAGCGCCGATGAAAAACGCGCTGACAAGAAGGCTAAAAAGGTCGGGGTGTTCGGTCATTGAGCCTGCTTTGACGGAGCCCGGCAATCGGGCTCCGTTATCACATCCAAGCCAATAAGCATTCGATCTGCAAGATTTCCCTGCGCCGTTGCCCGGAAGGAGACAGGGCCAACTTTGTCTGTTGGCCTGCCCTTGTTCCGAGCCGAGCCATGTCCCGTTACCGTGCTCCACACCGGCGTGAATCAATCGAAACCCTTCCCGCACCGGCACCTCTGTGTTGGCAATCTATTCCCGGCTGAACCGTTTCTTGTCCGGAAGGCCCTCGGTACTGGCTGGGTAATGGCCTTGCGCCATCCAGTATGCTGGCTATGCTCACATATAACTGACTATGTTGGTCGTCATGTCAGTGCATGCCAACCGTACAGGGATGGCCTGTCGAGACAGGCTGCCAGAGTGCGCAACTGAAGGCACCGATACGGAACCCGCAAGGAGCGATTGTTAAATGGACGTTCTTCGACGCGTTAGGGCTGGCCCGATCGCGGGCTATCAAGAGAAGGATGTCTGGATAAGAGCGTCGCAACAGGGACCCTCCGATTGAACATCATTTATCACCTGACTAGACCTTCCTTTTTGGAGGGGGCGTGTACCTGTTCTGTGGAACGTAGTGGTGGATTTGAAAGACCAGCGACTTTCAACAATCAAAACAACGCGCTAACGGTGATACGACCATGTTCAACCTACATCACAAGGCTGACCTGCTGGAAATCGAACGATGCAGCGGTGCCCTGACCGAAGCCAATGCCAAGTTGGCCGCGATCAGCCGTTCGATGGCGATGATTGAGTTCACCCCGGATGGCATCGTGATCGATGCCAACGAGCATTTTTGCAGTGCCATGGGCTACAGCATTGAAGAGGTGCGCGGTAAACATCACCGGGTTTTCTGTGAAGAAGCGTTCTATCGCAGTGAGGACTATGCCAGGTTGTGGCGTGACCTGGCACGCGGCGAGCCGATCAGCGGGACCTTCTTGCGCTTGAACAAGAGTGGCAAGGAGATCTGGCTCGAGGCCAGCTACATGCCGGTATTCGGCCCCGATCGTCAGGTCAGGAGTGTGATCAAGGTCGCCGCGGACATTTCCGCGCGCATCTACAAAGAGCACGAAAGTGACAGCCTGCTCGCGGCCATCGGTCGCTCCATGGCCGTGATTGAATTTAGCCCTGACGGCCGGGTGATCAGCGCCAACGAAAACTTTCTGAAAACCATGCACTACTCGCTCAACGAAGTCGTGGGACAACACCACAGCCTGTTCTGTCACCGCGCCGAAGCCGAATCGCCGTCCTATAAGGCGTTCTGGGCCTCGCTCAATCGCGGCGAGTTTCATTCCCGTCGTTTCGAGCGTAGGAACAAGCAAGGCCAGACGGTATTTCTCGAAGCGTCCTACAACCCGCTGTTCGACGCCAAGGGGCGGCTGTACAAGGTGGTCAAGTTCGCCAGCGATATCACTCATCAGGTCAGTACCCTGCAAACCGCCGCGGAATCGGCCCACAGCACCTCGGTGCAAAACGACGCCTGTGCCCAGAAAGGTTCCCAGGTGGTGCAGCAAACGGTGCAGATCATCCAGGACATTTCCAGGGACCTGAACGAAGCGGCACTGAGCATCGATGCGGTCAGCAAACAGTCCGACATCATCGGCACCATTGTTCAGACCATTCGCGGTATTGCCGATCAAACCAACCTGTTGGCGCTCAATGCCGCCATCGAGGCTGCGCGGGCAGGGGAGCATGGGCGAGGCTTCGCGGTGGTGGCCGACGAGGTTCGCAGTCTGGCGGCCCGCACCAGCCAGGCAACTGTGGAAATTGTCGAGGTGGTGCGCAAGAACCACGATCTGTCCTTGAGTGCCGTGTCGAGCATGCAGTCGAGTTTGAGTCGCACCGGGCTAGGCGTGGAGTTGGCCAATGAGGCGGGGGAAGTGATCCTGGAAATCCAGCTGGGCTCACGGCATGTGGTGGATGCCATCAGCCAGTTCAATTCGACGTTGCAACTCAATTAACCCGGCCTGTCGCTGGAAGGCTTCTCGATACGGCGCTGGCGTCGGGTCGAGAAGCCTTTTTTTGTGCCTGGCCCTCAGGCCGGGTCAGGCAGTGCCGACGCGGGCAAGCCGAAGGTGCGATCGAACAGCCAGTTGAAGGCAAAGGTATAGCAGGGGATGAAGATGATCAGAGCCAGGTCCAGCAGGAAGGCTTGCACCAGGCTGATGTCCATCCACCAGGCGATCAGGGGAATCAGAAACACGATCAACGTCAGCTGAAAACCCACGGCGTGGGCGATGCGTCGCTGGACGGTGCGGGTTCGAGACGGCTGGCGGCTTTCCCAGTGCTCGAACAGCGAGGTGTAGATGAAGTTCCAGCTCACCGCGATGCTGGTGATGATCACGGCCAGCGGCCCGGTGCTGCTGGGGGCGGTGCCGGACAGCAGCGCCAGGCCCAGTGCGGAAAACGTCATGCCGATGACTTCGTACAGCGATACATAAACCAGTTTGCGTTTCACGCCTTGCATGGTCATTGCCCCTTCGTGCAGTGGGTGGTGCCAGCCTTTTGTGGAGCAGGGCTGGCGAAGGCGGCGAAAGATAGCTTCAATAGACCTGACAGAAAAAGTTGGTAGCTTTCAGGTTTGTTGATAGGTGGTGCGATGAGTTTTTCCAGCGACAGTATCGAGTTGTTCCTGGCCGTGATCGAACGCGGCTCCTTTTCGGCGGCCGCCCGCGCGCTTGGCAAGGTGCCATCGGCGGTCAGCATGGGCATCGCCAATCTGGAGGCAGACCTCGGTTATCCGCTGTTTGACCGCAGCCATCGCGAACCGGTGCCTACGGCCATGGCCATGGCGCTGGTGCCCCATGCGCGGCTGGCGGCCGAGCAGCTCAAACAGCTTCGCGTGCATGCCATCGAATTGTCCCTGGGGCTGGAAAGCAAGCTGTCGATCGGGGTGGTGGCGGACATCGACAAGACCCGTTTACTGGCGGCGATCAAGCACATCGCCGAGCGTTATCCGCTACTCGATATCGAGCTGCTCAGCGCCCCGCAGGATGATGTGTTGCAGCTGCTGCACAGCGGCCGGGTCAACGTCTGCCTGGCGTTCGCCGGGCTGAGTGTGAATGTGCTGGAGCGGTTCCAGTTCGTCGGAACCGAGCAGATGATCGCCACCATTTCTCCGGTCAATACGGCCTTCCAGACCTTGGGGGAGGCCCCCTATCTGGAAGACCTGGTGCAGGTGCGGCAGATTATCGTCGCCAGCCGCGACTTGCCGATCAGCGAAACCCGACCACTGCTCGGCGAATCCCATTGGCGCACCGATACCCTGGAAATGGCCCTGGAAATGGTCGAGGCGGGGATTGGCTGGGGCAACTTTCCGTTGTCGGTGGTCGAGCCGCTGCTGGCGTCCGGGAGGCTCAAGCGTTTGAGCTTCAGGAACATCGAAAATGGACTGGTGCTGCCGGTGCATGCGGTGTGGCTCAAAAGCCAGCCGCTGCAAAAGGGCGCGCTGGCGTTTGTCGAGTTGCTGGCTCGTAAGGAGACTGGTCTCTGAATTCCGTCGGAGGATCTTCATTCGGCCAATAGCTCGCTCCACTTTGGGCTGGAGCAAGGACTAGGGATATCGAGGGCAAGCACTGGTTGCCTGAGAATCCAGCCTTGCAACTGGTGATTGAGCACGACAGGGGTCGATTCAATGCATACGCCTTTGGGGGCAACCGCGGTATGTGCGACAGACACGAATAGCGGGCCGGGAAGGTCAAACAGTGTCTCTGAACGGGTTACTACGCCGCTGTCCTTACTGGCAGTGCAGGAGTTTCGGCGGCCGCTGAGGTCAGTGGTCGTGACCCACAACTCATTGAGGTTGGCGTGCCCTGCATCCATCACAAGGGCGGGCCCTTCACCCGTGGGGTGGGCTGCGAGACAACTGATGACGGCCGGCATTAATTCGGGGTCGTTCAGGAGTTGGGTCCAGCTTGCCGGCTCGGATGCGAGCGTCGGCATTGAAACGCAGGCGCTTAGAACAGCAGCCAAGGCCATTGCTGATTTCAGGGCGTCCATAGCGTTGTCCGATGTTGAAAATTACGGATTCTGCTACAGCAATGGCTGGGGCGCCCGGTTAGTCTGTTTCAGCTTATGGCCTGTTCACCCTTGATTCAGCAAGGGTGAAGGCAGCGCCCACGACTGCCGTGTAAAACAGCTGGACTCAGGTACTTTCGCGAACCTTGAGTTCGAAGCCCAGGTCGACGATTGGCCGGGCGATCGTGTTGCCGGCCATCAAGGTGAGCATATGCTCGGCCGCGCGGCGGCCAATGGCCTCGCGCGGGGTGCTGATGCTGCTAAGGCGCGGCACCATGTGCGCCGAGGCCGGCAGGTCGTTGAAGCCCAGTACGGCCACTTGTTCGGGGACCTTGATCCCGTGGCGCATGGCTTCGAGCAGGGCGCCGTGGGCCAGGTCGTCGTTGCCGAAGAAGATGGCGTCGACCTGCGGGTGGGTCGCCATCATTTGCAGGAACAACTCGCCGCCCAGGCCTACCGAGGACGGACGCGGAGTCAACAACTCGAGGGCTGGGTCGTAGAGGTTGGCTTGTTGCAGGGCACGGCGGAAACCCTCGCCGCGCAGCAAGGTTCGCTGGTCGAGTTGTGCGCCGATGTAGGCCAGGCGCTTGCGGCCTCGCGAAATCAGGTGCCGGGCAGCCGTTTCACCGGCACTGAGCTGCGAGAAACCGACGCAGTTCAGACCGGCGCCGGGGTCCAGGTCCATCATGTAGACGCAAGGGATGTTGCTGGTCTCGACCATGCGTCGAGCACTTTCCGTGCGATCAAAACCGGTCAACAACAGGCCGCGCGGCTGATAGGCCATGTAGTTGCGCAGCAGGTTTTCTTCTTCGTCGCGCGAGTAGTGGTAGTTGCCGATCAACACTTCGAAGCCTTTGGGGCGAAGTACTTGATGAATGGCTTCCAGGGTTTCGATGAACAGCAGGTTCGACAACGACGGCACCAGCACCACGACCGATTGGCTCTGGGCCGAGGCCAGGGCGCGGGCGGCGGGGTTGACCACGTAGTTCAGTTCCTGCGCGGCCTGCTGGACCTTTTCCACCAGTTCGGTGGCAACCGTACTGATGCCGCGCAAGGCCCTGGACGCGGTAATCGGACTGACCCCGGCCAGGCGGGCGACTTCGTTCAGGGTAGGGCGGCCAGTGGTGCGGGTATTTTTATCGTTTTTAGAGGAGGTCATCGGACGGCTTGCCAAACAAAATACAAGGCACTAAGGTAGCGCTGTCTCGATGCGGCTGCAAATGCTTGAGCAGGGGTTGCCTGATCCCTGCTTTTTGGCGTTGGGAAAGAACCTGCTGCAACCCATAAAAATGACAAGAAGGCGTCGGCAATGCCTGCTTTTGCACGAGAGTTTTCATTGGCAAAGGTAGCGCTGTCTGCGCGCTGAGGTGTTAGATGAGTCAACCAATCACCGCCCTGGTCATCATGGGCGTGGCCGGCTGCGGCAAGTCCAGCGTCAGCGAGGCCCTGTGCCAGCTCAGCGATGCGACCGGCATTGAAGGCGATAGCTTTCATCCTGCGGCCAATATCGAAAAGATGAGCGCTGGCATTCCCCTGAACGACGACGACCGTGCCGGCTGGCTCGACAGCCTGTGCGAAGAGTTGCGTCGTGTCGATGCCACGGGCGGGCACCCGGTGCTGACCTGTTCGGCGCTCAAGCATATTTACCGCGAACGCCTGCGCAGCGCCTTGCCCGGGCTGGGGTTCGTGTTCCTGGAACTGACCCCGGAAGTCGCCGCCGACCGAGTGTCCCATCGTCCCGGCCACTTCATGCCGTCGACCTTGATCGCCAGCCAGTTCGCAACCCTTGAATCGCCCGTCGGGGAGCCGTTGACCCTGGCGCTGGATGCATCGACCCACAGTGTCGATGAATTGGCCGTGCAAGCGCACCACTGGTGGCTGGGTCATGGCTTGAAGCTCGCCGTATGAATTTTGCTTTGAAAGGTAGCGCTGTCCTGATGGCTTACGAATTCCCTGCTTTCATAACAACAACAACCAGGAGACACCCCTAATGTTTGGCATGTCCCACGAGACGTTTCTGCTGCTCGATGCAGTGGTCACGGTGATCGGCTTGATTGTCCTGATCACCAAGTTCAAGCTTCACCCCTTTATTGCCCTGATCATCGCCGCCGCTTTCCTTGGGCTGACCTCGGGCATGCCGATCGGCACCATCATCAAGGCATTCCAGGACGGCTTCGGTGGCGTGCTGGGTTTTGTCGGCATCATCCTCGCGCTGGGCACCATGCTCGGCAAAATGATGGCCGAGTCGGGCGGGGCGGATCAGATTGCCCAGACCCTGATCCGCGCTTTCGGCAAGGACAAGGTGCAATGGGCGATGATGTTCGCCGCGTTCCTGGTGGGCATTCCGCTGTTCTTCGAAATCGGCTTCGTGCTGCTGATTCCGCTGGTGTTCATCGTTGCCCGCCGTACCGGCGTGTCGATCATCAAGATCGGTATCCCGCTGCTCGCCGGTCTGTCCGCGGTCCACGGCCTGGTCCCGCCACACCCGGGCCCGCTGCTGGCCATCGGCGTGTTCGGTGCCGACATCGGTAAAACCATTCTCTACGGCCTGATCGTGGCGTTGCCGACGGCCATCATTGCCGGCCCGATCTTCGGTACGTTCATCGCCAAGCACATTCCCGGTCATCCGAACCAGGAACTGGTGGATCAACTGGTCCGTGAGTCGGATTCAAGCGAACTGCCGAGCTTCGGTATCACCCTGGTCACCGTGCTGATGCCGGTGTTCCTGATGCTGCTCAAGACCTTTGCTGATGTGGCGCTGCCGGACGGCAACTTCTTCCGCACCTGGATGGACATGATCGGCCACCCGATCTCGGCGCTGCTGCTGGCATTGCTGTTGTCGCTGTACACCTTCGGCTACAAGCAGGGCATCGGTTCGAGCCAGATGCTCAAATGGCTGGACGCGAGCCTCGCCCCGACCGCTGCGATCATTCTGATCATCGGTGCCGGTGGTGGCTTCAAGCAGATGCTGGTGACCAGCGGTGTGGGTGATGTGATCGGTCACATGGCCGTGAACGCACAGATCTCGCCGATCCTGCTGGCCTGGCTGGTGGCCGCGGTGATTCGTATCGCCACCGGTTCGGCGACCGTGGCGACCATTACTGGCGCGGGCATCGTGGTGCCGGTGGTGGGGATGATTCCCGGGGTCAACCGTGAGTTGCTGGTGCTGGCTACCGGTGCCGGCTCGTTGATTCTGTCCCACGTGAACGACGCGGGCTTCTGGCTGGTCAAGCAGTACTTCAACATGACCGTGGCGGAAACCTTCAAGACCTGGACCGCGATGGAAACCATCCTGTCCGTGGTGGCGCTAGGCTTTATCCTGCTGCTGTCGATGTTCGTTTAAGCAGTTTGGAGCAGACACAAAAAAACCGCAGCGATGCGGTTTTTTTGTGGGTGAGATTTAACCCAATGTCGAGCAAGCTTTTTGTGGCGAGGGAGCTTGCTCCCGCTCGGCTGCGCAGCAGTCGTAAATCCGTCCACCGTGTTCTATCTGAAAAAACACGGTGATTGGTTTTGGGGCCGCTTCGCGACCCAGCGGGAGCAAGCTCCCTCGCCACAGATGTTTGTTCTCCACAGGTTTTTTGTATGTCAGGCGTTGGTTTTGGTAACCAACCCATCAGCCCGGAACATCCCGCGAATCCCGCGGACAGCCTGGCGAATCCGGTCCTGGTTCTCGATCAGCGCGAAGCGCACGTGATCATCCCCATACTCGCCAAAACCAACCCCCGGCGAGACGCAGACCTTGGCTTCGGCCAGCAATTTCTTGGCGAACTCCAGCGAGCCCAGGTCGGCATAGGCCTCGGGAATCTTGGCCCAGACGTACATCGAGGCTTTCGGGTTTTCGACCATCCAGCCCAGTTCATGCAAGCCCTTGACCAGCACGTTGCGACGTTGCCGATACTGCTCGGCGATATCCTTGACGCACTGCTGATCACCTTCCAGTGCCGCGATGGCGGCCACTTGCAGCGGGGTGAATGTGCCGTAGTCGTGGTAGCTCTTGATCCGTGCCAGTGCGTTGACCAGCTCCGGGTTGCCGACCATGAAACCGATGCGCCAGCCCGCCATGTTGTAACTCTTGGACAGGGTGAAGAACTCCACGGCAATGTCCTTGGCGCCCGGTACCTGCATGATCGACGGGGCTTTCCAGCCGTCATAGACGATGTCGGCGTAGGCCAGGTCGTGGACCACCAGCACGTCGTACTGCTTGGCCAGGGCGATGACGCGTTCGAAGAAGTCCAGTTCCACGCACTGCGCGGTCGGGTTCGACGGGAAGCCGAGGATCATCATTTTCGGCTTGGGGATCGAGCCGCGAATGGCGCGCTCCAGTTCGGCGAAAAAGTCCACGCCAGGAATCAGTGGCACCGACCGCACCTGGGCGCCGGCAATCACGGCACCGTAGATGTGGATCGGGTAGCTGGGGTTAGGCACCAGCACGGTGTCGCCCTGGTCCAGGGTGGCGAGCATCAAGTGCGCCAGGCCTTCCTTGGAACCGATGGTGACGATGGCTTCGTTTTCCGGGTCGATGTCGACCTCGTAGCGATCCTTGTACCAGCGCGAAATGGCTCGGCGCAGGCGGGGAATGCCTTTGGACGTGGAGTAGCCGTGGGTGTCTTCGCGCTGGGCGACGGTGACCAGTTTTTCAACGATGTGCGGCGGGGTCGCGCCATCGGGGTTGCCCATGCTCAAGTCGATGATGTCTTCGCCACGACGACGGGCGGCCATCTTCAGCTCGGCAGTGATATTGAATACGTAAGGGGGGAGTCGATCTATGCGCGCAAAGCGGCGCGGCGAACCTTGGTCTGCCATTGTTGCCTCTGGAGTACGTAAGCGCCCGGAACCGTCCGAGCGACGTTGGCCACTGCGGTGGCCTGGACGCAAGATAAGGGCGCCGATGACGGCTTGTCCAGTAGCGAAGATCAACTTTTTTCGACGACACTGGCCCGCTCGCACCGGATTGTCGCGGACAAAACGCGTTCTTGCCTGCTTCTTGCATAGCTACGCGCCACTGACTCAACCACCTTCGAACGGGATAAAACATGGAGTTTTCCAGCGGCTTTTTGCTGAGCCTTTCACTGTGCCTGGACATCGGCGTGGCCAACATCGCGATGATCACCCTGGCCATGCAACGTGGGTATTTTCAGGGCTTCGCACTGGGGCTCGGGACCTGTGTCGGTGACCTGGTCTACGCGGTACTGGCGCTGGTCGGCATGACCGTGCTGCTGCAGTACTCGGCGGTGCGCTGGGTGTTGTGGGTCGGTGGCTCGGCGTTGTTGCTCTATTTCGCCGCCAGGATGATTTACTCGGCGATCCATCACAGTGCCGTGCTGGCGGAGGCGGGCGAGGTGAGTAGCGGTTCCCATCGTCGTGAGTTCTTTCGCGGGATCTTTCTGGCCATGTCGTCACCCAGTGCCATTCTCTGGTTCGCGGCCGTGGGCGGTACGCTGATCGCCCGTTCCGGGGGCGGCAGCCTGGCCAGCGCCGGGTTGTTCCTGGCGGGGTTCTTTTGTGCCGGGCTACTCTGGTGCGTTGCCTTGTGTCTGGCGGCGACCCAGGGAGGCAAGCTGTTGGGCGATAAGCTGCTGCGGTATTCCTATCTGGCATCTGCGGCGATCTTCTGCTATTTCGCGGTCTACGTGATCGTTTCCGGCTATCAGGAGTTCATTGGCTCGACGGGGGTCGCAGAACTTCCCGGGCTCTGATGGGGGAGAATCCGGTTTGCCTTCTATACTCCTTGGCTGAACCCACCTTTGAGCGGCAGGAGTTGATTCATGGATGATCCAAAAAAGGGCGTCGTTGCCGAACCGCGTCTCGAAAAAGGGCATTTCTTACTGATCGCCGGGCTAGGCGAACGGTTTACCCAGGAGACCACCGAAGGCATTCCCGCACTCTGGGATAAATTCATCCCCCATATCGGCAAGGTGCCTGGGCAAATGGGCGATGTGACCTACGGCATCTGCTGCAATCCAGATGGCAAAGGCAGTTTTGAGTACATCGCCGGTGTCGAGATCAGCAGGCTCGATGACCTGCCTGAACAGTACCGCTGGATCGAAGTGCAGCCCCAGCACTATGCGGTGTTCGAACACAAAGGTTCGCTGGGCGACTTGCCCCGGACCTTTCAGTACATCTGGAAAACCTGGCTGCCGGCGTCGGGCCGTGAAGCGGCGGACGCTCCGGAGTTCGAACGCTACAGCGCCGACTTCAATCCGCAGACGGGGGAAGGTGTGCTGGAAATCTGGTTGCCGCTCAAGGCTGAATGAATGGCGCGGGAGGCGGCGCAGTCAGCTGTGACTCGCCTCTTTATCCTTACCGTTTGCCCTTGCTGATACGGCGCGCCCTGATCACATCGATCATCAGGGAAATGAAGCCAAAAGCACTGATGGTGAACAGCATCAGCAGGCCAGCCTGAACGCTCGTCATGGTGAGAATTCCTGTGTGTGGTGAGAGACAGGGATTACCAATAGTCCGAAGCCAGGGCGATATAAAGCCGCGATGCAAAGGCTATACGAAGGCTTTACGGCCGCGCGTATGATCGATATGCGGTGCTTATTCATTTATGATTCGCCCCCTCTTTTCTCGCTGATCGGGTCACGCCATGAACGCCTCCACGACTGTCATTCGCCAGGTCACGCCGGATGACCTTGATCGCTGTTTCACCATTGAAACCGAGGCGTATGAAGGCGATGAGGCGGCCACTCGCGAGAAAATCGCCACGCGCATCGACACCTGGCCAGAGGGGTTTATCGTGGCCGAGGTCGACGATGTCGTGGCCGGGTTCATCAATTCGGGCGCGGCGTATCAGGTGGAAATGGCCGATGAGGCCTTCAAGGAAATGATCGGTCACGACCCGGACGGCCCACAGGTGGTGATCATGTCCGTGGTGGTGCACCCGGACTATCAGGGGCAAGGCCTGGCCAAACAGCTGATGACCGAGTTCATCGAGCGCATGCGGGAGATCGGCAAGATCCGCATCAACCTGATGTGCCGGGAACAGCACGTTGCCTGGTACGCCAGCTTTGGTTTTGCCTACCTCAAGGCCTCCGAGTCAGACCATGGCGGCTTGGCCTGGCACGAAATGGCCCTGGATCTGTAAGCCTCCCCGCCGGCAATACGGGGCTCAATACAGGCTGTCGCGCAACCTCGCAGGCGCCTCCTGATCATAACGTTCGGCATCGAACCGGCCATCGTTCAGGCGCTTGTGAAAGGCGCCCGCGGTGGGCAGTGCCGAGCGGTCCAGGTACTTCTGCGGGTTCCATAAGTCCGAGCGCACGATAGCCTTCGAACAGTGAAAAAACGCCGCTTCCACCTTCACCACCATGACCGTTCGCGCCGGTTTGCCATTCACGGCAAAGCTTTGCAGCAGCTGTGGCTCGGCGCTGATGGTGGCCGTGCCATTGACCCGCAAGGTCTCGCCGATGCCCGGAATGATGAACAGCAACGAGATCCGCGAGTCCAGGACGATGTTGCGCAGGGTGTCGATCCGGTTGTTGCCCGGGCGGTCGGGGATCGCCAGGGTCCGCTCGTCAATGATCCGCACGAATCCCGGTGCATCGCCACGGGGTGAACAGTCCATGCCGTGCGGCCCGACCGAGCCGATGATCACCAATGGCGAGGCTTGCACCATCGCTTGATAGTCGAGGTTCAGGCAGGGAATCTGCTTGTTGACGGCGCGGTCGTGGGGCAGGCCGTACAGGGCTTCCAGTTGTTCGATGGTCGTGAGCATCGCTTGTATCATCCGTGACAGTGGGCGGGGAGTCAGAAGTCCAGGGTCATGCGCCGCTCATGGCCGATCCGGCCTTTATAGGCATGGCCGCTGTCGACCCAGCCTTGCTTGAGGTAGAGCCCCAGCGCCGCTTCGTTGTGCGCATCCACCGACAATTCCAGGCCCTTGATGTCCGGCCAGGCCTGGCGCGCAACCTCCGGCAAGGCTTGCAGGCAGGCGGTGCCGTAACCCTGGCCCTGGCAGCGGTGGTCAACTTGCAGGGCGTGCAGGGTGGCGGTGTCTTCATGGGCCCAGTCCGGCAGGTACGGTGGGCGCTTGAGCAGCAGGAAGGCGACAGGCCTCTCGTCCGCGATCAGGGCAAAGCCCCTGATGGCGTCGCCCGCGGTCGCGCTGAGCGAGTGCAGGGCACCGTGAATATCCCCGGAAAATGACTTCTGCGCCGGGTGGATCTCGATGTCTTGCACACGTTCGCGCTGACGGGGCGAAAGCTGTTCATAAGGAACGAGTTGAGTGGTCACCGACGGTGTCCGTATTCCGACAAATGTGAGGTTCGGATTCTAGCCAGTTTGCCGCTTCGAGATTTTTTTATTTCGGCTGTCGATTTGCTTTTTGGTCAGTCGACTAAGGGTGTCCTCACACAAAACACTCGGAGTTGCGTCATGAATGCAGACACAGAAAACACCGATATCCAGAACCTGATCGAGACGTACCGGCAGTTGGTGATCGCCAAGGACATTGACCGGCTCATGGGGCTCTACGCCGACAACATTGTCTCGTTCGATGCCGTCAAGGCGCTGCAATTCAAGGGCAAGGCGGCCTACCGCGCGCACTGGGAAGAGTGCATGACGATGTGCCCTGGCCCGGACCTCTTCGAGTTTCATCAGGTCAACGTCCTGCGTGCCCAAGACATAGCGTTTGCCCACTGGCTGGCTCACTGCGGCGGTACCGACGACAAGGGTGAGACCAAGGGCTGCTGGATGCGCGTGACCGCCGGCTATCAACGGGTCGGTGAGCAATGGCGAATCGTTCACGAGCACTGGTCGGCCCCCTTCGACATGACCAGTGGCGCCGCGTTGTTCGAGTTGCAGCCCTGATCGTCGGGTTTTTCGCCAAACCCTCGATCTGCAGCCATAGTTGATCAGCCTGATGTTGGAGAGCCTTATGAAATACCTATGTCTGGTCTACAGCGACGAGCGTGTGCTGCACAGCTCGCCCGACAGCCCTGAAGACGCCGAATGCATGGCCTATGCCGAGTCAGTCCAGGGCAGCGGCCGGATGCTCGCCGCCGAGGCGTTGCAGTCCGTGCAGACCGCGACCACGGTGCGCATGCGCGCCGGCAAGCTGTCGATTACCGATGGTCCGTTCGCTGAGACCAAGGAGCAGTTGGCAGGCTTTTATCTGATTCAGGCGAAGGACCTGAACGAAGCCATCCAGGTCGCCGGCAAGATCCCGGCGGCCCGGGTCGGCAGTGTGGAAGTGCGTCCGATACGTGAGTTGAATCCCTGATAACCACGACAAATAACAACGATAAACAGGAGGTTGTTCATGAGTACTCATCACGCTGACCGCCAGCCGGCCGAGTTCGAGTTATCCATCAGCCGCTTGATTGATGCGCCGCGCAATAAGGTGTTCCGCGCCTGGACCGAGCCGCAATGGCTCACCCAGTGGTGGGGGCCGCACGGCATGACCACGCCGGAGTGCGAAATGGACCTGTGGGTCGGCGGTCAATTCCGCACACTGATGCGTGCGCCGGACGGCAGCGAGTACCCGACCAGTGGGGTGTTCCTGGAGATTCATGCGCCCCGGCGACTGGTCTTCACCGATGCGTTCACCCCGGGCTGGACGCCCTCGGGTAAACCCTTCATGACCGCGGAAGTGACCTTCGACGACGTCGATGGCAAGACCCTCTACACCGCTCGGGCCATGCACTGGAGTGCAGAGGATCGCAAGGCGCATGAGGCCATGGGCTTTCATGACGGTTGGGGGCAGAGCCTGGACCGGCTGGTCACCCTGGTCACCACGGGCATGCCGGACTGATGCCGGGCGAGGCGGTCAAGGCGCTGCTCGAGACGGTGTATCGCAACGACTCGCGGCGCATCCTCGCCACCCTGATTCGCTTGCTGGGGGATTTCGACCTGGCCGAAGAGGCGCTGCATGAAGCCTTCTTTGTCGCGGTCGAGCGCTGGCAGCGCGATGGCGTGCCCGACAATCCTCGCGCCTGGCTGGTGTCGACCGGGCGCTTCAAGGCGATTGACGGTTTGCGCCGCCGGGCACGATTCGTCGCCTCGCAGGCGTTGTTGGTGGCGCAGCTCGAAGCGCTGGAAGAGGTCGAGTGGAGTGTCGAAGACTTGGAAGATGATCGCCTGCGACTGATCTTCACCTGTTGTCACCCGGCCCTGGCTGCCGATGCGCAAGTGCCGTTGACCTTGCGCGAAGTCTGCGACCTGACCACTGAAGAAATCGCGCGGGCGTTTCTCGCCACACCGGCGACCATTGCCCAGCGAATCGTGCGCGCCAAGGCAAAAATTCGCGACGCCGCCATCCCGTATCAAGTGCCGTCCATGGCCGAGTTGCCCGAGCGCCTCGACAGTGTGCTGCGGGTGATCTATCTGGTGTTCAACGAAGGCTATTCGGCGTCGGTAGGCAGTGAGTTGACCCGTGAAGACCTGACCCGCGAGGCGATTCGTCTCGGCCGTTTGCTGATGGAGCTATTACCGGAGCCCGAGGTGATGGGGTTGCTGGCACTGATGCTGCTCAATGAGTCGCGACGTCCGGCCAGGACCTCGGCTGCGGGTGAGTTGATTGTGCTCGATGAGCAGGACCGTTCGCTGTGGGATGCCGACATGATTGCCGAAGGCAGTGCCCTGGTCGAGCGGGCACTGGGTACCCGGGGGTTCGGGCCTTACTGCCTGCAAGCGGCAATCTCGGCCGTGCATGCCGAGGCGAAGGCGGCCGAGGACACCGACTGGCCACAGATTGTCGGCCTGTACGACGTCTTGTTGCAGGCCATGCCCTCGCCGGTGATCGAGCTCAATCGCGCGGCGGCACTGTCCCGGCGCGACGGGCCGTTGGCGGCGCTGAACCTGGTCGAGGGGATATTGAACCGGGGAGAGCTGCTCGACTATCACCTGGCCCATTCGGCGCGAGCCGAATTCTGTCGGCAATTGGGCCGTGTGGAGGAAGCCAAGGCGGCCTATCGGCGTGCGCTGGAGCTGACGCGGCAAGCGCCGGAGCGACGGTTTATCGAGCGGCGATTGGCGGAGTTGAGTTAGTGGCGAGGGCGCGCACGCCCTCACCGCGACTCAGGCTTGTTGGCGTGTCGCGGCCAGTACGATTTCGCGGATGCACACGTTCTGCGGTTGCGCATAGGCGTATTGAATCGCCGATGCGACGTCTTGCGCGCTCAGCACGGTGCCGCCCATATCCTGCTTCCAGGCGTGGTAGCCGCTCTTGATCGCTTCATCCGTGGTATGGCTCAGCAACTCGGTTTCCACGGCACCCGGTGCGATGGTGATGACCCGCACGTTATGTGGCGAAAGTTCTTCGCGCAGGTTTTCAGAGATCCCGTGTACCGCGAACTTGGTGCCCACGTAGGCCACGTGGTTGGGGAAGGTCTTGCGCCCGGCCACGGAGCTGACATTGATGATCGTGCCATGCTTGCGCTCGACCATGCCGGCTACTACGGCATGAACGCCGTTGAGCAGGCCTTTTACATTGACGTCGAGCATCTGCTCCCACTGTGCCGGGTCCTGGGTCGTGATGTCCCCCAGCAGCATGACGCCAGCGTTATTGATCAGGGCGTCGGCCGGGCCGAACTGTGCCTCGGCTTCTTTGACTGCTTGAATCAGGGCCGTACGGTCGGTGATGTCGACGCCACGGCTCAACGTGTCGGGTAGGGCCAGGGCTTCCAGGCGCTCAATGCGTCGGGCCAGTAGCAGCAAAGGGTGGCCGGCTGCCGAAAACAGACGGGCACAGGCTTCGCCAATGCCGGAACTGGCACCGGTGATGATGATCAATGGCTTGCTCATGGAATGGCTCCTGAAATAATAAAAACGGATGGCTGATCTTGGGTCGCAGTATATTTGCGTGTTTCAAGGCTGAAAAATGCCTTGTTTCTCTGTCTGCTATCGGAATGCTCTATGGATATTCGTCACCTCAAGGCGTTTCTCGCGGTCTTCGAGGAGCGCAACATCACCAGCGCGGCGCAGCGGCTGTTCATCAGCCAGCCAACCCTGTCGGTCACCATCAAGCAGCTTGAAGAGGACCTGGGGGCGGCGCTGTTTACTCGTCAGCCGCGCGGTGTGGAGGTCACGGATCAGGCGCGAGTGCTCTATCCGCAGGCACGCCGGATGGTGCTTGAGGCCGACGCTCTGCGGCGCTTGTTTCGTGGTGGTGAAGACCGTGCATCGTTGGAACTGGGCGTGGAGGGTGATATTGCCGACAGCCAGGTCGAGGGGGTTGTCCGCATGATCCACCAGGCGTTGCCCAATCTGTTGCTGACATTGCAGGAAGGTTGTCAGGGCGATGCGCGACTGGCAGTGGAGGAGCTGTGCTGCGAGGACGAGTTGTTTCTGCCGCTCTGGGAAGAACCCTACGTCATGGCACTGCCCCTTGGGCATCCCATGGCCCGGATCGACTCAGGAGCAGATTCCGCCCCCATCGAGGACTGGATCACCTGCCCGCAACACGTTTCCCATCAGCGCCTGATGGCGCTCTACGGGCGCTCGCCGGAAGCGGTGGCCGGGCATGCGGGGTCACTGATGCAGGCGCTGCGCATGGTGGCTGCAGGCGTTGGCGTGGCCATGTTGCCGCAGTCGTTGGTGGATGGGCATCCGCGGGTTGTCACTCGGGCCTTGCACGGGCCGGCGCCGACGCGTCGGGTTGGGCTGTGCTACGCCGCCCAGGCACTTGAATTGCCCACGGTGCGCGTCCTGCATGAATACTGCCAGACCAACCGGCCGCCCGCCGTCGGGGCAGCTTGAAGGCCTCACTCCAGTATCTTGGCCAGCAACCAGCTCCCTGCCGGCCCCGG
Organism: Pseudomonas sp. FW300-N1A1; assembly: GCF_058789115.1. Classification (NCBI taxonomy): domain Bacteria; kingdom Pseudomonadati; phylum Pseudomonadota; class Gammaproteobacteria; order Pseudomonadales; family Pseudomonadaceae; genus Pseudomonas; species Pseudomonas sp. FW300-N1A1. The sequence continues at coordinate 62,708 of NZ_JBYTBK010000013.1, read as the reverse complement.
TGGATGCAGCCGTGACCAGAGCGCGTGAACCGATACGGATTTTGGCCAGCCGCGCACCTTGAGCTCCTGCACTGTCCCGGCGCCATAGCGTGCAACCACCCAGCGCGGCAAGGGCGCCCAACCGTAACCCCCCTGGGCCATTTCCAGCAGCATCAGATAGCTGGGGGTTGACCACACCCGTCCTTTGGCACGGGTTTCGTAGGGGTTGATGATGGTCGCCAGGCGCAGTTCGCGATGCTGCGCCAGGGTTTGCTTGTCGACCGTGTGCAGCGCCGCCAGCGGGTGCCGTGGCGATACGAACAAGGCGATCTCCGTGCGTTCGTCGAGGGTCGCGCAGTCCAGGTCGGCGGGGTAGCTGTCCTTCATCTCGGCCAGGGCGATATGCGCGCGGCCGCTTTGCACCAGGGCGACCAAGTCATCGCACTCGGCAATCAGGCATTCGAGCTCAAGGTCCGGGTAGCGCTGTTCGAAGCTGCTCAGTGCCGCATCGAACCGGTCGGAATGATAGGTATCGGAAAGCGCCACCGTCAGCTTGGCCTCTACACCCAGTGACAGTTGGGCGGCGGTCATTTTCAGGCGGCTGGTGGCTGCCAGGATCTCTTCGGCCCGTTGCAACATGACATGCCCGGCCGACGTCAGGCCGGGTTTGCGGCTGCTGCGGTCGAACAGTGTCACGTTCAGGTCGATTTCCAGGCTGGCCACGGCGGCACTGATGGTGGACTGGCTCTTGCCCAGTTTGCGCGCCGCAGCGGAGAACGAGCCCTGGGTCGCCGCCTGGACGAACGCCAGCAGCACTTCATGGGAGGGCATAAACTATCGCCTTTATCGATGGTTAATGATTATGAAGTATCGCCTTGGTGAGGGATGATGGCAACCACACTTACCAAGGAGCTTGATCATGAGCACCCATAAATCCTTCACTGAACGTGTTTTTCAAGCCATTGGTTTCGAAGTGCTCGCGATCATGCTGTGTACTCCGCTGCTGGCCTGGCTGATGGACAAACCGATGGTCGACATGGGCGTGGTCACCCTTGGCATCGGCCTGATCGCCCTGGGCTGGAACGTGGTGTTCAACGGCTTGTTCGATCGTTTGCTCAAGCGTCTGGCGCTGGTTCCCAGTGCCGGGACCCGGGTCTTGCATGCGCTGATGTTTGAAGGTGGCCTGGTGGCGATCAGCATCCCGCTGATTGCCTGGTGGCTGAAGGTCAGCCTGATGGAGGCGCTGATTCTGGACATCGGGGTACTGCTGTTCTTCCTGCCGTACACCTACATCTACCACTGGGCCTACGACGTGCTGCGTGAGCGGATGGTATTGGCCAGGGCGTAGTTGTCACCTGATGAAAGAACAGTTGCGGTTGACCAATTGCCGGCCGAGCCGATGGGTGTTCCCATCGGCTCGGTCGGCTGCAGCCGGTGGTTGTTCAGAACAACCGGGTGAACAACCAGTACAGACTGCCCGATAACACAATCGCCGCGGGCAGGGTCAGTACCCAGGCCATCAACAGGTTGCGGATGGTCTTCATCTGCAGCCCGCCCCCATTGGCCACCATGGTCCCGGCCACCCCCGACGACAGCACATGGGTGGTCGAGACCGGCAGGCCGAACATATCGGCAGCGCCGATGGTCAGCATGGCCACGGTTTCGGCGGAGGCGCCCTGGGCATAGGTCAGGTGCGTCTTGCCGATCTTCTCGCCGACGGTCACCACGATGCGTTTCCAGCCGACCATGGTGCCCAGTCCCAGTGCAATCGCCACGGCGATTTTCACCCACAGCGGAATGAAGCGCGTGGCGCTGTCGATCTGTTGCTTGAACAGTTGCAGCTTGCCGGTAGTGTCGGCATCGAAATGGCCGACGTTGTTCTTGTCCATCAGGCGGATGGTTTCGCTGGCCAGGTACATGTCATTGCGCACGTTGCCCATGGCTTCGGCCGGCACCTTGGCCAGCGAGCCGTAGCCCTTCACTTCGTTGCCGATGTGACCGGCCAGTGCGGCAAGGGCCGGGACCAGCTCGGGCGTGGCCTGCTTGCTGCGCACGTAATCGGTGAGCGTCGAGCGAGGATCGGCGGGGGCGAGTCGTGGTGCACCCTTGACCAGCGCCTGCTGGGTCACCTCGGCCACGGCGGCGAACTGCAACGCTTGATCGGCGGGCATGGTGCGGTTCAGTGCATAGGCCATCGGCAGGGTGCCGACCAGAATCAGCATGATCAGGCCCATGCCTTTCTGGCCGTCGTTGGAGCCGTGGGCGAAGGACACGCCGGTGCAGGTCAGGATCAGCATCCCGCGGATCCACCATGGCGGCGGGGTGTTGCCGGTCGGGGCCTGGTACAGGGCGCGGTTCTTGACGAAGGCGCGCAGGGCCAGGAGCAACAGCGCGGCGAACCCGAAGCCGACCAGCGGTGACAGCAGCAACGCATAGCCGATTTTGGTGGCCTGGGCCCAATCGACGCCACTGGTGCCATCGCGCCCGTGCATCAGGGCATTGGCAACGCCGACGCCGATGATCGAGCCGATCAGGGTGTGCGAGGAGGACGCCGGCAGGCCCAGCCACCAGGTGCCCAGGTTCCACAGAATCGCCGCAATCAGCAGGGCGAAGATCATCGCAAACCCGGCCGAGGAGCCCGCTTGCAGAATCAGCTCCACCGGTAGCAGGGCGATGATGCCGAAGGCCACGGCGCCGCTGGACAGCAGCACCCCGAGGAAGTTGAAGAAGCCCGACCAGACCACCGCGAATTGCGGCGGCAGCGAGTGGGTGTAGATCACTGTCGCCACGGCGTTGGCGGTGTCGTGGAAACCGTTGACGAACTCAAAGCCCAGGGCAATCAACAACGCCACGCCCAGCAGCAAGAACGGGGTCCAGGTGGTCATCGTGGTGCCGACCCGATTGATGTCATGCATCAGGCTGTAGGCCGTGAACAGCAGCCCCATGGCCAGTACGGAAAAGAACACCACGACGGTCAGTACGCTGGGTTTTTTGTCGACGTTGGGGCTGACGCCGCGTGTAGAGGTGGGGGTGGCGGCAGTCGAGAGGGGAGTAGCCATTGCCGGACAATCCTGTGGAGAGGAGGGGTGTTCGTCATGATCGGCGCTAAACATTGCGCAAACGCTGCGGTGGGTCAGTGTTTTGGATGTTTGCAGATCCGTTGATCCGACCTCCTCTCAACCCCGTGGCGAGCGTGTGCATTGCCGACCAGTGCGGGAGCAATTGTCTTGAACAGATGCCTGGTCTTGTCAGGCGTGGGGATGCCGAACACATGCCCTGTGGCGAGCGAGCTTGCTCGCGCTGGGCTGCGAAGCAGCCCAAAAACCGGTCACCGGGTTTTATCTGAACGCCTGCAATCGTCGTGTTGAGGGCGCTATGCGCCCTGGCGCGAGCAAGCTCGCTCGCCACGGGACGGTGTGTGCATTGCCGACCAGTGCGGGAGCAATTGTCTTGAACAGATGCCTGGTCTCGTCAGGCGCGGGGATGTCAAACACATGCCCCGTGGCGAGCGAGCTTGCTCGCGCTGGGCTGCGCGGCAGCCCCAAAACCGGTCACCGGGGTTTTACCTGGACGCCTGCAATAGGCGTGTTGAGGGTGCTATGCGCCCTAGCGCGAGCAAGCTCGCTCGCCACGGGACGGTGTGTGCATTGCCGATCAGTGCGGGAGCAATTGTCTTGAACATATGCCTGGTCTCGTCAGGCGTGGGGATGCCGAACACATGCCCTGTGGCGAGCGAGCTTGCTCGCGCTGGGCTGCGCAGCAGCCCCAAAACCGGTCACCGGGTTTTATCTGAACGCCTGCAATCGTCGTGTTGAGGGCGCTATGCGCCCTGGCGCGAGCTTGCTCGCTCGCCACGGGGCGGCATTCACGCTGGATTGAGCGGTATGAGTGCATACGCGCACAGTGTGGGAGTGGGGCCCGGTGGCGCTTCGCTTGCCCGCGAAAAGCCCAGGACCACTGGTCGGAGCCGCTCAAGAAATCCACGGCGGCGCCGATGATGCCTAGGCTGGTTTGCGCACCCCGGTGCCCGCCTTATTCCTGCCGTGAGATATCCCTCGATGTTTTTGCACAAGTCCCTGAGAGCTCAAATCCTTGCACTGCTGAGTGGCAGCCTGTTTGCGATGTTGCTGATCGCGCTGGCCAGCTTTCACTTCCTCTCCAACGGGGTGCAGAACTATCGCAACCTGATCGAAGGCCCGTTGCACACCTCGCAACTGATCGATGAGGCCAACCTGCAGTTCAAGGCGCAGGTACAGGAGTGGAAAAACGTCCTGCTGCGCGGCAAGCAGCCGGCCGACCTGAACAAATACTGGAAGCAATTCGAGGACCGTCAGGGCGATGTGCAGAACATCCTCGGCGAGTTGACCCGTCAACCGGGAATCGATACGGCGCTCAAGGCCCGAATCGAACGCTTGCGTGAAGAGCATCGGATGCTGGGCATGGCCTATCAAAAAGGGCGTGACGCGTACCTGGCCGCCGGGGGTGATCCGGCAGTGGGTGACAACGCGGTCAAAGGGGTGGACCGTGCGACCAGCGAGCAGATGAGCGAACTGGTCAATGCATTGCGCAAACAGGGTGATGAGCAGTCAAGGCTGATCAGTGCCAGCGCCGATAGCACCGTGCTGGTGGGCATCGTGGTGATGCTGTTCTCGGGTCTGTTGATTGGCCTGCTGAGCTTATGGCTGGTCAACCGTCATCTGGTGGAGCCGATTCGCCGGCTGATCCAGTACGTTGCCGAATTGAGCCAAGGACGCTTCGCCGAGCGCGTGGCCAGCGATCGTCAGGACGAGTTGGGCCGGTTGGCGGTGGCGGCCAATACCTTGCGCGACTTCCTGGCCGAAACTTTCGGCCGCCTGCAACGCAGCGCATCGGATCTGGACAGCGCCAGTGGCGAGCTCAACTCCATTGCCACCTTGATGTCCCACGGCACCAGCGAACAGTTCAGCCGCACGGATCAAGTGGCGACGGCGATGAACGAAATGTCGGCCACGGCCCAGGAAGTCGCGCGGCATGCCGCCGATGCGGCGCGGGCGGCCGACGATGCCGACCAGTCGGCCCGACAGGGTGAGAAGGTGATGCACAATACGATTCACGCTATCACGCAAATGCGCGGGGAAATCGCCAATACGGCGACTGTGATCCGTCGCCTGGAAACCGACAGCGGCCGGATTGGCAAGGTGCTGGAGGTGATTCGCGGTATTGCCGAGCAAACCAATCTGCTGGCGCTCAATGCCGCCATCGAAGCGGCGCGGGCCGGGGAAGCCGGACGCGGGTTTGCGGTGGTGGCCGATGAAGTGCGCAGCCTGGCCCAGCGCACGGCGGCGTCGATCATCGAGATCAATCAGATCATCCAGAGCGTACAAATGGGCGCCGTGGATGCGGCGCAGGCGATTGAAAGCGGTCAGACGCGCAGCGAGGAGAGTGTCGAGCAGGTGACTGAGGCCGGTGCCATGCTTGAGCGCATCACCGAATCGGTGGAAGCGATTCGCGACATGAACCGCCAGATCGCCACTGCGGCGGAAGAACAGACCTCGGTGGCCGAAGACATTTCGCGCAACCTGACCGAGATCACCAGCATCGCCAGTACCAACCTGGATAACGTGCAGCGCACGGAAGCGGCAAGCAACAACCTGCACGACCTGTCGGGCCAGCTCAATGCTGTGACCGCGCGCCTGAGTGCCTAAGACGTAAAAAAGCCGCACGGCCCTGAGGCGGTGCGGCTGTTGACGTCTGTGGATCAAGTGTCCTGTTTGTTGCTCAGTACTGCGCCTGTCTTGGCGTCCAGTTTCACGTCCCACTTCACATTCTTGGCGTCACGAATTTCGACTTCGTAGACATAGGCACCCGCGGCGGTGTGGTCCAGTTCGGTGTCGACGATGTTCGCCGCGGTGCTGCCCGGGTGCTGAGCCAATGCAGCCTGATTGAGTTTTTCCATGTCCATGATGGTACCGGCCTTGAGCAGACCCGGGATCAGGTCCGGGCGCACGTCGGCCATGGCGAAACCGGCGGTCAGGGTCAGGGCGGCGGCAGTGAACAGGGTGGTCAACTTCTTCATGGGGGCATTCCTTGGTGAGCTGTTTAAGTGGGGGCAGGTTAACCGGCGCAACTTAATTGATCCTTAATTCCCCCGAGTGGATGTCCAGCAGCCGGATCGTTTCCGCGCGGTACGCGGCAACGATCTTGCACACTAGCAGATGACGACTCAGTAGCCGTTGACCTCAAGCAACTGCGCAACGCTGCCCGTCATCGGGCGCTTGTAGTACTTGAGCAGCTCGCTGGCGCGGTTAGTGAAGATGCCGTCCACACCGGCGTCCATCACCTTCTTGTAATCCACGTCATCGTCGATGGTGTAGACATGCACCAACAGCCCCTTGTCGTGGGTGTACTGGTTCATCCACGGCTTCACCAGGTCCGAATAGCTTTGATCGCCGAGCCGGGTCAGGGTTGCCGAAGGGCCAGTGCCAATCGCGCCCTGGGCCTTGGCGTAGTCGACCCATTGCTCGAAGGCGGCGTTGTCCTTGGGTTCCTGCCTGGCGTAGTAGGTGGCTTTGTCCTTGTCGCCAGACTCGGCATAGGTCAGGTTGGATTTGGCATCGATACCGCCGGCGCCGACCCACAGCAGCAGGATCTTCGGCACTTGCGGCATTTCTTTGTGGAGCATTTCCAGGCTGCCCTTGTCGAAGGTCTGCAGGACGACTTTGCCTTTGCCCTGGCCAACGCTCAGTTCACTTTTGGCCAGCTTGGAGCCAATCGGACTCAGCCAGCCACGGTCTTGCAGCTTGTCCTTGAGGTCGCGCTCGATCCCCGGAAACTGTTTCGGCTCTTTGGTCTCGATGTACAGGCCGGGCTTGTGCAATGGGTTGCCCTGGGCAATGTCGATGACTTCGTCCAGGGTCAGGATTTTCAGGCCCGCATAGTGGGCGCGTGCACGATCCGGGTAGGCGGTGTTGAACCAGCTGCCGGCGTCCAGGGTCTTGAGTTCGGCGAGGGTGAACGCGTTGGCCGGGCTGTCCTTGCGTTCTGGAAACTTGATGGCGACGTCGGTGGTACGTTGCAGGTTGTCGTCGTGCAGGGCAAACAGCACGCCGTCCTTGCTGCGTTGCAGGTCCAGTTCCAGGTAGTCGGCCCCCAGGTCGCGTGCCAGCTTGTAGGCAGCGGCGGTGGATTCCGGTGCATCGAAGGATGCACCACGGTGGGCGATCACGGCCGGATGCGGGATTCCGTTGGCCGTGGCCAGTGCGGTCGGGCTCTGTTGGCCGGTAGCCTGTGCCTGGCCGAAGCCGAGCATCAGGCTCAGCAGCAGGGCGCTTTGAGTGAAGGTAACAGGCATGGTCGAGGTCCTTTCGTAAGATGCAATTGCAAAAGAGTACCTTTTAACAATTGAACGCAGGATGTGCTATCGCCAGACCGACATAAACATTCATGAGGGCGATTTTTCCCGCGCATTTGTGCGGTCCTTTGCAGTACGATCCGCTCCAGCCATTTCCCCGTCAGAGGGAAACCCGCAACAATCTTCAGCCCGCCCTGCGTGTAAACCATCGTTCAGCTGTCCTTCGGGACGCACCTGTGAGGTTTACCATGCGCATCACGTCCGAGCTCATCTGCCAGGCCGCCGACCAACTCAACGGTTTCGTCGGTTTCAATCGCAAGACCGCTCACTACATCGTCCGTTTCAGCGAAGACTCGTTCGGCATGGATGTCGCCGACGATGCCATCATCCCGGCCAGCGAGTTCGTCTGGGCGTGCGAAGACGGCCAGACCATGACCCTCAAGCGTGAGTTGATCCGGTTGCTGCTGGAGCAGAATATCGATGACCGGATCAACATCACCGAACCGTTGCGGGTGTACATGCGCCGTGAGGACCTGCCGGAGATCTCGGCGGTGAGGAGCCTGGTTCAGTCCCGCTGACGCTCGAAGCCATATGCACGTTCAACCTTGCACACCCGTGTGTGGCACGCCTCGTACCAGGTCGAGCGTCCTTGCTCGCGGATGGCGCTGTGTTCGGCGTGATGCTTCCACGCCAGGATTGCCGCCTCGCTGGCCCAGTAGGACACGGTGATCCCCAGCCCGTCATCGCCCCGCGCCGATTCCACGCCGAGAAACCCCGGTTGATCGCGGGCCAGGTCGAGCATGCGTTGCGCGGCCTGGCCATAGCCTTGATCCCCGGCGGTGCGCAGCGAAGTGAAGATGACCGCGTAGTAAGGCGCCGCGGGTGTGTTGGCGATCATGAACGGTGCCTCGCGCAGGCCTGGACAAAGGCGTCGACCAAGGGTGCCGTTTTGCCAGCGAGCGCTGCGCGTTCGGGTTGAAACAAGGTTGCGACGAAAAACGGATGATCGTGTAACTCCACGGTTCGCACCTCGCCCGCCGCGTCGTGGCCGGTGGCATGCAGGTCCTGTTTGAGCAGCGCGCGCTCGAACTCGGGATTGACCCCGTAGCGGCAACGGTAACCTTCCTGAATGTCGCGGCTGGCGTAGGCACGGGCGATCAGCGAGCCTTCGATCAAGTGGATGCGGTCGACGGCCTCGACCAGTGAACAGGCCAGTGGCGAGAGCACGGCGCGAGCGGCGTCCGGCGAGGTTTCAGCATGCTCGGCATCGGCCCAGCCCAGCACGTTACGGGCGTACTCAAGCACCGCATGCTGAAAACCACCGCATGTGCCGAGGAACGGTCGGCGTTGTTCACGGGCATATTGAATCGCCCGTAGCGCGCCGTCGGTGTGGCGATAAGGGCTGGCGGGCACGCACCAGAAACCATCGAAGTCAGTGAAACGGGTACCAGCGTCGATAAGATCGGTGGCCAGCCAGTGAAACCGAACATCAAGGTCGGCGTGTTGCGCGGCCCGGTTCAGCGCCACAGGAATGGCCTGGTGGGCGGTGACCTGTGGGTCGTAGTCACCGATCAGCGCGATACACAGGTGAGGGGACGTTTGCATGGAGGCTCCCGAGGCTTGTTGATTCCTGGAGGCCACTATAGATTGGCGTTCACGCAATCAATATTGGCGTTTACCCAAGTGATCAATGCATCGCTGCACTATCGACTGGACTACCCTGACCTGGCCCTGATTCTGGCGTTGGTCCGCGGCGGCTCCCTGGCCCGGGCGGCGGCCCTGTTGAAGGTCGATGTGTCCACGGTGTTTCGTGCGGTACGGCGCCTGGAAGCCGCGTTGGGCCAGATGCTGTTCGACAAGAGCCGCGCCGGCTACTTGCCGACCACCTTGGCCCGTACCCTCGCCGAACAGGCCGAGCGTGCCGAGCAGGCGTTGGAAGCGGCGCGTATCGGGGTGGAGCAGGGCGGTGAAGTCATCAGTGGCACCGTGCGCCTGACCTGCACCGACTCGGTGTTGCATGCCTTGCTGTTGCCTGCCTTGGCTCAGTTCATGCCGGCATACCCGGCGTTGACCCTGGAGCTGAGTACCTCCAATGATTTCGCCAACCTCAGCCGCCGTGATGCCGATATCGCCTTGCGCCTGACCCGTTCTCCCCCGGAGCATCTGGTCGGGCGGCGATTGGGGGCGGTGTCATACAGGGTGTGCGCCAGTACCGCCTATTTGCAGGCGGTGGATCAGGGTGATTGGTCACGCCTGAGCTGGATCGCGCCGGATGACTTTCTGCCCGACCATCCGACGGTCATCTGGCGTCGTCAGCAACTGCCTGGCGTGATCCCGGGTTATCGCTGCAACAGCATGCTCGCCGTGACCGAGTTGGTGCGCGCCGGGCTGGGTGTGGCAGCGCTGCCGGACTTTCTGATCGATCCCGCGCAAGGCGTGCAACCCTTGAGCGACCCCCTGCAAGGCTACGACACCAGCCTGTGGTTACTGACCCGGCCGGACTGTCGCGCATTGCGTTCGGTGGTGACCTTGTTTGATCAATTGGCGCGGGCCATTCGCTTGCCGCACTGACGCCCTTCACGCGATTGAGGGCGTGAACCGGCCGGCGCTGCTGATTCTGTCGCGGCCATTACTCTTGGCGCTGTACAGCGCCTTGTCTGCGGCATCGAGCCAGCTGGCGGCGTCGGCGAAGTGTGGCTGGCAGGTGGCCAGGCCGATACTCAGGCTGACCCGAAGTCCGGGTATTTGCGGATGGCGATAATTGCCGAACACTTCACGCAGGCGCTCCATGACTGCGGTGGCATGTTCCAGCGGCAGATCGGGCAGAATCACGCAGAACTCATCCCCGCCATAACGTCCCGCCAGATCGTTTTCCCGCAGGTTGCGTTTTAGCTCGAGGCTGAGTTGACGTAGCACGGTATCGCCAACGATATGCCCGTAGTTGTCATTGATGAGTTTGAAATGATCGATGTCGATCAAGCCAACGGTGGCCTGGGTCTGTTGCTGCTGGCACTGCTGGAACGTGATCTGCAGCAGGTCTTTCCAGGCACCGTGATTGAGCAACCCGGTCAGGCTGTCGGTACGGCTCAAGGCACTGAGGGTGCGTTTGTGTTCGGACAGTTTGATCGCCAATTGATAACAGACCATGCCAACCGCCAGCGGGTAGAGCGTGAGCATCGGCAGGCAGGCGTAAACCTGGAGCTGACTGACCGTCGGCGAAAAAGCCGCACCGAGCAGCAACCATGAAACCGCTACGCCTGTCAGTTGCGCCAGGCTGCCCTGCACGAGCAGGCGCACGCCACCGGCTGCCACGTTGTTCATCGTCATCATTGACAGGATGGTCACGGTGCTCAGCGGGTTGAACTGCATGCTGGCGGCCCAGAAGCCGCCCAGCAGCGAGTCGAACAGCATATTGTGGCGTTCTGCCTTGTACGGAAACGCCGAGCGTGTCGACAGCAGATACGCAACGTGGGGCCAGACCATGGCGTTGAGCAGCAACGCTGCCCAGACCCAGGTGGGAACCTGTAGCGGATAGAGTGCCGCCGCTACGCTGAGGGCGCCAATGCCCAGGCCGATGATGCGGGGTTTGTAGATGCGTTTGGCAAACGACAGCCCTTTGCCACGTTGGTTTTCCATAAGTCCCTGTGCCCGGTTCGCGCTGAAATACTTTGTTGTGTTTTTATTCAGGGCGTTCATCCAGCGGATGCCACGCATCAATAGTGTCATTTATTGCACGTGCGTTCATCAATACCCTCGCCAGTCAGTTGCTGGTGGAGGGAGTATCATCTATCAGGAGAGTCCTGTGGTCAGCGCAGGTAGCAGGCCAGGAACATGTCCAGCGCCGACTCTATGACCTGTGTCTGCATCTTGGGAGACAGCGCCGGTTCGTTCATGGAAATCTGCGGCCAAAAGGCGAAGGCCTTGAGCATCCCGTGCATTTGCTGGGCGGCGAAGCCGGGATCCACGGGCTTGAGCTTGCCGTCAGCTTGAGCGGCGCGAATCCAGGTGCTGAGTACTTCTTCACGTTCGCCCATGCGCAGGACCATGTCCTGTACCCGCTCCGGGGAATGGATGGTGGCGGCAATGGCCACGCGTGCCAGATCCTGGAAACTGTTGTCTGCCAGCAGTGTCAATTTACAGTGCAGCAACTGGCTGAGCTGCTCGCGAACTGGCAGGCCGGGGTTGTAGACAGTGTCTTCTTGCGCGGTGACGTTGGTCCACAACCGTTGCAGAATTTCCGCGAACAGCTCTTCTTTACTGGGGAAGTGGTTGTACACCGTGCGCTTGGACACGCCTGCCGTCGCAGAGATCTTGTCCATGCTGGTGATGTCGAAACCGTGGGTACGGAATTCGGCAATCGCCGCCTGAACGATGGCTTCGCGTTTACGGTCGGTCAGGCGCTGTGGAGCTGTCATAAATACGCTTCGGCAAGGTGAATGGGTAATTACACTCCACAGTTTACTTAGTCCCGGCTTTGATGCAATCTTGAAACTACACCGTACAGTGTAATTGTGCGGCAAAAAAAATTAGAGTTTGCGGCTGACGCGTGCGTGCATTGGCCATTTATCGTCCGAAAAGAAAACCCTCAGCCTCAATGGTTTTTCTGGAGTCCCACCAACATGGCCACGTTCTCTTACCAGGCAGATACCGCCAAGGAACTGAAAGCTTCCCGACAGGAACAGGGGCGCTATCTCAACCATGCGGTCGTCCATCAACTGGGCTTGCGCAAGAGCTTGCGGGTGTTCTGGAACATGCTGTTCCACAAACCTGCCAATTCACGGCCAACAGGTGCCGTGCCGGTTCAGGGATTGACCCGCCAACAGTTGCTGGACGCCCCCGATCACAGCGTGTTTCGCTTGGGGCATTCCACCGTCCTGCTGAAACTGCGCGACAAATTCTGGCTGACCGACCCCGTGTTCGCCGAGCGCGCCTCCCCGGTGCAATGGGCCGGCCCCAAACGATTCCACCAGCCACCGATCAGCCTTGATGAACTGCCGGAAATCGAAGCGGTGATCCTGTCCCATGACCACTACGATCACCTGGACCATCAATCCATCTTGAAGATCGCCGACAAAACCCGGTACTTCCTCACCCCGCTGGGGGTCGGCGATACCTTGATCAAGTGGGGCGTTGATGCCAACAAAGTGCGTCAACTGGATTGGTGGGAGGGCACCCAGGTCGACGGGATTCATTTCATTGCCACCCCTTCGCAGCACTTCTCCGGTCGCGGGCTGTTCGATGGCAACAGCACGCTCTGGGCTTCCTGGGTGATCATCGACGCCGACCGGCGCATTTTCTTCAGCGGTGATACTGGCTACTTCGACGGCTTCAAGCGAATCGGCGAACAGTTCGGCCCCTTCGACCTGACCTTGATGGAAACCGGAGCCTACAACGTCGACTGGCCACTGATTCACATGCAGCCGGAGCAAACCCTGCAAGCCCACATCGACCTCAAGGGGCGTTGGCTGCTACCCATTCACAACGGCACCTTCGACCTGTCGATGCACGCCTGGTACGAACCCTTCGACCGCATCCTGGCCCTGGCCTGGGAGCGCAATGTATCCATTGCCACGCCGCAGATGGGTGAGGCTTTCAGCCTGAGTCAGCCACAACGGGGCCAAGCCTGGTGGCTGGAGGTTGAAGGGGAGGTCGAGCCGGTGGTTGTCAGCGGCTAGAGAGGCGGGCGGAAGTCGTTGGTTTTTCCGCCATGATCAGTGATCAGGCAAAGACCACTTCAATCCGCCCTTCGCGCCTTGATCTCGGCACGGTCTTGACGACGATTTGTATATCGCGGCCAAGACGGGAAAGGCATTCCATCATCTTGGCCTCACTGACGCCTCGAAATTTTCCACGGAGCATTTCGGAAAGCTTGGGCTGTGATAATCCCAGGATATCGGCAGCCTGAACCTGGGTCAGGTGACGAGCTTTGATGATTTCACCGATCTTGGTGGCGAGTTGCGCTTTAACCCGCATTTCGTTGGCGTCGGCCCCACCCAGGTCTTCGTAAACGTTGCCTGTGCTTTCTTCGATATCAATCATGTCCTGATCCCTTTGCGTGATTCTGGGCCGCTAGCAGCCTTGTTTTGATCAGTTCGATATCGCACTGGGCGGTTTCGATACCCTTGGTCGATTTCTTCTGAAAGCAGTGGAGAACGTAAATCGCAGTCTTAAAACGAACGGTATAAACGGCTCGATAGGTATTGGTATTGAAGTCTTCAACGACCTCAAGTACACCCGCTCCACCAAAACCTTTCAATGGTTTCGCCTGAGGATGCTTTGCACCGTCCTGTGCCAAGTGGAGGGCGAATCCAAAAACGTCCTGTATGCCTTCAGGCATCTGTTTCAGGTCTTTTTTACTGCTACCGACCCACAAGAGTGGCTTCCCTGTACTCATGTGAGATATACCCATTTAGGGATAATCGTCAAGCCGTGAAACGCGATTACTCAATCATCGCGTAATCCGCGCGTCCCACCGGGTCGGGGGTCGACCCTCGGACACTCATGGCTCTGCCTGGCGCAAAGCCCGGGAAGAACACCAGGCCCTCTGCCTCCAGCCGATAGGCGAGGGCCAGGCGGGTGACGTCGAGCACTTCAGCGCCTGCCTCGAACCGTTGTATCGCTTCAACGCTGACCCCGGCCTCCCGGGACAAAACCTCCAGAGACCAACCCAGCATCGCACGGGCCTGCGCGCTGTGTTTGGGTGTGAACTGAAACAGAGCGATACGCTCCAGGGTAATTTTCATCGCAAGAGAGGCCATGGTTTTCTCCGGGCTCGAGAGTGGCAAATCAATAAGTACTGTGTTTTTGTACAGTTGTTTTGCGTCCGGATCAAACTCAATTTTTTGATGGGTGCTATTTCGCGGCTTCGAGGTAGGCGGTGGGTGCTTGTCCCAGTACCCGACGGAACATCGTCGAAAACGCTGCCGGGCTTTCGTATCCGGAATCCAGGGCAATCCGCGTCACCGGCTCACCTGCTGCGAGCCGGGCGAGGGCGAGGATGACGCGGGCGCGCTGCCGCCATTGGCTGAAGCTCAATGTGGTCTGCTGTCGAAACAACCGGTTGAAAGTACGAAGGCTGACGTGCAGTTGATCGGCCCAATACTGGGGAGATTGGTGGGTGTCGGGCTGTTGAAGGAAGCTCTGGCACAGTGCGAGCAGGCGTTTGTCCGCTGGAAGCGGAATGTGCAGAGGCAGATGGGCGCTGCGTGCCAGTTCATGCAGCAACAAACTGATCAATGCAGCGTCGCGTCCCGTTTCGGCGTACTCAAGCGGCAACTCCACCGCTTCCAGCAGCAACTGACGCAGTAAGGGCGATACCTCGATCACCTGGCAACCGCGGCCAAAAGCGAGTATGGGAGTCGGTTCGATGTACAGACTGCGAGTGCTGACGCCAAGCATCAGCACCTCATGTGGCACATCTGCAGGAATCCACACGGCACGCTGTGGCGGAACGACCCAGCTGCCATCGAACGTGCTGACCTGCATCACCCCCGTGGCGCCGTACAGCAACTGCGAACGACGATGGCTGTGACGTGGCAGTAGGTGCCCGTTGGGATAATCCGTGCCAATCGCTACCACCGTACGCGGCGTTTGATCGAGCACGTCGATTGAAGTATTGCGCATGAGGTAAATATCCGGCGGCTGGCGTAAACGCGATCACTATTGGCATTGTTGCGTAAGCAGGCCAAGTACTGTGCCTCTATTGTTGAGTCCACTCAACCGATGGATGCGGCTCAATGTTTTATCTTCTACTGGCGATTTTTGGCTGTATGACCGGCGTCACCGCCGTGCTGTTCGGCTTTGGTGGTGGCTTCGTTGTGGTGCCGTTGCTGTATCGGATGTTGATGTTTAACCATGATGCAGCCGACCCGGTCAGCCAATCAGCCATGCATATCGCCGTCGCCACCTCGACCTGCGTGATGATCGTCAACGCCATGGTCGCCACCGGAAAACACCGGCGCGCGGGTAACCTCATTCGCCATTACCTGTGGCCGCTTGGCGGATTCATCGGCCTGGGCGCCATTTTTGGTGCCGTTGCGGCGATGTCGCTGGAAGGTGACGTGATCCGTTACGCGTTCATTGCTTATTTGGGCGTCACCATTGTGGATTGCCTAGTGCGGCGTGGTTTTCTCACCTCGACCGAAGGCATTTCTCCACGACGATTGGGCGGGGCGGAAGCCACTGGTGGCGGTGTCATCATTGGTACGATTGCGACGTTTCTCGGTGTCGGTGGCAGTGTCATGACGGTACCCTTGTTGCGGCGGTGCGGCCTAAGCATGTCGCAGGCAACGTCGATGGCCAACCCATTGAGCCTGCCAGTGGCATTGGCCGGAACATTGACCTACATGGCCATGACCGGTTTCACTCAATTCGATCTGGGGCCCTGGTTTATCGGCTACGTCGACCTGCTGGCTTTCGCACTGTTGACCCTGGGTTCGATGCTCGGGATTCACTTGGCCACGCCGTGGATCGGACGGATACCGGATCGGGTGCATGCGCGGGTCTATATTGGTTTGTTGGTACTGGTGATGCTTGGCCTGTGGGTTGGATAGTTCTGCGAGGTTTTTGCCGCAGAATAGGCGCAGGCACCGTTCATGACCTTTGTAGGAGACGTTGCCATGTCAATCAGCGAAAAGGATTGGAAGTCGTTCAAGGAGTTGCACAAGCTGGCGCTCGATCGTTTTTGTCTGGGTGTGTTGGCCGATGCCGAGACTATTGCCCAGCACGGTGCGCTCTCGGCTCACGCCCGGTACGGAATGCTTTACCGCCTTCTCCATGATCGGGACAAAGACATCATCCGAACCTTTGACACCTATAGCCGCTCTCGTGCATTACCAGCGCTGAGGATGATGGTTATGCATGACTTGCTGACCGATGCGGAGTTGTCGGTTCTCAGCGAAACGGCGCTTGAGGAGATTGCTAACATTGTTCGTCAGCCCTACGAGCTTGAATGGGTTTCAGAGATCGTGCGAGAGAATTGAGCGTCGCACACCGTATTAATCAGAGGACCCGGCATGTTGATCTTCAACTGCACCGAAGCGGCCAGCAAATTTTTCAGCCGCGTCCACAAGGGCAAAACAATCACCCCCGTGGATCATCAGCCGTCCTCGTCCACCGTTGAAGAGGATGAGAGGAGGGATTCGGCGGAGCAGTGGTTGGTTCATGCGATCATTGTTCAGCGCAAACACGTGCTGTTTGTGATTCATATACAAACACGTTATTGCATGATTTTTGCGGACGCCAAAAAAGCTGATGTTGAATCGTTTATCCAACGTTTTACTAATCGCTGGATTTACGGCTTGATGCGTCATGCGCTGCAGCACGATGTCCTTCAATGGGTCAACGACGAGCCCATGATGGAACGTTTCGAGGAGAGCAATCGTCAGTACATGCTGTACAGGCGCCGCCATCGCGGTGCGCAAAAGCACATCGACGACATTGCCTGGCTCTTCGAGGACTGCGCTGCGGAGTGGGGTACTTTACCGCCGGACGAGATTGCGGCTGACCGCTTTGACGCGCAGATGAACGATACCTTGAGAATCAGCAAGGGCCGTAAAGACTACTTCTCTCCTAATGAGGAAATGATGGTGCACTGGTTGCGCGCCTACTGCGGCCTTGATGAACCAGGCATCCAGACAGCCCGTGATCGGAGCAAAGAGGTGAAGCGGGAAATCAGGGAGCTGGAAAGTCGTCTTCATTCGGGTTGAGGCGAAACGGAATGCTTAACGCGTTCTGCGAGCCCACGATCACTTCCCCTCCAACCCCGGTACCTCCCGAATGATGAAGTGATCCAGATTCTCGATATCGCCACTGAATACCCCGAACGTCTGCTCGGGGTTTTTCTTGCTCGGCACCTGTTTCAACTCCGGCGTCACACCATAGAAAAAGCAAAACAACTCCCGCTCGCTGCCAATGGCGCTCTTGATCTCCTCCAGGAAGGCTTTGCGCTTGCGGTAGTTCTCTATCAGGCTTTTGCTCAGGTAAACGTTCACCGAGTAAGGCTTCTTGTCGAGCCAGACCTTCTTTTCGAAATCGATGCGGAAACTGGTCTTGTAGTCCTTGATTGCCTTGATCTTGCCCCAGTAAATCAGCCCCTTGTTGTCCAGCAGGTATTCGATCTTCTTGAAGAACGCGCCGTAAGACGCCGTATGCTCACCGATCTTCAGCGGCATACGCTTGAGCAAGTCCTTGTTATCGAAGTTCGAAACGAAGCACTCCACGGGATGGGCAAAGACACTGGTCTTGTCCGGTGCCGAATCCTGGGTAGGGTGTTCGATGTGGCGGGCGGGTGAAGGCGTTTCCGACTCAGCCTGCCCCCCATCTGTCGCCGTCTTCGGACTGGGAGGCTTGCGCACATACTGACGCCGGGTCAGCAGCAACTCCGACGGAAAATGTTCCTCCGGCCCATCGTCCGTTTCCGCCCCTTCGGAACCTGGTGTCTTGAGGCTGGCATAAGGACAACTTTCAATGTGCCGGGTGCTGGGTACGTTCTTGAAGTGCGGCGTCCTGATGTAGTTCACGTTCTTGGCATTGAACGTCCCCAGCACATTCGCCTCACCCAACGCCGCCCGACAGGCATCGTTGGGGCACTGGAAGTGCTCCCGGGCGGAATCGAAGGCCATCGTCTCGTCGAAATTCAGATCGCGCACGTCATAGATCGACAGCTTGGCGTCGAGGCTGAGGCAGTAGGCGAGGTCGAATTTCATGGCGGGCTCGGGTCCTTGAGGGGGGAGGAGATTAACAGCGGAAGGTGGGACGGGTTGCACTGACTGTTTTCAATACACCACAAAATCTGCGGTAAAACACCAAACCTGTGGGAGTGAGCTTGCTCGCGATTCCGAGCATCAACTCGATCCATATGCCCTGCACTCACTCTGTGGCAACGCAACTTACTCTGGCGAGGGAGCTTGCTCCCGCTGGGCTGCGCAGCAGCCCCAAAACCGGCTAGCGCGATACATCAGACAGATCAAGGTGTTTGCTCGGCGACTGCTCCGCAGCCGAGCGGGAGCAAGCTCCCTCGCCACAAATCTCAAGCAGTCAGTTATTCAGGCTTTAACCGCTTTACCTTCGTATAAAGCGAAGCAGTGAACTCATCCCGGTCGCTCGAATAGTGACAACGCCGATGACAGTTCGGGCACAGCGCCACAGCATTGCTAGGACGATCCGACCCAAGGTCTGCCAAATGCTTAACATGATGAAGCTCAAGAAAGTGCGATCCGTTAGCCTGCTTGAACGGTGCGTCTTGACCACAGCCTTCACAGACGCCATTCGCCTCCTTCAATACCCAAGTTTTAACCAGAGGATCGCGGAAGAACGTGGAGATCGTACCGTTCAACCGTTGTGGTTTATCGATACCTCGCGGGATGCCTATGAACTCTCTCTGCTCAAGCTTTTGAACCTTCGTGTTCAACGTTTGATCATTCGCAGTAGGTGCATAGTCGTCAGGATCGAAAGCACCTTTTGCAATCATCGCTGCTCGTACGCGTTGGGTGACTCCAGCGCCAAGATGTTTAGCGGGCAGATATCCAACAATGTAAGGCAGGCACAAATCATGGAGTACGGTGGAAATATTACGCATTCGATACTCGATGGAGACTCTGCTGCGATTCATCAGCACCCCCTCGCGCAAAAGGCGATTCTCGTGGGCCTTATTGAGCTTCTGGTCACTTTTCTCGATCGCCAACATCTTCAAGTAGCCTTCGACTGCAGCTTCCAGTTCCTCGTCGCTCCAGTCATTCTTTTCTTTTTCGATATCCATACAATCGCCGAGGGTTGAATACCTTCGGACGATACTGAGAGGCCATCATGGCTGTCTACGAAATTTCCTACAGGCTGAAGTGTTGCTACCTTCAAAGAATCAGGCTGTGTCTTTCGGAAGTAATCCCGTAGCCAAGAAAGCAGGCTTTTTATCTCGACCACAAAAAAGCCCTGAGCACATCACATGCTCAGGGCTTTCACAGGTCATTGACTCAGTAGAGATGAGCCCCAGGAATCAATCCCAGCTCAACGCCCCACCTGTCTGATACTCAATAACCCGAGTCTCAAAGAAGTTCTTCTCTTTCTTCAAGTCCATGATCTCGCTCATCCACGGGAACGGGTTGGTCGTCCCTGGGTACTCTTCCTTCAGGCCGATCTGCGACAGGCGACGGTTGGCGATGAATTTGAGGTAGTCCTCCATCATCGCTGCGTTCATGCCCAGTACGCCGCGAGGCATGGTGTCGCGGGCGTATTCGATTTCCAGCTGGGTGCCTTGCAGGATCATCTGCGAGGCTTCTTCCTTCATTTCAGCGTCCCACAGGTGCGGGTTTTCGATTTTGATCTGGTTGATCACGTCGATGCCGAAGTTCAGGTGCATGGATTCGTCGCGCAGGATGTACTGGAACTGCTCGGCGACGCCGGTCATTTTGTTGCGGCGGCCCATGGAGAGGATCTGGGTGAAGCCGCAGTAGAAGAAGATGCCTTCCAGAACGCAGTAGTAGGCGATCAGGTTGCGCAGCAACTCCTTGTCAGTTTCGACGGTGCCGGTTTCGAACTTCGGATCGGAGATCGAACGGGTGTACTTCAGGCCCCAGGTGGCTTTTTTAGCGACCGACGGGATCTCGTGGTACATGTTGAAGATCTCGCCTTCATCCATGGCCAGCGATTCGATGCAGTACTGGTAGGCGTGAGTGTGGATCGCCTCTTCGAACGCCTGGCGCAGGATGTACTGGCGGCATTCCGGGTTGGTGATCAGGCGGTACACGGCCAGTACCAGGTTGTTGGCAACCAGGGAGTCGGCGGTGGAGAAGAAGCCCAGGTTGCGCATCACGATGCGGCGCTCGTCGTCGGTCAGGCCTTCCGGGTTTTTCCAGAGGGCGATGTCGGCGGTCATGTTGACTTCTTGCGGCATCCAGTGGTTTGCGCAACCGTCCAGGTACTTCTGCCAGGCCCAGTCGTACTTGAACGGGACGAGTTGGTTGAGGTCGGCGCGGCAGTTGATCATGCGCTTCTCGTCGACCGCAACGCGGGCGGAGGCGCCTTCGAGTTCGGCCAGGCCTTCGGCGATGTCGAGTTTGTCGAGGGCGGCCTTGGCGCGAATGATCGCGGCCGAGTCGGTGGCGGTTACGGCGCGCGCTTCAAGCGCTGCAGCACCACCGGCGCTGTCGAGGCGGTCCATGTTGGCTTCTGTAGCGTGGCCAGCATTGGCGCCCTTGGCGACAACTTCGCCGTCTTCTTTGTCGAATTCGTCCCAGCTCAGCATGACGTGTCGTCTCCTGCGTGAGGGCCAGATGCCCGTGTGACAACTCTGATGGTCGGTTGTTCACACGGCGTGGTGGCCGCGATGGATCTAAAGGAATCGTTTTGTTGCAGCAGAACGCAGGCAAAAAACAGAAATGTCTACGGGTGTCCTGAAGTCGCTGAAGGGCGGAATCGACAGGGTCAGTTCCGGTGGTGGCTTCAGCGTGGCTTTCACTCTCATGTAAGGAGGTGTTGCAGGCCCGATTTACCGGCGCATTATAGGTGTTTTTTTGTGCTTGTGGTGCGACGAAATAGCCTAGCAAGCGGCCATTGAGGGCGCTTCTCAAGACGGAGCGAGCATTTATGGGGCTTTGGCCGGCATAGAATTTTTTTGCCGGGGATCGGGAATTTTTTGCTGGGTTGGGACGGGGTTGCCGAGAGACTCACGCAAACCCTGCCCCTGCTGGCGCGCCCGCTCAATAAAACATCGACTGTGACTCTTCCAGGTCGTTGCTCAGCAGCGGGTTGTTCGGGTCGAGACCGAGTCGCTTGAAGGCTGGCAGGCTGGTGATATCAATCTGTGCCAGAGGATGATCAGTGTCTTGGTGGCCGTAGATGGTTGCCATTTGCACGAGGTCGACATAATCAACCTGCCGGGGCTGACGCTTGAGGTCCAGGTACTGGCCCGGCAGCTTGGCCAGCATTTCCGGGAACTCCCAGACTTGCAGCAGTTTGTCACCGAGCAGGGGATGAATGTGCTCGATCACGTGGTTGAGGCTCACGGGGTCGGACAACAGCTCGTAGTGGTCTTCGGCGTAGGTCAGGATCGGCAGTACGCCGATCTGGTGCACCAGCCCGCCCAGTGCGGCCTGGTCCGGTTTCAGTTGGGTGTGGCTGCGGCACAGGGCGTAGCTGATACCGGCGATTTGCAGGCTCTTGCGCCAGACATCGCGCATCTTCTGTTCCACCACCTCGGACCGGGCATGGAAAATCTGCTCCATGACCAGGCCGATAGCCAGGTTGCTGCTGTAGTTGACGCCCAGCCGGGTGATGGCCGCGTGTAGGTCGGTCACTTCCTGGGCGGCGCGCAGCATCGGGCTGTTGACCACTTTGATCAGGCGCGCCGACAAGGCGGTGTCACGACCGATGACTTTGCTCAGAGTGGTGACACTGACGTCCGGGTCTTCAGCGGCCCGGCGAATCTGCAGGGCCACTTCCGGTAACGTTGGCAGAACCAGGTCATCATTATCGATGGCCTCAACCAAGTCCTGTTGGATCTTTTCCGCCAGCTCGCTCATTTCGTTTCTCTAGGGTGTTGCCAAAAGGTGCTGCTTATTAACGCTTTAACGCTGGATCTCAAGATCGCGATCCAGTTGGTAAGGCAGGTCGAGCAGGTGCAGGGCGGGCCCTTCAAGCGCGCCCAGGTGCAGGTCGGCGCTGTCGACGGCTTCGGCTTGCAGCACGGCGAGCAGTTCAATGCCCTGGCCGGCGTGGGCGGCGATCACCACTTCACCGATGGAGCTGCCATGGGTCGGGGAGAACAGGGCGGTGCCGGGCTCGGGCAGTTCGCTGGTGCCCAGTTGCAGGCGATACAGGCGGCGCTTGAGCTTGCCCAGGTACTGCATGCGCGCGACGATTTCCTGGCCGGTGTAGCAGCCTTTCTTGAAGCTGACGCCGCCCACGGCTTGCAGGTTGAGCATTTGCGGGATGAACAGCTCGCGGGTGCCTGGCATGACCTGGCCGATGCCGGCGCGGACCTGGCCCAGCAGCCAATCGTTGAGCGTACCCTGGGCCAGTGTTGGCGAGAGTTTTTCGGTCAGGGATTGCGCCTGGTCGGCGGAGGCCCAGAGTTCGGTGCGACCAGGGGAGACGCGAATGGCGATCAAGCCGTTGTGACGCACTACCGAGTCGGTTTCCACGGGCACGTCGAGCCCGAGAGCCGCCAGTGCAGCGTCGGCATCGGCCAGGCCGAAGCGAACCCAGGCAGCGCTTTCATCGGTGAGTCTGGACTTGGAGAACACGGCGTATTTTTTCAGGTCCGCCAGTTGTGGCTCCAGCAACTCGCTGGCCATCGCCATCACCACCCCGTCACCTTCCAGCAGGATGCGAAAGCTCGACTGCATGCGGCCTTTCTGGGTGCAGCGCGCACCGAGGCTGGCCCGGGTGTCGCTCAGGTAGTTGAGGTTGCAGGTCAATTGCCCTTGAAGAAACTTGCTGGCGTCGGAGCCTCGGACGGCGAGAACGCCTTCATGGGACAAGGTGCAGAAAAAAGCGGAATCGGCCATGGGTCATCGCAGGGTAAAAAAGTCTGGGGGACATCATAAGGGCGCGCTGTTGAAATGGGTAGTTCACAAAGGGGCGCGGGTGACCGACCAAAGCCGACTGTTCGAGCGGGGCAGGGGCTGTATACTTGCGCTCTATTTGAGGAGCGCTCCATGGTCGAAGATGTTGAACTCAATCGCCTCTACTGGCACAGCCGTCGCGGCATGCTTGAACTTGACGTGTTGCTGGTACCGTTTGTCAAAGAGGTTTATTCGCACCTGAACCAGGTTGATCGCGATTGCTATGTCAGGCTGCTTGAATGCGAAGACCAGGACATGTTCGGCTGGTTCATGGAGCGTTCCGAATCGGAAGATCCTGAATTGCAGCGCATGGTTCGCATGATCCTGGACCGTGTCCAACCCAAGTAATTCGTTTGAATGCCGCTGGCATGCCTCACGGCAATTGCTGGCGGCTTATCTTCTCGCCCAACTGTTCGCGTTGGGTTCGCTGTTGATCCTCGATGTTCCCTGGTGGGCAAGCGTGCCCGGCGCCTTACTGTGCCTGGCCCATGGGGCGTGGGTGCTGCCACGGCAGATTCTGCTGACTCACCCCGGTGCAATTCGTGGTTTGCGCCGCGATGCCGATGGCTGGCAGTTGTGGAGTCAGGCCTGCGGTTGGCAAGCGGTGCAATTGCGCCCTGACAGCCTGGCCTTGCCATTGATCGTGGTGTTGCGCTTTCGGCTGCGTGGGGAGCGGCGGGTGCGTTCGATCTGCGTGCCGCGCGACGCGCAGGCGGCGGATGTCCACCGGCGCCTGCGGGTGCGGCTCAAGTTCAGTCGGCGTAGGTGGGCGGCACCAGAATAGTGTCCAGTGCTTGCGGCAGCAGGTCCGGGTAGTCGAGGGTGTAGTGCAGGCCCCGGCTTTCCTTGCGTTCCATGGCTGAGCGAATCATCAGCTCGGCCACCTGGGCCAGGTTGCGCAGTTCGATCAAGTCCCGGCTGACCTTGTAGTTACTGTAGAACTCGTCGATCTCGTCCAGCAGCAGGCGCACGCGGTGCTGGGCCCGCTGCAGGCGCTTGTTGGTGCGCACGATGCCGACGTAGTCCCACATGAAGCGCCGCAGTTCGTCCCAGTTGTGCGCAATGATCACGTCTTCGTCGGAGTCGGTGACCTGGCTGGCGTCCCAGGCGGGCAGAGCGTTGGGGATTGCAATGTGCGGCAACTGCTCAAGGATGTCCGCGGCCGCCGAGCGGGCGTAGACGAAGCACTCCAGCAGCGAGTTGCTGGCCATGCGGTTGGCGCCGTGCAGGCCGGTGAAGCTGGTTTCGCCAATGGCGTACAGCCCGGGTACGTCCGTGCGCCCCTGTTGATCGACCATGACCCCGCCACAGGTGTAGTGCGCGGCCGGAACCACCGGGATCGGCTGCTTGGTGATGTCGATGGAGAATTCCAGGCAGCGCTCGTACATGGTCGGGAAGTGCGACTTGATGAACGCTTCAGGCTTGTGGCTGATGTCCAGGTAGACGCAGTCGATACCCAGGCGCTTCATCTCGTGGTCGATGGCCCGGGCGACGATATCGCGCGGGGCCAGTTCGGCCCGGGGGTCGAAGCGCTGCATGAAGCGCTCGCCGTTCGGCAGTTTCAGGTGGGCACCTTCGCCCCGCAGGGCCTCGGTGATCAGGAAGCTTTTGGCTTGTGGGTGATAGAGGCACGTGGGGTGGAACTGGTTGAACTCCAGGTTCGCGACCCGGCAGCCCGAGCGCCAGGCCATGGCAATGCCATCACCGCAGGCGCCATCGGGGTTGCTGGTATAGAGGTAGACTTTTGCCGCGCCGCCAGAGGCGAGGATTACAAAGCGCGCGCCATAGGTGTCGACTTCGCCGGTGTCGCGATTGAGGACGTAGGCGCCAAGGCAGCGATCGCCTGCCAGGCCCAGGCGCTTCTCGGTGATCAGGTCGACGGCGACCCGCTGCTCCAGCAGTTCGATGTTCGGGCGCAGCCGCGCTTGCGCCAGCAGGGTGTTGAAGATGGCGGCACCCGTGGCATCGGCGGCGTGGATGATGCGTCGATGACTGTGGCCGCCCTCGCGGGTCAGGTGGAATTCGAAACCGCCGTCCTCTGTTCCGGACTGTTCGTCGCGGGTGAAGGGGACGCCCTGATCGATCAGCCACTGAATGGCTTCGCGGCTGTGCTCGACGGTAAACCGCACGGCGTCTTCGTGGCACAGGCCGCCGCCAGCGTTGAGGGTGTCGTCAACGTGGGATTCAACGGTATCGGTGTCATCCAGGACGGCCGCGACGCCACCCTGGGCCCAATAGGTCGAGCCGTTGGCGAGGTTGCCTTTGCTCAATACGGCAATGCGCAAATGGTCGGGCAACGTCAGCGCCAGACTCAAACCGGCAGCACCGCTGCCAATCACCAGAACATCGTGTTGAAACTGTTGGCTCATTTCAGGATTCCGCTCAAAGCGACCCGGGTCGGGGTTGGCGCAAGACACCTGATTCGGCGAGTCAAGGCAGCCACACAGCCTACTAGTATATAGAGGGGTGGATCGGCACAATAGTCGGGCCTTCGTGGCAATGTGAGACTACCGTGATGGAAAAGCCTGAAGGTTGTGTCAGGTGATTTACCTGTTGAAAGGCCGTCAAGCGTGCTTTATCGCGGACAAAGCGCGCATGTTCGCTTCACGGTTACACATTGTCCGTTTGGCTCGACGATAAAACATGGGAACTTTTGCACCGCGCTCAAGCTCAATAGACGGTTACCTGAGACAAGGGACAGCGTCGGTTTTGCGCAGGATCCGTGTTTCGGTCCTTGCGAATGGATTCGACGACAAGATTATTGGCGCAGCCGGCCAAGCCGGTGCTGCGCTTTTCGTGTGTGCCAAATCAGAGCACGCAGGAAACTTGCCTGGAGGGGGAGAACTTTTGCGAAAAGCACGAGTCTATGTTTGCAAGCCTGATCGATTAGTGATGCAAGCCTCCTCCGAGCTTATCGAGGAGTGTTCATGCTAACCCAGGAAGAGGATCAGCAGCTGGTCGAGCGCGTTCAGCGCGGCGACAAGCGTGCGTTCGATCTGCTAGTGCTGAAATACCAGCACAAAATTCTCGGGTTGATCGTGCGTTTTGTGCACGACACCCATGAAGCCCAGGATGTCGCACAGGAAGCTTTTATCAAGGCTTACCGTGCACTTGGTAATTTTCGCGGGGACAGCGCGTTTTATACGTGGCTTTACCGTATCGCCATCAACACGGCGAAAAACTATCTGGTTTCACGCGGCCGTCGGCCGCCGGATAGCGATGTCAGTTCCGAGGATGCAGAGTTCTACGATGGCGATCACGGCCTCAAGGACCTCGAATCGCCCGAGCGGGCATTGCTACGCGATGAGATCGAAGGCACCGTCCATCGAACCATCCAGCAACTGCCAGAAGATTTGCGTACGGCTTTAACTTTACGTGAATTCGACGGTCTGAGTTACGAGGACATTGCGAGCGTCATGCAGTGTCCGGTGGGTACCGTGCGCTCCCGGATTTTCCGCGCCCGGGAGGCCATCGATAAAGCCCTGCAGCCGTTGTTGCAGGAAAACTGAGACAGCGGCGACAGCCAAGAGAGGAACGCCATGAGTCGTGAAGCCCTGCAGGAATCGCTGTCCGCAGTGATGGATAACGAAGCGGACGAACTGGAATTGCGTCGGGTATTGAATGCCTTTGACGATGTTGAAACCCGCGAAACCTGGGCTCGCTACCAGATCGCTCGTGCCGTCATGCACAAGGACTTGCTGATCCCGCGTCTTGACCTTGCTTCGGCCGTTTCGGCTGCGCTGGCTGACGAGGCCGTGCCGGCAAAAGCCAGTCGCGGACCTTGGCGCAGCCTGGGTCGCCTGGCGGTAGCCGCTTCGGTGACTCTTGCTGTCCTGGCGGGTGTGCGCCTGTACAACCAGGACGAGATCGCCGGCGTCGAACTGGCCCAGCAATCGACCCAACCTGGTCTGGCAGTTCCTCAAGTCAAGGGCCCCGCCGTATTGGCAGGCTACAATGAAAGTTCGCAAGCCACGGGTCCCATGGCCAATGGCGTATTGCAAGGTCAGCCAGGCTGGCACGATCAGCGTCTGCCAGGCTATTTGCGTCAACATGCTCAGCAAGCTGCACTCAAAGGTACTGAAAGTGCCCTGCCTTACGCTCGTGCAGCGAGCCTGGAAAACCGTTAAGGAGGATCATGCGCGCCATACCTCTACTTACGCTTTTGCTTAGCGGCTGGTTCGTTGTTCCAGCCCATGCCGATGAGGCTCAGGAATGGTTGACCCGTCTGAGCCAGGCCGAGCAGCAGCAAAGCTTTCAAGGCACTTTCGTTTACGAGCGTAACGGTAGTTTTTCTACCCACAACATCTGGCATCGTGTCCAGGAAGGCAAAGTCCTCGAGCGTTTGCTTCAGCTCGACGGCTCGGCCCAGGAAGTCGTACGCATTGATGGGCGCACTCAATGCGTCAGCGGCAGCCTGGTGGCGGGGCTGGGGGATGCGCCCGATACCTCTGCTCGTGCACTGGACTCGCAAAAGCTAAAGAATTGGTACGACCTTGCCGTCATCGGCAAGTCGCGCGTGGCCGGGCGGCCAGCGGTGATTGTGTCGCTGACGCCCCGTGACCAGCATCGCTATGGTTTCGAACTGCACCTGGATCGCGAAACCGGCCTGCCATTGAAGTCATTGTTGCTGAATGAAAAAGGGCAGTTGCTGGAGCGATTCCAGTTCACTCGCCTGGATACGGCCGACGTACCGAGCGATCACGATCTGCAGGCCACTGCCGAGTGCAAGCCCTTGGTGCTCGAAGGCGACAAGGCGTCTGCTGTCAAAACCGCTCAGGACTGGCATTCCGACTGGTTGCCACCGGGCTTTGAGCTGACCGCCAGTGGTTCGCACAAGGATCCCCAGACCAAGGTTCAAGTCAGCAGCCTGATGTATGACGATGGCCTGGCACGCTTTTCGGTATTCCTTGAGCCGCTCAATGGCGCAGCGGTCACCGATACCCGTACTCAACTGGGGCCAACCGTTGCCGTTTCCCGGCGCCTGACCACTCCCAAGGGCGAGATCATGGTCACGGTAGTGGGGGAAATTCCCATCGGTACCGCTGAACGGATTGCGCTCTCCATGCGCACCGACGCCGCTACGGTCAAGCAGTAAGTCGATCCGGTGACGCTCATCGAACGACAGCTCGTTTGTGCACAAGGTCAGTCAATGTCCACGTCGCAATCGAGCTGTCGAAATGTTTGGTGAGCATTTCAATTTGCAAAAAACCTTAAATTTTTTTATAGGTCAGGGTCCCTCGGCTCTGGCCTTGTATAGTTGTTCCCGGAACAAAAGTACCGGTGCATGTTTTCCCGGTGTTTCTTGCTCCATATCGCTTAACCATGCTCGTCGTAACGGGAGCCGTATGTCGATACCACGTTTGAAATCCTACCTGACCATTTTTGCCACTGTGCTGGTGCTGGGTCAGACCGTCACTGCCCAGGCAGCCGAACTGCCTGACTTCACGCAGCTGGTTGAGCAGGCCTCACCCGCGGTGGTGAACATCAGCACCACCCAGAAACTGCCCGAGCGCAAGGTATCCAATCAGCAGATGCCTGACCTGGAAGGCTTGCCGCCGATGCTGCGCGAGTTTTTCGAGCGAGGCATGCCGCCTCAGACGCGCCCGCCTCGTGGTGATCGCCAGCGTGAAGCGCAATCCCTCGGTTCGGGGTTCATCATCTCGCCTGATGGCTACGTCCTGACCAACAACCATGTGATCGCCGATGCAGATGAAATTATCGTGCGCCTGGCAGACCGCAGTGAGCTCAAGGCCAAAGTGATTGGCACTGACCCGCGTTCCGACGTGGCGTTGCTGAAGGTCGAAGGCAAGGACCTGCCGGTCCTGAAACTGGGCAAGTCCCAGGATCTGAAAGCCGGGCAATGGGTCGTGGCCATCGGTTCGCCGTTCGGCTTTGACCACACCGTGACGCAAGGCATTGTCAGTGCCATTGGGCGCAGCCTGCCGAACGAGAACTATGTACCGTTCATCCAGACCGACGTGCCGATCAATCCGGGTAACTCCGGTGGTCCGCTGTTCAACCTGGCGGGCGAAGTGGTGGGGATCAACTCGCAGATCTACACCCGCTCCGGTGGCTTCATGGGCGTTTCGTTCGCCATCCCGATCGACGTTGCCATGGATGTCTCCAATCAGCTGAAAGCCGGTGGCAAGGTGAGCCGTGGCTGGTTGGGCGTGGTCATCCAGGAAGTGAACAAGGATCTTGCCGAATCCTTTGGCCTGGACAAGCCGGCCGGTGCGCTGGTGGCCCAGATTCAGGACGATGGTCCGGCCGCCAAGGGTGGCTTGCAGGTTGGTGACGTGATTCTGACCATGAACGATCAGCCGATTGTCATGTCGGCGGATCTGCCTCACCTGGTGGGTGCGCTGAAGGCTGGTGCCAAGGCCAATCTTGAAGTGATTCGCGACGGTAAGCGCAAAAACGTCGAGCTGACCGTCGGGGCGATTCCGGAAGAAGGCAAAGAGCTCGATGCCCTTGCTAATAAATCCGGTGTCGAGCGCAGCAGCAATCGCCTGGGCGTGGCCGTGGTCGAGCTCAGTGATGAGCAGAAGAAAGCGTTCGACCTCAAGAGCGGCGTTGTGATCAAGGAAGTGCTGGAGGGTCCTGCCGCGCTGATTGGCTTGCAGCCAGGCGATGTGATTACCCACCTGAACAACCAGGCCATCGGTTCGGCCAAGGAGTTCACGGAGATCGCCAAGGCGTTGCCGAAGAACCGTTCGGTGTCGATGCGGGTTCTGCGTCAGGGTCGTGCCAGCTTCATTACCTTCAAGCTGGCTGAGTAACCCGGTTACTCGCTGGTAAAAGAAACGCCTCGCAAGAGGCGTTTTTTTTCGTCTGTACAAAGCCTTTGGAGGCTGTGTGGTCGTCGGTTGGAGGGGAGGGCGATACCTGCTGGTCCGGTTTGCGTGGCGGCTGGTGCTGGCTGTCAGTGCTTTTCCCGGGGCAAAAGAAAACCCCCGATAAACCCAGGGGGCTATCGGGGGTTTCAGGCAGGCGCCTTGTGGCGCCTGCCGGCTCAGCTTATTGGCAAGCTTCGCAATCCGGCTCGTCGATGGCGCAAGCCTTCGGCACTGGAGCAGGACCGGCTGGGGCAGCCAGGACCGAGTCGTCACCGTGGTTGCCGCCGCTGGAAACAGCGTTCAGCTTACCGGTGTTGATGGTCGACTTCTCGGTGCTGGTCGCGGCCAGGGCACGGAGGTAGTAAGTGGTTTTCAGGCCACGGTACCAGGCCATGCGGTAGGTCACGTCGAGTTTCTTGCCCGATGCGCCGGCGATGTACAGGTTCAGCGACTGAGCCTGGTCGATCCACTTCTGACGGCGGCTGGCGGCGTCGACGATCCACTTGGTGTCCACTTCGAAGGCAGTCGCGTAGAGCTCTTTGAGTTCTTGCGGGATGCGTTCGATCTGCTGCACGGAACCGTCGTAGTACTTCAGGTCGTTGATCATGACCGAGTCCCACAGGCCGCGAGCCTTGAGGTCGCGAACCAGGTACGGGTTGATCACGGTGAATTCGCCCGACAGGTTCGATTTCACGTAGAGGTTCTGGTAGGTCGGTTCGATCGACTGCGATACGCCAGTGATGTTGGCGATGGTGGCGGTCGGTGCGATGGCCATGATGTTGGAGTTACGAATACCTTTCTGCACACGGGCACGGACCGGTGCCCAGTCCAGGGATTCGTTCAGGTCAACGTCGATGTACTTTTGGCCACGTTGTTCGATCAGGATCTGTTGCGAATCCAGCGGCAGGATGCCTTTGGACCACAGCGAGCCCTGGAACGTCTCGTAGGCGCCACGCTCGTCAGCCAGGTCGCAGGAAGCCTGGATCGCGTAGTAGCTGACCGCTTCCATCGACTTGTCGGCGAACTCGACGGCCGCGTCGGAGCCGTAAGGGATGTGCTGCAGGTACAAGGCGTCCTGGAAGCCCATGATGCCCAGGCCGACCGGACGGTGCTTGAAGTTGGAGTTCTTCGCTTGCGGCACCGAGTAGTAGTTGATGTCGATCACGTTATCGAGCATGCGCACGGCGGTGTTGACGGTGCGCTCCAGCTTGGCGGTGTCCAGCTTGCCGTTGACGATGTGGTTCGGCAGGTTGATCGAACCCAGGTTGCAAACGGCGATCTCGTCCTTGTTGGTGTTCAACGTGATCTCGGTGCACAGGTTCGAGCTGTGGACCACGCCCACGTGCTGCTGCGGGCTGCGCAGGTTGCACGGGTCCTTGAAGGTCAGCCATGGGTGGCCGGTTTCAAACAGCATAGACAGCATTTTGCGCCACAGGTCTTTGGCCTGGATGGTCTTGAACAGCTTGATCTTGCCGGGGTACTGGGACAGGGCTTCGTAGTACTCGTAGCGCTCTTCGAAGGCCTTGCCGGTCAGGTCGTGCAGGTCTGGCACTTCGGACGGCGAGAACAGGGTCCACGGGCCGTCATCGAAGACGCGCTTCATGAACAGGTCAGGGATCCAGTTGGCGGTGTTCATGTCGTGGGTACGACGACGGTCATCACCGGTGTTCTTACGGAGCTCGATGAACTCTTCGATGTCCATGTGCCAGGTTTCCAGGTAGGCACAGACAGCGCCTTTGCGCTTGCCACCCTGGTTAACGGCGACGGCGGTGTCGTTCACTACTTTGAGGAACGGAACCACGCCTTGCGACTTGCCGTTGGTGCCCTTGATGTACGAACCCAGCGCACGAACCGGCGTCCAGTCGTTGCCCAGGCCACCGGCGAATTTCGACAGCATGGCGTTGTCGTGGATCGCGTGGTAGATGCCCGACAGGTCGTCCGGCACGGTGGTCAGGTAGCAGCTCGACAGCTGTGGACGCAGGGTGCCGGCGTTGAACAGGGTCGGGGTCGAGGACATGTAGTCGAAGGACGACAACAGGTTGTAGAACTCGATCGCACGGTCTTCTTTGTTCTTTTCTTCGATTGCCAGGCCCATGGCCACGCGCATGAAGAAGATCTGCGGCAGTTCGAAGCGCACGCCATCCTTGTGGATGAAGTAACGGTCGTACAGGGTTTGCAGGCCCAGGTAGGTGAACTGCTGGTCGCGCTCGTGGTTGATCGCCTTGCCGAGTTTTTCCAGGTCGAAGGATGCCAGGACCGGGTTCAGCAATTCGAATTCGATACCTTTCGCGATATAGGCGGGTAGTGCCTTGGCGTACAGGTCGACCATTTCGTGGTGAGTGGCGCTCTCGGCGACGCCGAGGAAGCCCAGGCCTTCGGCACGCAGGGTGTCCATCAGCAGGCGAGCGGTCACGAACGAGTAGTTTGGCTCACGCTCGACCAGGGTGCGGGCGGTCATCACCAGGGCGGTGTTGACGTCGGTCAGGGCCACGCCGTCGTACAGGTTTTTCAGGGTTTCGCGCTGGATCAGGTCGCCATCGACTTCTTCCAGGCCTTCACAGGCTTCGGTCACGATGGTGTTCAGGCGGCCCATGTCCAGAGGAGCAAAGGTGCCATCGGCGCGGGTGATGCGGATCGACGGGTGAGCGTTGACCGCTTCTTCGGCCGGTGCGTGGGCAGCGCGTTCTTTCGAACGACCGTCACGGTAGATCACGTAGTCGCGCGCTACTTTCTGCTCGCCGGCACGCATCAGGGCCAGTTCGACCTGGTCCTGGATTTCTTCGATGTGGATGGTGCCGCCCGAGGGCATGCGACGCTTGAAGGTCGCGGTGACCTGTTCGGTCAGGCGGGCAACGGTGTCGTGGATTCGCGACGAGGCGGCAGCGGTGCCGCCTTCAACTGCGAGAAACGCTTTGGTGATAGCGACGGTGATTTTGTCATCGGTGTAAGGAACGACAGTGCCGTTACGCTTGATCACACGCAATTGGCCAGGCGCGGTGGCGGACAGATCCGAATTCGAATCAGCGCCCTGCGGCAAGGTGCCTTGCGGGTTCTCGCGAGTTGTGTCGGTTTGCATGGGGGGGTGTCTCCACATTCTCTATGTTTGTTTGGGCACCATCACGGTGCCCACCGTTCCGTCCTGAAGCACTACAACCGGCAAGCGCCGGGCATAACAACTTCGGGACAGTAGGAAGGGGCTGTCGTGCGCCGCTTCCATGCCGAAGTCTTTGGTTTCAAGCCAGGGGCTGAAAACCGAATTCTGTTTGGGTGACAGTAAATGACTGCAACACCCGTACCGTTTTCGCTGTTTTGAGCTGGAAAACGGTCGCCATCCGCGGGAGCGGTTTGGGCTTCTGAAAAAGCGTTTGGTTCAACCAAAAACATGCAAGAAAAGCACTTGAGTTTCTTGTCTGATTTGTGTTTGGTTTTCAGCTCAAAACCCTACATCTAGGGATTTTTTGAACGTGAGCTACAAGATAATGCGTTTTAGGGGGTGATTGCAACGTACTACCTGTGGATAAAGCTGTGCGTAAAATGTGTATGAAACGGCCGATCGTCGTGTAGGCCGCGACCTTGCTGGGGTAGACCGTTTGTCACTGTTTTTTACCCTGGAAAATAGCCCGGGCGGATTTTTGCGGGCGCGAACCCTACCACAAAAAAACGCAGTTACCGAGCGCATTTGCCAGCTTGTGTTCTCGAGGGGAGGCGTTGCTACAATCGGTTGCTGTCCATGCAGTTTTATCCACTCCAATCATTACAAAAAGACGGGTGGATTCTTCCTTAATAGTGTTCTGGCAAGTAGAGGTCACCCGTGGAGCAAGAAGCCTGGCAGGTATTGATTGTCGAGGACGACCAGCGCCTGGCTGAGTTGACTCGTGAGTACCTGGAAAGCAATGGATTGCGTGTTGCCATCGAAGGCAATGGCGCGTTGGCGGCGGCCCGGATCATCGACGAGCAACCGGACCTGGTGATCCTTGACCTGATGCTGCCCGGCGAAGATGGTTTGACGATTTGCCGCAAGGTCCGCGATCGCTACGACGGACCGATCCTGATGCTCACCGCACGTACCGACGACATTGACCAGATCCAGGGCCTGGACATGGGGGCCGACGACTATGTGTGCAAACCGGTACGCCCACGCTTGT
Organism: Pseudomonas sp. FW300-N1A1; assembly: GCF_058789115.1. Taxonomy (NCBI): domain Bacteria; kingdom Pseudomonadati; phylum Pseudomonadota; class Gammaproteobacteria; order Pseudomonadales; family Pseudomonadaceae; genus Pseudomonas; species Pseudomonas sp. FW300-N1A1. The sequence goes on along the minus strand of NZ_JBYTBK010000013.1, from coordinate 28,858 downwards.
TGCTGGCGCGTATCCAGGCGTTGCTGCGGCGCAGCGAGACGCCCGAGCCGGCGGCTCCCGAAAAGCTCCGTCGTTTGCAGTTTGGCCCGTTGGTGGTCGACCACGCGTTGCGCGAGGCCTGGCTACATGGCAACGGCATCGAGCTGACCAGTGCCGAGTTCGACCTGCTATGGCTGCTGGTGGCCAACGCCGGGCGGATTCTGTCCCGCGAAGAGATTTTTACCGCACTGCGCGGCATTGGCTATGACGGCCAGGACCGCTCCATCGATGTACGCATTTCCAGGATCCGCCCGAAAATAGGCGATGACCCGGAACACCCGCGCCTGATCAAGACCATTCGCAGCAAGGGTTACCTGTTCGTTCCCGAAGCCTGTGCAGACCAGCCCCTGTGAACTCGATCTTCCTGCGCATCTACGGCGGCATGTGCGCTGCGCTGATACTGGTGGCCGTGCTCGGGGTGCTGGCCTTGCACCTGCTCAATGAGGTGCGCAGCGAGCAATACCGGGAACGGCTGGCCCACGGCACGTTTTCGCTAATGGCCGACAACCTGCGGCCGATGAACGAGACCGAGCGTCATCGGGCGCTGCTGGTGTGGGAGCGTTTGCTGGGCATTCCGTTGAGCATGCAGACCTTCAGCCAGACGGAGCTCGACCTGGGGCAGCGCACCCGTGTGCTGCGTGGCCAGGCGCTGGTAGAGCAGACAGGCCCGCACGCGGCCAAGGTCTACCGCCTGGTCAGCGACAAGGAGCAGTTGGTGCTCACCGGGGAGGTGCAGCAGATCAGCGAGCAACTGGCGCGGGCGACTATTTACCTGCTGGCCGACGAGTTGGTGCGCTACCCGGTGGCTGAACAGCCCAAGCGCCTGGAGACCTTGAAGAGGGACAAGGGGTTCGGCTTCGAGCTGAATCTGGTCACGGTGGACCAGGCCGACATGGATGAGGACCAGCGACGTCGTGTGTCCGAGGGCGACACGGTGATGGCGCTGGGCAAGGGCGGCGATTCGATCCGGGTATTTTCCGGGATGGTGGGCACGCCGTGGGTACTGGAAATCGGCCCGCTGTATCAGATGAACCCTTATCCGCCGGAGTGGCTGATCTTGATCGCGGCGCTGGGGCTGAGCCTGATCGGCTTGATCGTCTATTTGCTGGTGCGACAACTGGAGCGTCGGCTCAGTGGCCTGGAGTCGGCCGCGACGCGAATTGCCAAGGGCAGCCTGGAGACCCGGGTGCCGACACGTGGCGCGGACTCGGTCGGCCGCCTGGCGGCCGCCTTCAACGGGATGGCCGAACACCTGCAGCAACTGCTGGCGATTCAGCGCGAGCTGGTGCGCGCGGTGTCCCATGAACTGCGCACGCCCGTTGCAAGATTGCGTTTTGGCCTGGAAATGATCGGTTCGGCAACCACGCCGCAGGCGCGCGACAAGTACCTCGAAGGCATGGATCACGACATCCAGGACCTGGATGGCCTGGTGGATGAAATGCTCACTTATGCGCGGCTGGAGCAGGGCTCACCGGCCCTGAACTTCCAGCGGGTGGACCTGGATGCCCTGGTCAATCAGGTGATCAGCGAACTGGCGCCGCTGCGGGCCAACGTGACGGTGCAGCGCGGACTGTGCCTGTCGGCGGCCGATTGTGATGGTGCCTGGGTCGAAGCCGAACCGCGCTACCTGCATCGTGCACTGCAGAACCTGGTGGGCAACGCCATGCGTCATGCCCAGGCGCAGGTCTCGATCAGTTATCAGGTGGGCCAGCAACGGTGTCGCATCGACGTCGAGGACGACGGCCCGGGTGTGCCGGAAAGTGCCTGGGAAAAAATCTTCACGCCGTTTTTGCGCCTGGACGATAGCCGCACCCGAGCCTCGGGTGGCCACGGCCTGGGATTGTCTATCGTGCGCCGAATCGTGCACTGGCACGGTGGCCGGGCGTTGATCAGCAACAGCAAAAACCTGGGCGGGGCGTGTTTCAGCCTGAGTTGGCCGCGCAATCAGGAAAAAGCCGAGCGCTGAGGGTTCAGGCCTTGATGCTGACCAGGCTCAGCAACTGCCCGTCCTTCATCCCGAACTGTGCGTCCAGCTCCTTGCCGTTATGCCACTCACGGGACAGGTCCGTCAGCAGGCGCAGGCGTACATGCCCGTCCTCAGTCCACTCCAGCACCTGGGCATGCTCGAAGTAGAAGCGTTTTTGCACGATGGGGTAGAGCGCCTTGAACAGGCTTTCCTTGACTGAAAAGGTCAGGGTGACCCGTAGCGCCCGTTGATCCCGGCTATCTGCCGCCATGCGTTCTAGTTCGCAAGGGGTGAGAATCTCACCGGCCAGGCGCTCGGCGCGTTCGGTGCTGAGCAGGTTTTCCAGGTCCATGCCCAGGCCTCGCCACTGCGCCTTGTGGGCAACGATCGCGGCGGCCCGGCCGGTGGTGTGGGTGATCGAGCCGCACAGGTGCGCTGGCCAGACCGGTGCACGATCCTCGCCAATGGCCGGTACACAGTCCAGCCCTGCCAGTTGCTGCAGCGCGGCGCGCACACACACACGCCCGGCGAGAAACTCGGCCTGACGCTTGGCGACCGAGCGCTGGATGCTGGGGGGCGGCTCGATGGTGCAGCGGCGAAAATCCTCGTATTCCAGTCGGGCGGGATCGAACCGGGTACTGAGCAATACCGTGCCGGGCAGTGCATCAGGCAACGGCCAGTGGGCGTCGAGGGGCGTGCAGCAAGCGGGAATAGGGGGGAGCGAGTTCATACCGGCATTTTGCCGGGTTGGCCTGGGGCTGGATAGTCCTGGTGTGCGTGATCCTTCGGCAAGGACCCGCGCAGTGGATTCATCGCCGTCGAACTCGTTCAGCCGAGGTTCAGCGCGTGTTCAGGAGGAGTTCAGTGGCGGGTGGTTAACCTGCACGCATCCCCCAACAGCACGATGCGAACGAGGAAACACACTATGACTACTTTCAAGAAACTGATCCTGGCCATGACCGTACTGGGCGCCAGTGCCGCTGTTCAAGCCGCTGACGAAAACTTCGCCAGCCTGACCCTGGGCCAGACCAGCGACAAGGTCAGCAAATCCAGTTCACTGAACAAGAACCTGAATCACCCGAACACCGATGGCGTGATCGGCAAGGACACCACCTGGGGTGTGCGTCTGGGCCAGCAAAACGATGAGCGTCGGTACTATGCGACCTATGACAACGTATCCGGCAGTCATAATGGCATCAAGTTGCGTCAGGAAAACCTCCTGGGTAGCTACGATATGTTCCTGCCAGTAACCAGCACCACCAAACTGTTTGGCGGCGGCACCGCCGGCCTGACCAAGCTGACTCAGGACTCGCCGGGCTACAGCCGCGACAGCGACATCGGTTATGCCATGGGCGTCCAGGCCGGTATCCTGCAACAGGTTTCGAAGAATGCGTCGGTAGAGCTGGGTTACCGTTACCTGCGCAGCAATGCCAGCACCGAAATGAGCGCCCAAGGCAGCAAGCAGGGCTCGTTGAGCCTGACCAGCAGCGCACAAACCTATCTGTCCGCCAACTACGCTTTCTGATATCCGGGTACCATCGAACCGCGCCGGATCAACCTTTGGGTGATCTGGCGCGGGTGTGTCAGCAAACTGGGTGCGGGGCACCCGTGGAGACGTTGATTTGCCTGGGAGAGCGTTATGAAACTACTGGTCGTCGAAGACGAGGCGCTGTTGCGTCATCACCTGCACACGCGCCTGACCGAAAATGGCCACGTGGTGGAGCCTGTTGCCAACGCCGAAGAGGCCTTGTACCAGTCCGGCCAGTTCAACCATGACCTGGCGGTGATCGACCTGGGCCTGCCGGGCATGAGTGGGCTGGATCTGATTCGCCAACTGCGGTCTCAGGGCAAGACCTTCCCGATCCTGATCCTCACCGCGCGCGGCAACTGGCAGGACAAGGTCGAAGGCCTGGCTGCCGGAGCCGACGATTACGTGGTCAAACCGTTCCAGTTCGAAGAGCTGGATGCGCGGCTGAATGCGCTGCTGCGCCGCTCCAGTGGCTTCACCCAGTCGACCATCATCGCCGGGCCGTTGCTGCTGGACCTCAACCGCAAGCAGGCGAGTCTCGACGACCAGCCGTTGGCGCTCACCGCCTATGAGTATCGAATCCTCGAATACCTGATGCGCCACCATCAGCAGGTGGTCGCCAAGGATCGCCTGATGGAGCAGCTTTACCCGAATGACGACGAGCGCGATCCGAATGTGATCGAAGTGCTGGTCGGTCGCTTGCGGCGCAAGCTGGAAGCGCCGACCGGATTCAAACCGATCGAGACGGTGCGGGGCCTTGGCTATCTGTTCAATGAGCGCTGCAAGTGATTCGTTCGCTTCGGCTACGGCTGATGCTGGCCGCCACCACCTTGGCCGTGTTGTTCATGCTGGCGCTGTTACCGGCCATGCAAGGCGCCTTCAGCCTGGCACTGCAAGACTCGATCGAGCAGCGCCTGGCGTCGGACGTCACCACGCTTATTTCTGCGGCACGGGTTGAAAACAACCAGTTGAAGATGCCCTCACAGCTGCCGGATGAGCGCTTCAATCTCGCCGACACTCGCTTGCTGGGCTACATCTATGACCGCGAAGGTCATCTGGTCTGGCGTTCGCGGGCGACTCAGGACGAGAGCATCAATTACAAGCCGCGTTACGACGGGCGCGGCAACGAGTTCGCGCGGATTCGCGAGGGCAACGGCCAGGAGTTCTTCGTCTATGACGTCGAAATCAAACTGCTGGGCGGCAAGAGTGCGGCGTTCAGCATCGTTGCGCTGCAACCGGTGCGTGAATACCAGCAGACCCTCGAAGGGGTGCGGGAGAATCTCTACCTGGGCTTTGGCGCAGCGTTGCTGGTACTGCTCGCCTTGCTCTGGATCGGCCTTACCTGGGGCTTGAAGGCATTGCGGCGCTTGAGCCAGGAATTGGACCAGATCGAAAGCGGTGAGCGCGAAAGCCTCAGCGAGGAACATCCGCGGGAACTGCTACGCCTGACCGGCTCCCTGAACCGGTTGCTAAGCAGTGAACGGGAGCAACGCAGTCGCTACCGTGACTCTCTGGACGATCTGGCCCACAGCCTGAAAACCCCGCTGGCAGTGCTGCAAGGGGTCAGTGAAGACATGGCCCAGCGACCTGAAGACCGGGAGCAGGCGTGGGTGCTGCAATCGCAGATCGAGCGCATGAGCCAGCAAATCAGCTACCAGTTGCAGCGCGCCAGCTTGCGTAAAAGTGGCCTGGTGCGTCATCAGGTCCAGTTGCAGCCGGTGCTCAAGAGCCTGTGCGATACGCTGGACAAGGTCTACCGCGATAAGCGGGTCAAGGCCTCATTTGACCTGCCGGCCTCGTGTCATGTACCCATCGAGCAGGGCGCCTTGCTGGAAATGCTCGGCAACCTGCTGGAAAACGCCTATCGGTTGTGCCTGGGTGAAGTGCACGTCAGCCTGCGCCAGACATTGGCAGGGATTGAGTTGTGCGTGGAAGACGATGGTCCGGGTGTTCCAGTGGATCAGCGAGCGCGGATTCTCCAGCGCGGCGAACGGCTGGACCGTCAGCATCCGGGGCAGGGTATTGGTCTGGCGGTGGTCAAGGACATCATCGAAAGCTATGGCGCGCAGTTGACGCTGGGTGATTCTGAGCTGGGTGGCGCGGCGTTCCGGATTCATTTCCCGGTCCTGTGAGGCCCCTCTCGCCACGGGAGGGGCTCATGTTCACACTTGGCTCTCCTGCGCCCGATAGGCACCTGGCGTTAACCCGGTCCACTTTTTGAACGCCCGGTGAAACGCCGAGGGTTCCGAGAACCCCAGCTGCTCGGCGATCTGTTGCAATGACAGATCGGCGCGGCTCAGGTGATAAATCGCGATGTCGCGACGTAGCTGATCCTTCAACTCCTGAAAACTCGAACCTTCTTCACGCAAATGCCGACGCAATGTTTGCGGGCTGATGTGCAGGTGTGCGGCAACGGCCTCCAGATCCGGCCAGCGAGCGCTGTCACGGCTGAGCAGGCGTCGTAGCTGGCTGCTCAAACTGTCGCCGTCATCCGGTCGCGACAGCAGGTCGGCTGGCGAGTGCTCAAGGAAGTGCTTGAGGGTCCGTTCGTCCTGGAGCAGGGGCATGGACAGGTAGCGGCTGTGAAACAGCAGACCGCTGTGTTCGGCGCCGAACGCCAGCGGGCAGGGAAACAGCAGGTCGTATTCGGCGCCGTGCCCGGGTTTCGGGTAGCTGAAGCAGGCTTGCTCCAGGCGAATGCGCTGGCCGATCAGCCAACTGCCCAGGCGATGCCAGATCACCAGCAGGCTTTCAGTGAGAAAGTGATCCGGATCCAGAAGCTGTGAATCATCCAGGCTCAAGCGCACCCAGTCGCCTTCGCGGCTCAGGGTCAGGCTCGGAGCGTCGGGGAACAGGCTGTAGAACAACAGGCCGCGCTCCAGAGCTTTTTCGAGATTGCGGCAGTGGATCAGGGCATGACACATCATGGCGAAAGTGCCGCGCTTGCTTGGGCGGCGGGCGAGCCCCAGGTACTCGTCGTCCAGCGCCAGCCACAGGCCTTGCAGCAGGGCCGTGAACTGCTCCGGTGCGATCCGGGCGCGAGGTTCGTCGAGCAGTTCGGCACTGATCCCGAGGCTGTGCAGCAGGCTTGAACAGTCGTAGCCAACCCGGCGCGCGCCACCGGTGGCCGCACGAGCAAAATGACTGGCAATGGTGCGTTCGCGCATGGGGGGATGGTCCGTCCATTGAGTGGCGGATCTTAGCCATCACCCCGGGGTGGGGCAAGGCGGATATCCGCCAAATTGTAGGACGGGATTCGGTGGGTGGGCGGGAATCCGCCATCGGCAACGGCCCTCTCGGCAAGGGCGGATTCGCTGCAGCCCTTGTAGCAAAAGGCTTTCAGTGGATTTTTGAAAGGTGGCACGGGGTTTGCGATAGGGACGAGAGGTCTGCCAGCGTGCAGCTCGACACAACAAATCCCTCCAGTGCAGGAGGGTTCGCACGGTAGGCGTCGCTTGCATCAGATGGATGATTGCAGCGCGGTGCTCTTGAGGAACTTTGCAATGACGACTCGTCAGCCACTGTACAAATCCCTGTATTTCCAGGTGATCGTTGCCATCGTTATCGGCATTTTGCTCGGTCACTTCTATCCGCAGACCGGGGTGGCGCTCAAGCCACTGGGTGACGGGTTCATCAAACTGATCAAGATGGTCATCGCACCGATCATCTTCTGTACCGTCGTCAGCGGTATAGCTGGCATGCAGAACATGAAGTCGGTCGGTAAAACCGGCGGCTACGCGTTGCTGTACTTCGAAATCGTTTCCACCATCGCGCTGCTGATCGGCCTGGTCGTGGTCAACGTCGTCCAGCCGGGCAACGGCATGCACATCGATGTGTCGACGCTCGATGCCTCCAAGGTCGCCGCCTACGTCACTGCCGGTAAGGACCAGAGCATTGTCGGCTTTATCCTCAATGTGATCCCGAACACCATCGTCGGTGCCTTTGCCAACGGCGACATCCTGCAAGTGCTGATGTTCTCGGTGATCTTCGGTTTCGCCCTGCATCGCCTGGGTGCCTATGGCAAGCCAGTGCTGGACTTCATCGATCGCTTTGCCCATGTGATGTTCAACATCATCAACATGATCATGAAGCTGGCGCCCATCGGTGCGCTGGGTGCCATGGCTTTCACCATCGGCGCCTACGGTGTCGGCTCGCTGGTGCAGCTGGGGCAACTGATGATCTGCTTCTACATCACCTGCATCCTGTTCGTGGTGGTGGTACTGGGTGGCATCTGCCGTGCTCACGGTTTCAGCGTACTGAAACTGATCCGCTACATCCGTGAAGAGCTGCTGATCGTGCTGGGCACTTCCTCGTCCGAGTCCGCACTGCCGCGCATGCTGATCAAGATGGAGCGCCTGGGCGCACAGAAATCAGTGGTGGGCCTGGTGATCCCGACGGGTTACTCGTTCAACCTCGACGGCACGTCGATCTACCTGACCATGGCGGCGGTGTTCATCGCTCAGGCGACTGACACTCAAATGGACATCACCCACCAGATCACCTTGCTGCTGGTGCTGCTGCTGTCTTCCAAAGGTGCTGCGGGCGTGACCGGTAGCGGCTTCATCGTGCTGGCCGCCACCCTGTCCGCCGTAGGCCACCTGCCGGTTGCCGGCCTGGCGCTGATCCTGGGTATCGACCGCTTCATGTCCGAAGCCCGCGCCCTGACGAACCTGGTGGGTAACGCGGTTGCCACCCTGGTCGTGGCCAAGTGGGTCAAGGAGCTGGACGAAGACAAGCTGCAGGTCGAGCTGGCTTCCGGTGGTCGCGGTATCTCCGACACCCGTGAAGTCGACGACCTGGGTGTGGCTGAAGGCCCAACCCCGACTTCCGTGAAGTAACTCACTCAAGTCGATGAAAAACCCGCTACGGCGGGTTTTTTCTTGCCCCGGATTTGAGCGCAACGGTCACTCGCGCTGATGCTAAAGGTGATTGCCGCCGGGTCATCGTCTGCCTAGGCTTGAGGTATCGCTCAAGGAGAAGGTTTATGCAGGGTCCATTGGCATCACTCAAGATTCTGGATTTCTCGACACTGTTGCCGGGGCCGTTTGCCTCGCTGTTGCTGGCGGACATGGGCGCCGAGGTATTGCGCATCGAATCGCCGACCCGCATGGACCTGTTGCGGGTATTGCCGCCCCATGACCAGGGCACCTCGGCCAGCCATGCCTACCTCAATCGCAACAAGCGCAGCCTGGCGCTGGACCTCAAGCAGCCCGAGGCGCTGGAGGTGGTCAAGCAGTTGCTGCAAGACCATGACATTGTCCTGGAGCAATTTCGCCCGGGCGTGATGGAGCGCCTGGGGTTGGGTTATGAGGCGTTGAAGGCGATCAATCCGCGGCTGATTTACGTGTCGATCACCGGCTATGGCCAGACCGGTCCGTACAAGGATCGCGCCGGGCACGACATCAATTATCTGGCGCTGGCGGGAGTGGCCAGTTACACCGGGCGCAAGGACAGTGGGCCATTGCCGCTGGGGATTCAGGCGGCGGACATCGCCGGCGGATCGTTGCACGGTGTCATCGGCTTGCTGGCAGCGGTGATTGCCCGCCAGCACAGCGGACAGGGCCAGCACCTGGATGTGAGCATGACCGATTGCGCGTTCAGCCTGAATGCGATGGCGGGTGCGGGCTACCTGGCGTGCGGCGTGACGCCGGGGCGCGAGGACCAGGTGCTCAACGGTGGAAGCTTCTACGACTACTACAGCACGCGCGACGGACGCTGGTTGTCGGTGGGCAGCCTGGAGCCCGACTTCATGCAGCAATTGTGTACGGCGCTAGGCCAGCCGCACTTGGCGGCGCAGGGGCTGTCGCCCAGGCCCGAAGAGCAAAAGGCACTGAAGCTGGCGTTGCAGATCGAGTTCGAAAAACACGACTTCGCCGAGCTTTGCCAGCTGTTCGCCGGGGTCGATGCTTGCGTCGAGCCGGTGTTGAGCCTGGCCGAAGCGGTGGAACATCCCCAGCTCAAAGCAAGGGAACTGGTGACCCAGGTGCCCCGTAGTGACGGCAGCACACAGGCGCAGATGGCCTGCCCGTTGAAATTCTCCGAGGGGCTGCCTGAGCCACGGCATATCGGTGCGGCACTGGGGGCGCATACCGATCAGGTGCTGAGTGAGTTGGGGTACAGCCTGGAGCAGATTGCAGCGCTGCGCCGTGCCAGGGTGGTTGTTTAGCGTCGGTCAGGTCCCTACATGGCTCCTTGTGGGAGCAACGGTCCTGATCACAGGCATCGTGGCGAGCGAGCTTGCTCGCGCTGGGCTGCACAGCAGACCCAAAGCCGGTCACCGAGTTTTATCTGAAAGACTGCAATAGGCTTGTTGGGGGCGCTTCGCACCCCAGCGCGAGCAAGCTCGCTCGCCACGGGGAAGTGTTCACGCTTGATTGAGTGGGTTGAGTGCATGCGCGCACAGAGGGGGAGCATTGGTCATTGCCAACCCAGTTATTCAATCCGCATCTCGCCGCTGAACACCAGTGTGCCGCGGCACTGGCGGCACAGATAGCGTCGCCCCTGGCGCACCAGGCTGTGGCGCTGGGCTGAAAACGGGAAGTCGTTGCGGGCACACGGGCAGCGGTAGATGTAGCGGGTCACGCTGCGGCGTTTGACGGCGTAGGTGTGGCAGCGGTTGGGCGGCAGTTCGTAGACGCCGCGCATGATCAGTTGCCACTCCTCGCCGTGGGGGGCAATGCGCTCACCGAACAATTGGTGGGCGATCAGGTGGGCGACTTCGTGGGCCACGGTCTGTTTGAGGAAGTCTTCGGTGTTTTCCCGATACAGTTGCGGGTTGAAGCGCAGCAGGTTCTCATGCAGATGGGCAACACCGGCCTTCTGGCCGCGCAACTTGAGGCTGACCACCGGGCGCTTGAAGGGGCGTTTGAAAAAGGATTCGGCTTGTTGGAAACAGTCTTCGACGCGGGTATTGAGTTGCTCGGGCATGCTTGGCGGTTCTCCAGAGGCGTCGAGTATGCGGCAAACCGCGTGCATTGCGAATCGCTCAGGTACCGAGTGGTCGTGGCCCAATCAAAAGGCCGCCTTGCGGCGGCCTGTGATGGCAGATCCTGATTTGTGTTATCGGCGGCATCCCTGGCTCGCTCCAGTTGCCCGCTGTGATCGCCTGTTTTAGTTGGTATAGACCGGACCGACGCCCAGGCCCCAGACAATCACGGTGAATGCCATGATCGCAACCAGCACTACCAGCCCTACGGCGAGCACTGAACTTGAAAACAGAAAACCCTCGTCAGATGGAATGTTCATGAAGGTCGGCAACCCCACATACAGCAGGTAAACCGTGTAGCAGATCGCGGCGGTGCCGACGATCATGCCCAGCCACATGTGCGGATAGAGCGCCGCCAGGCCCCCGATGAACAGCGGTGTGGCGGTGTAGGTGGCAAACGCGACACAGCGTGCCAGGCTCGGGCTGGCGTCATAGGTGCGGGCCATCCAGTGGATGAACGCGCCCATCACCGCGACTCCGCCAAGCATCGCCAGGTACGACATGATGGTCATCCACAGTGCGCTTTCCATGGTCAGCATGACCGGTGCGCGACTGCCAATGACCCAGCCCACCTGGGTCGTGCCGATAAACGCCGAAATCGCTGGTATCGCCGCCAGAATCAGCGTGTGAGTGAGGTACATGTGGCTGATGCTTTCCTCTTGGTCGCCACGAATCTCTTTCCATTCTTGATCTGGGTGGGTGAAAAGCCCCACGACGTGATGGATCATAATCAGTCACTCCTTCGTGATTGCTATCGCCCCCCAACGGAGCGCCTACAGGCCATTGGCCAAGTCAGTAAAGGTCTTCAGGTGCATGCAACCTTATGTCGCAGTATAGAAAGGACTGGATAGGGCGGGAGCAGGGCCTTTAGAGCAAATTGCGCTGTAAACCCGGGGGTTAATCGCTGCACTGCATGACAGAACACCAAGCAGTGGCCTACCTGATATCAGTGGCGAGTCAGGACGCGCGGAACTCTTCGCCCACTCAGTATTTTTGCGTAAAATGCGCACCTTTCGTCACACCTCGCGGATTTCAAGCGCCATGGGCACTCTTACGGTCAACCAGAACAAACTGCAGAAACGTCTACGCCGGCTGGCCGGTGAAGCCGTTGCCGACTTCAACATGATCGAAGACGGTGACAAGGTCATGGTCTGCCTGTCCGGTGGCAAGGACAGCTACACCATGCTCGACGTGCTGATGCACCTGCAGAAGGTGGCACCGATCAAGTTCGACATCGTCGCGGTGAACATGGACCAGAAGCAGCCGGGTTTCCCTGAGGATGTGCTGCCGGCCTACCTTAAGGCGCTGGGCGTGGAGTACCACATCGTCGAAAAAGATACCTATTCGGTGGTCAAGGAGTTGGTGCCGGAGGGCAAGACCACGTGCTCGCTGTGCTCGCGCCTGCGCCGTGGCACGCTCTATACGTTTGCCGACGAAATCGGCGCGACCAAGATGGCCCTCGGTCACCACCGCGACGACATTGTCGAGACCTTCTTCCTGAACATGTTCTTCAACGGTTCGCTCAAGGCCATGCCGCCGAAACTGCGTGCCGATGACGGGCGCAACGTGGTGATTCGTCCGTTGGCCTACTGCAATGAGAAAGACATTCAAGCCTACTCGGACTTCAAGCAATTCCCGATCATTCCGTGCAACCTCTGTGGTTCCCAGGAAAACCTGCAACGCCAGGTGGTCAAGGAAATGCTTCAGGAGTGGGAACGCAAGACCCCCGGCCGTACCGAAAGCATTTTCCGCAGCCTGCAGAACGTGATTCCGTCGCAGTTGGCGGACCGTAACCTGTTCGACTTCACCAGCCTGCGCATCGACGAAACGGCGGCGTCGCGGTTCGTGAATGTGGTCAACCTCTGATTCAATGGACGGTTACGCTCTGACGGCGCTCACGGGCGCCGTTTTTATTTCTTTGCTCAGGAGAGGGCATGCGCGATTACAAGTGGCTGCACGAATACTGTCTGAACCGGTTTGGCTCGGCGGCCGAACTGGAAGCCCACCTGCCCGTGCCCAAGACGGCGGAACAACTGCGCCAGATCAGCGATGACCGCTACTTGTCGACCCTGGCCCTGCGTGTGTTCCGTGCCGGGCTCAAGCACAGCCTGGTGGACGCCAAGTGGCCGGCGTTCGAAGAGGTGTTCTTCCGGTTCGACCCGCAGAAGGTGGTGTTGATGGGCGCCGAACACCTGGAACGGCTGATGCAGGATGCGCGGATCATCCGCCACCTGGGCAAGCTCAAGAGCGTGCCGCGCAATGCACAGTTGGTGCTGGACGTCGCGAAAGAGAAGGGCAGCTTTGGCGAACTGATAGCCGAGTGGCCGGTGACGGATATCGTAGGCCTGTGGAAATACCTGGCCAGGCATGGGCATCAGTTGGGTGGCCTGTCGGCGCCACGCTTTCTGCGGATGGTGGGCAAGGATACCTTTGTGCCGACCTTTGACGTGGTCGCGGCACTGAACGCGCAAGGAATCATCGACAAGGCGCCTACCAGCCAGCGGGACCTGGCGACGGTGCAGAATGCGTTCAACCAGTGGCATGCCGAGAGCGGCCGGCCGATGTGCCAGATTTCGATGATGCTGGCGTATACCGTCAATCATTGAGACCCCGGGACCTACATCGCGAGCCCGTCTGCTCCCGCAGGGTCATCGAGTGTTCACACAGGGTGTGCCCACTGAAGAACCCGTGTGGGAGCAGGCATGCTCCGGGCGGCGATCCTGGCGTCAGGTCAGGCGACTGAAGGCTCGCCTTCGCCCGCCAGCTTGCGGTTGAGCTGGAAGCGCCAGCGCACGTACAGCAGCGCCGAGCAGAACACCGCCAGGCTGGCGGCCATTTCCAGCAGGCCGAACAACTGGCGATTGGGGTCGAACGCGGCAATCGCGCCCTTGATGAAGTACAGGTTCACCACAAAGCACATCCACGAATGCCCGCGGGCACTGCCACTGATCATGCCGGGTGCCAGCAGCACCAGCGGCACCAGCTCGATCAGCAGGATGACCCATGGCCGGGCGCCATGCAGGTCGGCAAACACCAGGTAGTAGGCGCACAGCAGGCCAACCAGGCCGAAAAAGCACAGCAGGCTGGCGGCACGGCTGAACCGCACGCGGGGTTCCAACCACTCGATGGAGGGCAGGATCTTGGGCTTTTTAGCCACGGTTGCTCTCCATTGGCTGACGGCTTTCCAGCTTTTGCGCGGTTTTCGCCAGGCGCAGGCCCAGGGCCCGGCACAAGGCGACTTCGTGTTGATCCAGGCCGCTTTTACCGTCGGCTCCGGCGTGATGACTGGCGCCATACGGCGTACCGCCACCCTGGGTTTCCAGCAAGGCCGACTCGCTGTAGGGCAGGCCGGTGATCAGCATGCCGTGGTGCAGCAAGGGCAGCATCATCGACAGCAAGGTGGTTTCCTGGCCGCCGTGCAGGCTGGCGGTGGAGGTGAAGACGCCTGCCGGTTTACCGACCAGGGAGCCCGTCAGCCACAGGTTGCTGGTGCCATCGAGGAAGTACTTGAGCGGTGCGGCCATGTTGCCGAAGCGGGTCGGGCTGCCGAGGGCCAGGCCCGAGCAGTTTTTCAGGTCGTCGAGGCTGGCGTACAGCGCACCTTCGTCGGGAATGTCCGGCGATACGGCTTCGCATTCGGTGGAGATTGCCGGGACGGTGCGCAGGCGCGCTTCCATGCCGGCCTGCTCGATGCCCCGGGCGATCTGGCGGGCCATTTCATTGGTCGAGCCACTGCGGCTGTAATACAGCACCAGAATGTACGGCGCGCTCACGGCACCAGCTCCAGCACGTTCTCGGGCGGACGGCCAATGATGGCTTTGTCACCGACCTCGAGGATCGGTCGCTCCATGAGCTTGGGGTGCTCGGCGATGGCGGCGATCAGTTGCGCCTCGCTCAGGCTGCTGTCGGCCAGGTTCAGGGTCTTGTACTCGTCTTCACCGGTGCGCAGCAATTGCCGGGCACTGATCCCCAGCTTGCCCAACAGGCTTTGCAGTTGCGCGGCATTGAGCGGGGTTTCCAGGTAGCGGACCACGGTCGGCGTCAGCCCACGGGCTTCCAGCAGTTCCAGCGCACCGCGGGATTTCGAGCAGCGCGGGTTGTGATAAAGCGTCAGATCGGTCATGAGCGGGTCGCTTCTTGCGTAAGGTGGCGGCTATTCTACCCGCGCGGCGAGCAGTCCTGAACCTTCGGTGGCAACGGGTCGCAAGCAGTCTCTATTTTTTGAGTAAGGATCACCCGATGACAAGGCGATTGACGGCAGCACTGGCACTTTGCACAACCTTGCTGCTCAGCGGTTGTGGTTACGATTACGGCACCGACCAATTGGGGCAGAAGGTGGCGTCCGAGCGCCTGGATGGCCAATGGCTGGTGCTCAATTACTGGGCCGAATGGTGTGGCCCATGCCGCACGGAGATCCCTGAACTCAATGCGCTGGCCGAACAGCTCAAGGGTCAGAAGATCGATGTCTTCGGGGTCAATTTCGACCATGTGCAGGGCGAGGAGCTCAAGAGCGCCAGCAACAAGCTCGGTATCGCCTTCACGGTCCTGGCTCAGGATCCGGCCGAGCGGTTTGAGCTACCGCGCAGCGAAGCGTTGCCTGTGACCTACATCATCGACGACAAGGGCAAGGTGCGTGAGCAACTGATGGGTGAGCAGACGGCGGCGGGAGTGATGGCCAAGCTCAAGGCATTACAGGCGACGAACTGAGTGTGGCGCCGAGGTCGTACCTGTAGGAGCGAGCATGCTCGCGATGAACTCAAGAGCAACGCGTTTAATCAGAAAGTACGCGTTATCGTTAACGTCCATCGCGAGCACTCGAGCGTCGACCGGCTGCTACAAGGCTCGGCGTTCGCTTAACCCTCTTCAGGCCACCAGCGCAACGGTTTGCCTTCGGCCGGCCAGAAGCGCAGTTGCTCGATCGGCGAGATGTCCCAGCGTTGCACGGTTTCCAACGCTTGCAGGAAGCGTTTTTCCTGCTCCATCAGGGCCGGAGCACACAGCTTGCGGGTGCTGCCAACCTTGCCGAAACTCAGCTTGTCACCGTCCAGGGTGTAGGGGGCGAACCAGTGGTTGCAGCCGCCGTTGCCATAGGCCCGGCCGTCTTCACCCAGGGTGATGGTCAGGTGGCTGTAATCGATCAGCGGACGCTCACCGATCCATTCCAGGATGTAGCTGCGATCCTGCTGCAGTTTTACCGGTTCAGCGGCACAACCCAACAAGCCCGCGCCTGCCATACCGGCCAGAACGAGGTGTTTCATCACGCCGGCTCCTGGCATTTCGGGCAGCGGTGCTTTTCACCGGCAGTGGTCCAGCCCAGCTCGGCGATGCGCGCAGTGGCGGCCGGCTTTTCAGCCTTGTTGCCCAGCTTGGCGTCGACCGCGAACTCGAAGCTCAGCTCCTTGGCGCAGCTGTCGCAGTTCACCTGCCAAGTGTGAATGGCTAGTTCGCCAAACACCGGACCGCTGGCCACGGCCACCCACTGCCCCATTGGCTTGAGCAGGTGACGGACGTTTTCGACGGTCAGGCGCATGGACAAATCCTTGCTGCCCTTGAGGGTGACCAGCAACACGTCATCGGCGCGAATCGAGCCACCGTTGCCGGTGACCTGATAGCGTCCCGGCGTCAGTGCGCGGCATTCGGTCAGGGTGTGCTGCGGGTTCATCAGGTTGTAGCGGAAATCGTGTTCGACCATGGGTCCTCCAAATATGGCCGATATGCTAGCACGCGAAGGCGTGGCGCATGGCCCACGGATGCGACCTTCGATCAGTCCGGCTCAACCCTCGACCAGGTTGTGCGGGGTACCCGCCGCCCAGTCACTGATGTTGCTCAGGGTCGTGGCGGCAATGGCGGCCAGGGCTTCGCGGGTCAGGAACGCCTGGTGGGCGGTGACGATCACGTTGGGGAACGTCAGCAGGCGCGCCAACACGTCGTCCTGCAAGGGCAGGTCGGAGCGGTCCTCGAAGAACAGCTGGGCCTCTTCTTCGTAGACATCCAGCCCCAGATAGCCCAGTTGACCGCTTTTCAAGGCCTCGATCAGCGCCGGGGTGTCCACCAGCGCGCCGCGCCCGGTATTGATCAGCATGGCGCCGGGTTGCAGTCGGGCCAGTGACTGACTGTTGATCAGGTGTTTGCTTTCGCTGGTCAGCGGACAGTGCAGGCTGATGATTTGCGCTTCGGCCAGCAGTTGCGGCAGAGGCAGGTAACGGGCTCCGAGGGCCTGGACTTCAGGGTTGGGGTAAGGGTCGTAAGCCAGGAGCTGGCAGCCGAAGCCGGCCATGATCCTGGCGAATGTGGCGCCGATCTGCCCGGTACCGACCACCCCCACGGTTTTGCCGTGCAGGTCGAAACCGGTCAGGCCGTGCAGGCTGAAATCACCTTCGCGGGTACGGTTGTAGGCGCGGTGCAGGCGCCGGTTCAACGCCAGGATCAAGGCCACGGCATGTTCGGCAACGGCGTGGGGTGAATAGGCCGGTACACGTACGACGTTCAAACCCAGGCGTTTCGCCGCCGTCAGGTCGACGTGGTTGTAGCCGGCCGAGCGCAGGGCAATCAGCCGCGTACCGCCGGCGGCCAGCTGTTCCAGTACGGGCGCACTGAGGTCGTCATTGATAAAGGCGCAGACCACCTCGAATCGCTCGGCCAGGGCCACGGTGTCCAGGCACAGGCGTGCGGGCTGAAAGTGCAACTCGATACCGGCGTGTGCGGGGGCGGCAAGAAAACTGTCGCGGTCGTAGGTCTGGCTGCTGAAGAGAATCGTGCGCATGGTCGGGTCCTGGTTCTGAATGCCCTGAGTTTAACGGCCAATGAGTGCAGCGCCATTGCGCTGGGTCAGGCAGTGATACGTGCTTGCGTGGCCAGGCGATTGATCGCCCGTTCCAGATCATCCAGCGCCGCCTGGGCCTTGGGATCGTGCTGCTTGAGCAGGGTTTCGCTGCGTTGGCACGCCGCGCGCAATTGGGGAACCCCGCAATAGCGGGTCGCTCCGTGCAGGCGATGGACGCGCTCGATCAGGGCGTTGTGATCACGGCTGTCGCGGGCCACGCGAATGGCCTCGCGGTCGGAGTCCAGCGACGCCAGCAACATGGCCAGCATGTCGGCCGCCAGGTCAGCCTTGCCAGCCGCCAGTCGCAGGCCTTCATCGGGGTCGAGTACCAGCAGGTCGCTGTTGGAGCCATGGGCGTCGGCCCGTTCCGGAAGGTGGTTGTGCAGCGCCAGCCCGGTCCATTTCAAGACCACTTGTGCCAGTTGGCGTTCGCTGATGGGTTTGGTCAGGTAGTCGTCCATGCCGCTTTGCAGCAAGGCGCGTTTCTCGTTGGCCATGGCGTGGGCGGTGAGGGCGACGATGGGCAGTGGCGTGCAAGGCCGCTCGCTTTCCCATTGGCGAATCGCTTCGGTGCTCTGGCGTCCATCCATGCCGGGCATCTGTACGTCCATCAACACCAGGTCGAAGGTTTCATTCTGCACGGCCTTGATCGCGGCGTAACCACTTTCGACGGCCAGCACCTTGCCTCCCATGTCTTCGAGCAAGGTCTGCACCAACAGCAGGTTCGCCGGGTTGTCGTCTACACACAGCACTTTGGGCGCGCGGCTGGACACCGGTTCGCCCGGGTCGTTGCGTACCTGGCGCGGGTTGACCAGGTCGGAGAGTGCCCGGCGCAGCTTGCGGGTGCAGGCGGGTTTGGCCTGCAACTGGCTGTGGGGGTTGGGCACGGAAAGGTGGAACAGCGTCTGTTCGGTCGTCGGGCACAGCACCAGCACCTTGCAGCCCAGGTGCTCGAGGTCCCAGATGTGCTGGTTGAGCCGCTCCGGCGGCATGTCATTAGAGGTGATGCCCAGCACCGCCAGGTCGATGGCCTGATCGGTCTGGTGAGCGCTGGTGACGCCGTTGCTCAGGCTTTCCAGGGTATTGAAGGTCGTGACCGCCAGGCCACAGTCTTCCAGTTGATGCTGCAAGGCCTGGCGTGCCAATTCGTGGTTTTCCAGCACCGCGATGCGTCGCCCGAGCAGTGGCAGGGCCGGCAGGTCCTCGGCATCGTCGCGGGCTTTGGGCAGGCTCAGGCTGATCCAGAACTCCGAGCCTTCGCCCGGTGTACTGTCGACACCGATCTCGCCCCCCATCTGCTCGATCAGGCGCTTGGAAATCACCAGCCCCAGGCCGGTGCCGCCGGGTTGTCGGGACAAGGAGTTGTCGGCCTGGCTAAAGGCCTGGAACAGTGCGCGGACGTCCTGGTTCGACAGGCCGATACCGGTGTCCTGGATGCTGATGCGCAACTGCACGCTGTCTTCGTGTTCATCTTCGAGCATGGCGCGGGCAACGATGGTGCCTTCGCGGGTGAACTTGATCGCGTTGCTCACCAGGTTGGTGAGGATCTGCTTGAGGCGCAGCGGGTCGCCCACCAGCGACAGCGGTGTATCGCGGTAGACCAGGCTGACCAGTTCCAGCTGTTTGGCGTGAGCGGCGGGGGCGAGGATGGTCAGGGTGTCCTGCAGCAGGTCGCGCAGGTTGAACGGAATGCTGTCGAGCACCAGCTTGCCGGCCTCGATTTTCGAGAAATCGAGAATTTCGTTGATGATGCCCAGCAGGCTGTCGGCGGACTTTTCGATGGTGCCCAGGTAGTCGAGCTGGCGCGGTGTCAGTTCGCTTTTTTGCAGCAGGTGGGTGAAGCCGAGGATGCCATTGAGCGGCGTGCGGATCTCGTGGCTCATATTGGCCAGGAATTCGGACTTGATCCGGCTCGCTTCCAGGGCCTCCTTGCGGGCCAGGTCCAGTTCGATGTTCTGGATTTCGATGGTTTCCAGGTTCTGGCGTACGTCTTCGGTGGCCTGGTCGATGCTGTGTTGCAACTCTTCCTGGGCATTTTGCAGGGTGCTGGCCATGCGGTTGATGCCTGAGGCCAGTTCGTCCAGCTCCTGGCTGCCGAGCGGCGGCAAGCGGGTTTCGAGATGGCCTTCCTTGAGCAGGGCTACGGCCTGCTTGATGCTGTGGAGCGGGGTATTGATCGTTTTGCCCATGCGCAAGGCGAGCAGTGCGGTACAGATCAAGCCGGCGACAATCAACAGCAGGCTGGCAAACAGGCTGCGATAACCGCGCAGCAACATGCCGCTATGGGAAAGCTCCAGCTCGACCCAGCCCAGCAACCGTTCGGCTTCTTCCGGGATCACGTCGCCGGCCAGGTTGCGATGTTTGCCGAACACTGGCAGCAGGTAGCGGGTGGCGTCGTTGCCGGTCCGTTGGCGCATGTGCGAGCCGTCACCGCTCGGCGCCGGGTTGAGCATCAACGGGCCGGCGTGGGCCACCAGTGTGCGGTCCGGGGCGAGAAACGACACGACGCGTACGTCTGGATGCTCCAGTGCCTGCGTGGCGATGCGCTCCAGCAACTCTTCATCCTGGTGGCTCATGGCCGGGGCCACCAGGGGCGCCAATTGTTCGGCGATCATTTCGCCCCGTTGCAGCAGTTGGGTCTGCAGGTCGGACAGTTGCATCCAGGTGAAATAGCCGCCCAGGACCAGGGCCATCAGGCTAGTCGGCAACAAGGTCAGCAAGAACACGCGACCTTTGATCCCCAGTTTTCTCAGCACGCCACTCTCCTGCTATCACGCTGCTCATCAATGACCGATGCGTGCATCCGGCACGCCGCACCTGCGCAGTGTAGCGATTTGCCGGCGGGCAATCTCTGCAAAATATCCACGACGTTGTCGCCCTTTGATCGCCTTTGGCAACCAAGACTAAAGGAGCGGGTTGCTCGCGGCGGGGCAATCTTGAATAATTGGCGATTGAGAATGACTTGCAGAAGCTAATGACTCCCGTATCTGTTGGCTGCCCACGTATCCTGGCGATCGAAGACGACCTCGTGCTCGGTGCTTATGTGCATGAGCATCTGGGGCGCTGCGGTTTTCAGGTCACCTGGTGCCAGAACGGCAAGGACGGCCTGGCGATGGCCCGTGCCCAGGCCTTCGACGTGGTGCTGATGGACATTCTGTTGCCGGGCATGGACGGGCTGTCCGTATTGACTGACCTGCGCACCCGTGACTCGACGCCCGTGCTGCTGATGTCGGCGCTGGGTGCTGAAGCGGACCGCATCAGCGGCTTTCGCCTGGGCGCCGATGACTATCTACCCAAGCCCTTCAGCATGGCCGAGTTGCGGGTGCGCATTGAAGCCATTCTGCGGCGTGTCGCCCTGGATCGTCGGCATGTACCGCCGGTGGTCAACACCCAAGCCCACAGCCTGCGCTACGACGGTGAACTGTGCGACGTCCACTACGGCGAGCAGTGGGCGGGCCTGACCCGCAGCGAGTACCGCTTGCTCGAAACCCTGTATCGCAACGGTGACGAAGTGCTCAGCAAAGCCTTCCTTTATCAGCACGTGCTGCAGCGCGGCTACGCACCCCATGATCGCAGCCTGGACATGCACATCAGCCAGATCCGCCGCAAACTCAAGGCCATTGGCTACAGTGAGCGCGAAGTGCGGACGGTGTGGGGCAAAGGTTATGTCTTGAGTGCCCTCGATGAAGTGGCCTGACGTTCCGGGCAAGCATTCGCTGTTCTGGAAACTGGCTTTTTTACTGGTTGCCTTCTGCCTGCTGATGATCTGGCTCAGTTGGTCGTGGGGCCACTACATGGAAAAGCAGAACCAGTTCCTGTCGGATGAGGCTCGGGGGACCCTGACGGGCTATGCCGCCGAAGCCGAGCAGGCGTGGTTGCAGCGACAGAGCGCCGGCGTCGATGACTGGCTGCAGCGCATGCATCAGCGCGAAGCCGGTTGGGTGGGGGTCATTGGTGGTGACCTGCAGTCCTTGAGCAACCACGCGCTGATGGACAAGGAAATCCAGCGCCTGACCTTTTTGCGCGGCCTGGAGTGGCCCATCCATAACAAGGGCCTGCCGTGGCTGCGGGTACCGTTTCCCGGCGACCCCTCCACCGGCAGCCTGGTGATCGAACTGCCCCAGCGATTCCTGCCTGGGCGCTACAAGGTGTTCTGGCGCGTGATCACCAACGGTGTGATTCCGGGGCTGTTCACCTTGTTGTTGTGCGTCGGGCTGTATCGGTTGCTGGTCGTCCCGCTCAACAGTCTGCGTGAACAGGCCAACGCCTGGCGTGCCGATCAGTTGGGCGTGCGCGTGTCGAGCCAGACGACCAATCGCCTGGATGAACTGGGCGAGTTGGGCCGAGCGTTCGATCACATGTCCGAGCGCCTGCAAGGGATGGTGGCCTTGCAGCAACAACTGTTGCGTGACCTGTCCCACGAGTTGCGCACACCGCTTAGTCGTTTGCGGGTGGCCAGCGAGAGTGAGCAGGACCTGGCGCGGTTGCGCGAACGCATTGGCCGTGAAGTCGATGGCATGCAGCGACTGGTCGAAGACACCCTGCAACTGGCCTGGCTGGACACTGAACGGGCACCGCTGCCGGATGAGGACATCCAGATTCAGGCCTTGTGGGAGATGCTCACGGAAAATGCCTGCTACGAAAGCGGCTGGCCCGCCGAGCAACTGCACTGCAGCGTGGATGCCTCATGCTGGGTTCGCGGCAACCTCAATACCTTGGCCCAGGCCCTGGAAAACCTCTTGCGCAACGCCATTCGTCACTCTCCGGCGGGCGGCATTGTCCGCCTCGACGGGCGGCGCGACGGTGATTACTGGCTGTTGCGGCTTGAGGATCAGGGCGGTGGCGTCGCCGAACGGGACCTGGAGCGTATCTTTGATCCGTTCACCCGGCTCGATGGCTCACGGCCGGGCAACGGCGGGTTTGGCCTGGGCCTGAGCATTGCGCGCAATGCCGTGCAGCGACAGGGCGGGCGCCTGTGGGCACAAAACACCGGGCAGGGACTGCGGCTCACTATGCGCTTGTTGGCGGGGGTCGGCAGTGACGGTTGAACCGCCAGAGTCTGACGGTGAGTAGCCTTCCCATCCCATGCGCAGCGAGGCTTATTCCTACAAAGCATAAGCTTCGCACTTTGCGTGATATGGACTGCCGAGGTTTGCCGGTATGATGGTCACCCCCGCAGTCTGGATTGCGAATACGCCATGACCTTGCAGTACCCCACCATCGCCGATTGCGTCGGCAACACTCCGCTGGTTCGTTTGCAGCGCCTGCCCGGTGCCACCAGCAATACCCTGCTGCTCAAGCTCGAGGGCAACAACCCGGCGGGTTCGGTCAAGGACCGTCCGGCGCTGTCGATGATCACCCGCGCCGAGTTGCGCGGGCAGATCCATGCCGGCGACACCCTGATCGAGGCGACCTCCGGCAATACCGGGATTGCCCTGGCCATGGCTGCGGCGATCAAGGGCTACAAGATGATCCTGATCATGCCCGACAACTCCAGCGCCGAGCGCAAGGCCGCGATGACGGCCTATGGTGCCGAGTTGATTCTGGTCAGCCAGGAAGAGGGCATGGAAGGTGCCCGCGACCTCGCTCAACGCATGGAGGCCGAAGGGTGTGGCAAGGTGCTGGACCAGTTCGCCAACGGTGATAATCCCGAAGCGCACTACACCACCACCGGCCCGGAAATCTGGCGCCAGACCCAGGGCAGCATCACCCATTTCGTCAGTTCCATGGGCACCACCGGTACCATCATGGGCGTCTCGCGCTATTTGAAAGAGCAGAACGAGAACGTGCAGATCATCGGTCTGCAACCGATGGAAGGCTCGGCGATTCCGGGCATCCGTCGCTGGCCCCAGGAGTACCTGCCGAAGATCTACCAGGCTGATCGCGTGGACCGGATCGTCGACATGGCCCAGAGCGAAGCCGAAGACGTGACCCGTCGACTGGCCCGCGAAGAAGGCATCTTCTGCGGAGTGTCCTCGGGCGGTGCCGTGGCGGCCATGCTGCGTCTGTCAAAGGAAGTTGAAAATGCGGTAATCGTCGCGATTATCTGTGACCGGGGCGACCGTTACTTGTCGACCGGCATTTTCGACGCGCCCAACTGATGGCCAAGCAACAGAGAGGCCTGCGCTTCCAACCCACCGGCGGCAGCAAGGCCCCACAAGTCCCGACCGGCAAGAAGCAGCGCTTGATCATCGAGCGCCTGGCCAATGACGGTCGCGGTATCGCGTTTTTCGAAGGTCGCACCTGGTTTGTCATCGGTGCCCTGGCCGGTGAAGAGGTCGAGGCGCGGGTGCTGGGTGCTCACGGTAAAGTGGTCGAGGCGCGCACCGAGCGTGTCTTCGTCGCCAGTGACTTGCGTCGCCCGGCACCGTGCGCCCATGCCGGGCGCTGCGGCGGCTGTAGCGTGCAGCATCTGCCCCACGGCGAACAACTCGCCCTGAAGCAGCGCATGCTCGCCGAGCAGTTGTCACGGGTGGCCGGTGTTGAACCCGATGAGTGGGCAGCGCCTTTGAGCGGGCCGGAATTCGCCTACCGGCGTCGCGCCCGGGTGGCGGTGCGCTGGGACATCAAGGCCAAGGTGCTCGAAGTCGGTTTCCGTGCAGCGGGCAGCCAGGACATTGTCGGCATCAACGATTGCCCGGTGCTGGTCCAGCCCCTGCAACCGATCATGAGCCGTTTGCCCGAGATGCTCCGGCGATTGAGCAAGCCTCAGGCCTTGGGGCATGTCGAACTGTTTGCCGGTTCGTCATTGGCGCTGTTGCTGCGGCACATGGCACCGCTGTCCGAAGCTGACCTGACCATCCTCAAGGAATTCTGCGCCTTCCATGACGCCCAATTGTGGCTGCATGGCGAAGGCGAGCCGCAACCGGTGCAGGCGGATCAGGCGCTGGGCTACCGTCTCGAGCAATGGAACCTGGAGTTGGCATATCGTCCGGGGGATTTCATCCAGGTCAATGCTGGGGTCAATGAAGCGATGGTTGCCCAGGCACTGGAATGGCTGAAACCTGCGGCAGACGAGCGCGTTCTCGATCTGTTCTGTGGCCTGGGCAACTTTGCCTTGCCGCTGGCGCAACAGGTTCGCGAGGTGGTCGCGGTGGAAGGCGTGCAAGCCATGGTCGAGCGTGCCGCAGCGAATGCCGCAAGCAACAATCTGCATAACGCGAAGTTTTTTCAGGCCGATTTATCCCAGCCTTTGGCTGATGCCGAATGGGCAGGCGAGGGCTTTTCTGCGGTACTCTTGGACCCACCGCGTGATGGCGCTTTCGAGGCGGTGCGTACGCTCGCCTCCCTGGGTGCCAAGCGGTTGGTCTATGTGTCGTGCAACCCGGCAACGCTGGCGCGCGACACGGCCGAACTGATCAGGCAGGGCTACCGGTTAAAACGTGCCGGGATCCTCGATATGTTTCCTCAGACGGCACATGTCGAGGCCATGGCGTTATTCGAAGCGAGCTAGGATGCTCGTCTGGTCCGACTGGACCGCCCCTGCATCCGTCGTGTCAGCCCAGCGGCGGTGCATGGGCAACGAAGTTCAGCGAATTGACGCATTGAATCTGCGTCGTAGGGAAGGTAAGCAAGATGGTACAGGTGAGAGCACACCAGCCGATCAACACCGACGGCAGTATCAATCTCGAGGCTTGGCTCGATCATGCGGTCAGTGTCGATCCGGCACTGGAGCGCGAAGCCTTGAAGGAAGCCTGCGAGTTCGCTCGCCAGGCCGAACAGCAAGACAATGCGGCGAAAAATCTCTGGTCCGAAGGGACGTCGAGTTTTCGTACCGGCCTTGAGATCGCGGAAATTCTCGCCGACCTCAAGCTCGACCAGGATTCGCTGGTGGCGGCGATCCTGTACCGTGGCGTGCGCGAAGGTCAGATCCAGCTGCCGGCTGTCAGCCAGCGCTTCGGCCCGGTCGTCGCCAAGCTGATCGACGGCGTGCTGCGCATGGCCGCGATCAGTGCCAGCCTGAGCCCCCGTCAGTCGATGGTGCTGGGGACGCAGGGCCAGGTGGAGAACCTGCGCAAGATGCTGGTGGCCATGGTCGACGACGTTCGCGTTGCCTTGATCAAGCTGGCCGAGCGCACCTGTGCCATTCGTGCGGTCAAGACCGCCGATGACGAAAAGCGCAACCGGGTCGCCCGGGAAGTGTTCGATATCTATGCCCCATTGGCCCATCGCCTGGGTATCGGTCATATCAAGTGGGAGCTGGAGGACCTGTCCTTCCGTTACCTGGAGCCGGAGCAGTACAAGCAGATCGCCAAGTTGCTGCATGAGCGGCGCCTTGATCGCGAGCGTTTCATCAGCGACGTCATGAGCCAGCTCAAAAGCGAGCTGCAGGCCACCGGCGTCGATGCCGACATCAGCGGCCGGGCCAAGCACATTTATTCGATCTGGCGCAAAATGCAGCGCAAGGGCCTGGAATTCAGCCAGATCTACGACGTGCGCGCCGTTCGCGTGCTGGTGCCGGAAATGCGCGATTGCTACACCGCGCTCGGCATCGTCCACACCCTGTGGCGGCACATCCCGAAAGAGTTCGACGACTACATCGCCAACCCGAAAGAGAACGGCTATCGCTCGTTGCACACGGCGGTGATCGGTCCCGAGGGCAAGGTGCTGGAAGTGCAGATCCGCACCCACGCCATGCACGAAGAGGCAGAGCTGGGGGTTTGCGCGCACTGGAAGTACAAAGGCACCGACGTCAAGTCCGGCTCCAACCACTACGAAGAGAAAATCTCCTGGTTGCGCCAGGTGCTCGAGTGGCACGAGGAGCTGGGAGATATCGGCGGCCTGGCGGAACAGTTGCGGGTCGATATCGAGCCGGACCGGGTGTACATCTTCACCCCGGACGGTCACGCCATCGACTTGCCCAAGGGCGCGACGCCGCTGGACTTCGCTTACCGCGTGCACACCGAGATCGGTCACAACTGCCGTGGCGCGAAGATCAACGGGCGCATCGTCCCGCTCAACTACAGCCTGCAAACCGGTGAACAGGTCGAGATCATCACCAGCAAGCACGGCACGCCGAGTCGCGACTGGCTGAACCCGAACCTGGGCTACATCACCACCTCGCGGGCTCGGGCGAAGATCGTTCACTGGTTCAAGCTGCAGGCGCGCGATCAGAACGTTGCCGCCGGCAAGACCCTGCTCGAGCGCGAACTCAATCGCCTCGGCCTGCCACAGGTGGATTTCGAGAAGCTGGCCGACAAGGCCAACATGAAAACCGCCGAAGACATGTTTGCCGCGTTGGGTGCGGGCGATTTGCGCCTGGCGCAACTGGTCAACCTGGCGCAGCAACTGGTCGAGCCGGAGCGGGGCAACGAACAGCTGGAACTGATCCCGCGCAAAGCCACCGGCTACAAGCCGGGCAAGCGTGGCGATATTCAGATCCAGGGCGTGGGCAACCTGATGACCCAAATGGCCGGCTGCTGCCAGCCGTTGCCGGGCGATGCGATCGTCGGTTACATCACCCAGGGTCGTGGCGTGAGCATTCACCGCCAGGACTGTGCCTCGGTGCTGCAACTGAGCGGGCGAGAGCCCGAGCGGATCATCCAGGTCAGTTGGGGGCCGGTGCCGGTGCTCACCTATCCGGTGGATATCGTCATTCGTGCCTACGACCGTTCCGGTCTGCTGCGCGACGTTTCGCAAGTGCTGCTCAACGAGCGGATCAACGTGCTGGCGGTCAATACCCGCTCGAACAAAGAGGACAACACCGCGTTGATGTCCCTGACCATCGAGATTCCTGGGCTGGACGCGTTGGGGCGGTTGCTGGGGCGGATTTCCCAGTTGCCGAACATCATTGAAACCCGGCGTAACCGTACGCCATAAGACGCAAGAGCTTTATTGTAGGAGCGAGCTTGCTCGCGAAGAACCTGAGGGCGACGCATTTATTCAGATAGCGCGCGTCATCGTTAACGTTCATCGCGAGCAAGCTCGCTCCTACAGAAAGCGGGCAGAGACCGTTTTGATGTATTCACTTGAAGATTTGCTGCACCTGATGAACCGCCTGCGCGACCCGCAGTACGGTTGTCCGTGGGACATCAAGCAAACGTACAAGACCATCGTCCCCCATACCCTGGAGGAAGCCTACGAAGTGGCGGACGCCATCGAGCGCGGTGACTTCGATCACTTGCAGGGTGAACTGGGCGATTTGCTGTTCCAGGTGGTTTATTACAGCCAGTTGGCCAGGGAAGAAGGACGCTTCGAGTTTGAGGGCGTGGTCGACAGCATCACCCGCAAGCTGATTCGCCGCCATCCCCACGTGTTTCCCACCGGCGATCTGTATGCGCCGCTGGATGTCCCGCGGCTGAGTGAAGAACAGGTCAAGCAGCGCTGGGAAGAGATCAAGGCCGAGGAGCGCGCAGAGAAATCCTCGGCGCCCGAACAGCTGTCGTTGCTCGATGACGTGCCCGGCGCATTGCCGGCATTGTCACGTTCGGCGAAATTGCAGAAGCGGGCAGGGCAGGTCGGTTTCGACTGGCCGGACGCCTTGCCGGTGTTGGACAAGGTGCGCGAAGAACTCGACGAAGTGCTCGAAGCCATGTCCGAGAATGATCCGCAAGCGGTAGCCGACGAGGTCGGTGACCTGTTGTTTTCCGTGGTCAATCTGGCGCGTCACCTCAAGGTTGATCCGGAAACCGCGTTGCGCGGCGCCAACAGCAAGTTCGAGAGACGTTTCCGATTTATCGAACAGGCATTGCGCGACACCCACCGTCCCATAGAAGATTGCACCCTCGAAGAGTTGGACGCCTTGTGGGGCGAAGCCAAACGTCAGGAAAAGAATTTGCCCAGCTGCGGTTGAGCAGTTGCCTAAGTGAGTAAGCACATGAGCATTTCCCTTCGCGACCAGTTGCTCAAAGCAGGGCTGGTCAACCAAAAGCAGGCCAAGCAGGTCGGCAAAGACAAGCAGAAGCAACAACGCCTGGCCCACAAAGGCCAGATCGAACTCGATGACACCCAGCAGCGCCTGGCGCAAGAGGCCATGGCCGAGAAGGTCAAGCGCGACCAGGAACTCAACCGCCAGCAGCAGGAGAAGGCCGAGCAGAAAGCCCGTGCCGCACAGATCAAGCAATTGATCGAAGTCTCTCGCCTGCCGAAGCTGAACACCGAGGACTACTACAACTTCGTCGACGACAAGAAGGTCAAGCGCCTGTCGGTCAACACCCTGATGCGCAACAAGCTCAGCAGTGGTTCGCTGGCCATCGTCCATCACGCCGGCGGCTATGAAGTCATCCCGCGCGAGGCGGCGCTGAAGATCCAGGAGCGCGATCCGCAACGTATCGTGCAGATGAATGTGCAGACCGAAGAAGTCGATGCCGAGGACGATCCGTACGCGGCCTATCAGATCCCTGACGATCTGATGTGGTAAGCCGCTAGCGACCCATCTTCGACAAACCCCGCTCATGGCGGTAATACTGTTCAGTTAAGGACAGGGTTGCTCAATACATCCCCCGTGGCGAGCGAGCTTGCTCGCGCTGGGCTGCAGAGCAGCCCCAAAAACTGTCGTCGAGTTCGTTCTGAAAGACC